>NZ_CP127405.1:0-410000 GCF_030291015.1 Stenotrophomonas sp. As-7
ATGGATGCCTGGTCACGTAGTCTCGAGCGACTCGAGGCGGAGTTCCCGCCCGAGGATGTTCACACCTGGTTGAAGCCGCTGCAGGCCGATCTGCGCGCTGACAGCCTGGTGCTGTATGCACCGAATGCCTTCATTGTCGATCAGGTGCGCGAACTGTACCTGCCGCGGATCCGCGAGCTGGTCACCCACTTTGCCGGTTTCGGCGACGTTTTTCTTGAAATCGGCTCGCGCCCGCGGCCCGTGGACGCGCAGATCGCGCCGGTTTCCAGCCATTCGGCGCAGGCGCCGGTGCAGCCGCAGGTCCCGTTCGCCGGCAACCTGGACAACCACTACACCTTCGCCAACTTCGTCGAAGGCCGCAGCAACCAGCTGGGCCTGGCCGCGGCATTCCAGGCGGCGCAGAAGCCGGGCGACCGCGCGCACAACCCGCTGCTGCTGTACGGGGGCACCGGCCTGGGCAAGACCCACCTGATGTTCGCCGCCGGCAACGCGATGCGTCAGGCCAATCCGGGGGCCAAGGTGCTGTACCTGCGTTCGGAACAGTTCTTCAGCGCGATGATCCGGGCCTTGCAGGAAAAGACCATGGATCAGTTCAAGCGCCAGTTCCAGCAGGTCGACGCGCTGCTGATCGATGACATCCAGTTCTTTGCGGGCAAGGACCGTACCCAGGAAGAGTTCTTCCACACCTTCAACGCGTTGTTCGATGGCAAGCAGCAGATCATCCTGACCTGCGACCGCTATCCGCGCGAAGTCGAAGGCCTGGAAGCGCGCCTGAAGTCGCGTCTTGCCTGGGGCCTGTCGGTGGCGATCGAGCCGCCGGACTTCGAGACCCGCGCTGCGATCGTGCTGGCCAAAGCCCGCGAGCGTGGTGCCGAGATTCCCGATGACGTTGCGTTCCTGATCGCCAAGAAGATGCGCTCCAATGTGCGCGACCTCGAGGGCGCGCTGAATACCCTGACCGCCCGCGCCAATTTCACTGGCCGCGCGATCACCACCGAATTCGCCCAGGAAACCCTGCGCGATCTGCTGCGCGCCCAGCAGCAGGCGATCAGCATTCCCAACATCCAGAAAACCGTTGCCGACTACTACGGGCTGCAGATCAAGGATCTGCTGTCCAAGCGTCGGACCCGGTCGCTGGCCCGTCCGCGTCAGGTTGCCATGGCGCTGACCAAGGAACTGACCGAACACAGCCTGCCCGAAATCGGCGACGCCTTTGCCGGTCGCGATCACACCACGGTGCTGCATGCCTGCCGGCAGATCCGCACCCTGATGGAAGCCGACGGCAAGCTCCGCGAGGACTGGGACAAGCTGATCCGGAAGCTGAGCGAATGATGCACGTACGCCGATGAGGCGTCACCGCATAAAACGGTGCAGAATCCGGTAGCAAGCGCGGGACAGGGTGTGGATAAAAATGCCGTTGGATTTCGCGGAGAATTTATCCACAGCTTTCCCCACCCCTTGGGGGCTGGTAATGCAGAGGGTTTCGAAGCGTGAAACCCCTTTGTTTACAAAGACTTAGCTGTGTTTTCCAGCGATTCTGGCTCTACCAGCACCACCAAGCTTTTGATTTATTCCACATTTTTTTAAAGCATAGGGGCACGGAACCACATGCGTTTCACACTGCAGCGCGAAGCCTTTCTCAAGCCGTTGGCACAGGTCGTCAACGTGGTCGAACGCCGCCAGACCCTTCCGGTTCTGGCCAATTTCCTGGTGCAGGTGCAGAACGGCCAGCTGTCGCTGACCGGTACCGACCTGGAAGTGGAGATGGTGTCGCGGATCGCGGTTGAAGATGCCCAGGACGGCGAAACCACCATTCCGGCCCGCAAGCTGTTCGAGATCATCCGTGCACTGCCCGATGGCAGCCGGATCACCGTCTCGCAGACCGGTGACAAGATCACCGTGCAGGCAGGTCGCAGCCGCTTCACCCTGGCCACCCTGCCCTCCAACGACTTCCCGTCGGTGGACGAAGTGGAAGCCACCGAGCGCGTTGCCATCGGCGAAGCCACCCTGAAGGAGCTGATCGAGCGCACTGCGTTCGCGATGGCCCAGCAGGATGTGCGCTATTACCTCAACGGCCTGCTGTTCGACCTGCGCGGCGATGCCCTGCGCACCGTCGCTACCGATGGTCATCGCCTGGCCCTGTGCGAAACCGATCTGGCCAAGCCCAGCGGTTCCAAGCGCCAGATCATCGTGCCGCGCAAGGGTGTGACCGAACTGCAGCGCCTGCTGGAAAGCGGCGATCGCGAGATCGAGCTGGAAGTCGGCCGCAGCCACGTTCGCGTCAAGCGCGACGATGTCACCTTCACCTCCAAGCTGATCGATGGTCGCTTCCCGGATTACGAGGCAGTGATTCCGATCGGTGCCGACCGCGAAGTGAAGGTTGATCGCGAAGCACTGCGCGCCTCGCTGCAGCGTGCCGCGATCCTGTCCAACGAGAAGTACCGCGGCATCCGCGTCGAAGTCTCGCCGGGCAACCTGAAGATCAGCGCGCACAACCCGGAGCAGGAAGAGGCCCAGGAAGAAATCGAAGCGGACACCACGGTCAGCGATCTGGCCATCGGCTTCAACGTGAACTACCTGCTGGATGCCCTCTCCGCCCTGCGCGACGAAGAAGTGATCATCCAGCTTCGCGACTCCAACTCCTCGGCGCTGGTGCGTGAATCGAGCAGTGAGAAGTCGCGTCACGTGGTGATGCCGCTGCGTCTCTGACGGCTGCGCCGTTCCACGTGGAACACATGGACGCCCGGGAATTCCCGGGCGTTTTTTTTGTTCCACGTGGAGCATCGTTGCCGCAGCTTCCCGGCATCTTCGGGCTTGCGATTGATGAGACGTTCCTGGCTTCCGCGCTCTTGCGTGGGATTCGCGCTGTGGTGGACCCAGCCGAGGAGTTCCAGCCCTTCAGGGATGCTGAGACCGCTTGGATGCGCGATCAGGGAGCGGGCTTGGATCAAGCGACCTACCCTGAGTGCTGACCTCTCTGTCCACAGGCCTCGTTCGCGGAAAGTCGGGGCCTCCCTAGCTTCTAAATCTGGGTATAAATCAAAAGCTTGGTGGTGATGGTAGGGCCAGATTTCATGTAAAAGTAGGCTATGTTTTTGAATTAAAAGAACTTTATAGGGCTGAAACCCCCTGTATATAGGCCATCAAGCCTGGGGGGGAACCTGTGGATAGTTTTGACGCGAGGGAAAAGTGGCTTTTTTATCCACAGTTCGCCCACACCTTGTGTATAAGTCATACAGTCCCGCTGTGGATGCCGTGGAACGGGTGCTTCGAATTTCTTGAAATCTGTGGAACCTGGCAGGGCTGCTGTCAGCAGATTTCAAAGAATTTTCGGAGTACTGACGGTCATTGCGGCGCACCGTCAGGCCTGTGGGCGTACAACGGCCGCCGGATTGTTGAAATCTGGGCTCCCCGAGCCTGGGCGGGCTGCTGGATTTGAACGATTTCGGCCGCTGTCCTATCGTCTTTCGCTGGCAGTCACACTCCCGATCACGTGAAACGTGTGTTCTCCGGCACCGCCAGGGCTCACTGATCGCGGGCCGCGTACAGCCCTGACGGCTGGCTTGACCAATGCAGTAAGCTGGGTGATTCCCCGTCCCTCTACCGCCACGTGCGGATGGTCTGTCGCATCCCATGCAGATTCGTCGTCTTGCCCTCCATCAGTTGCGTCGATTCGATGCGGTGGAGCTATCGCCCCAGCCAGGGGTGAATCTGCTGACCGGTGACAACGGCGCTGGCAAGACCAGCGTCCTTGAAGCGTTGCATCTGATGGCCTATGGGCGGAGTTTCCGCGGGCGGGTACGCGACGGCCTGGTGCGTCAGGGCCATGAGGCGTTGGAAGTCTTCGTGGAATGGGACGAACAACGCGGTGACCTGCCCGCGCAGCGCCGAAAGGCGGGCCTGCGCCATAGTGGGCAGGAGTGGAAGGGGCGCCTGGATGGCGAAGACGTCGCTCAGCTCGGAAACCTGTGTGCCGCTCTGGCGGTGGTCACCTTTGAACCAGGCAGCCATGCCTTGGTGAGTGGTGGTGGTGAACCGCGCCGGCGTTTCCTCGATTGGGGCCTGTTCCACGTGGAACCAGACTTTCTTTCCCTGTGGCGGCGCTATTCGCGGGCTCTGAAGCAGCGCAACGCCCTGCTCAAGCAGGGCGGGCCGTCGCGGATGCTCGATACCTGGGATCACGAGCTGGCCGAGGCGGGAGAGCCGCTGACCAGTCGTCGGCAGCACTATCTGGAGCGGTTGCAGTCCCGGACGATCGCATTGGCCGAGGCATTGGCTCCTCAGCTGGGAATTGTGGGCCTGAATCTAAGCCCGGGCTGGCGCCGAAGCGAGGTTCCACTGGCCGATGCACTGCTGCTGGCGCGCGAACGCGATCGTCAGGCGGGTTACACCTCGCTGGGCCCGCACCGCGCAGACTGGAGCGTGGCGTTTCACACCATTCCAGGCAGCGATGCGCTCTCGCGCGGCCAGGCCAAGCTCACCGCCCTCGCCTGTCTGCTGGCTCAGGCAGAGGATTACGCCGAGCAGCGCGGCGAGTGGCCCGTCATCGCGCTGGACGATCTGGCTTCGGAGCTGGATCGCACCCACCAGAGCCGGGTACTGCACCGCTTGTTGGCGGCGCCGGCGCAGATCTTCATCACCGCAACAGAAACGCCTGCGGCACTGGAGACCCTGAGCGACGTCACCCGGTTCCACGTGGAACATGCACAGATCGTGGCTGTGCCATAGTGGGCACGGCAAGGCCGCTCAGCCCCGGCTGGTATAATTCAGGCTGCTATCCCTTCATTCTCGGCACATCGCTCAAAGCGGTGTCCGACCTGCGGAGCCTACGGCAAGCGCAATGACCGACGAACAGAACACCCCGGCAAACAACGGCAACTACGACGCCAACAGCATTACGGCCCTGGAAGGCCTGGAGGCTGTCCGCAAGCGCCCAGGCATGTACATCGGCGACGTCCATGACGGCACCGGCCTGCATCACATGGTGTTCGAGGTCGTCGACAACTCAATCGACGAAGCCCTCGCCGGCCATGCCGATCACGTCTCGGTGACGATCCATGCCGATGGCTCGGTAGGCGTGTCCGACAACGGTCGCGGCATTCCGACGGGCAAGCACGAGCAGATGAGCAAAAAGCTCGACCGCGACGTGTCTGCTGCCGAAGTCGTGATGACGGTCCTGCACGCAGGCGGCAAGTTCGACGACAACAGCTACAAGGTTTCCGGCGGCCTGCACGGCGTGGGTGTCAGCGTGGTCAACGCGCTGTCGCAGAAGCTGGTCCTGGATATCTACCAGGGCGGTTTCCACTACCAGCAGGAATACGCCGACGGCGCAGCACTGCATCCGCTCAAGCAGGTCGGTCCCAGCACCAAGCGCGGTACAACCCTGCGCTTCTGGCCGTCGGTAAAGGCTTTCCACGACAATGTGGAATTCCACTACGACATCCTGGCCCGTCGCCTGCGCGAACTGTCCTTCCTCAATTCCGGCGTCAAGATCGTGCTGGTGGACGAGCGTGGTGATGGCCGCCGCGACGACTTCCATTACGAGGGCGGCATCCGCAGCTTCGTGGAGCATCTGGCGCAGTTGAAGACGCCGTTGCACCCGAACGTGATCTCGGTGACCGGCGAATCCAATGGCATCACCGTGGAAGTGGCGCTGCAGTGGACCGACTCCTACCAGGAGACGATGTACTGCTTCACCAACAACATTCCGCAGAAGGACGGCGGTACCCACCTGGCCGGCTTCCGTGGCGCATTGACCCGCGTGCTCAACAACTACATCGAGCAGAACGGCATCGCCAAGCAGGCCAAGATCAACCTGACCGGCGATGACATGCGCGAAGGCATGATCGCGGTGCTGTCGGTCAAGGTGCCGGACCCGAGCTTCTCCAGCCAGACCAAGGAAAAGCTGGTCAGCTCGGATGTGCGCCCGGCCGTGGAAAGTGCTTTCGGCCAGCGCCTGGAAGAGTTCCTGCAGGAAAACCCGAACGAAGCCAAGGCCATCGCCGGCAAGATCGTCGACGCTGCCCGTGCCCGCGAAGCGGCGCGCAAGGCGCGTGACCTGACCCGCCGCAAGGGTGCGCTGGATATCGCCGGCCTGCCGGGCAAGCTGGCCGACTGCCAGGAAAAGGATCCGGCGCTGTCCGAACTGTTCATCGTCGAGGGTGACTCGGCAGGTGGTTCGGCCAAGCAGGGCCGCAACCGCAAGAACCAGGCCGTGCTGCCGCTGCGCGGCAAGATCCTCAACGTGGAACGTGCACGCTTCGACCGCATGCTGGCGTCCGACCAGGTGGGTACGCTGATCACCGCGCTGGGCACCGGTATCGGTCGCGACGAGTACAACCCGGACAAGCTGCGGTACCACAAGATCATCATCATGACCGACGCCGACGTCGACGGCGCGCACATCCGCACCCTGCTGCTGACGTTCTTCTACCGTCAGATGCCGGAGCTGATCGAGCGCGGTTATGTCTATATCGGCCTGCCGCCGCTGTACAAGATCAAGCAGGGCAAGCAGGAGCTGTACCTGAAGGACGATCCGGCACTGGACAGCTATCTGGCCAGCAGCGCGGTGGAAAATGCCGGGCTGGTGCCGGCCAGCGGCGAGCCGCCGATCGATGGCGTGGCGCTGGAAAAGCTGTTGCTCGCCTACGCTGCCGCGCAGGACACGATCAACCGCAATACCCACCGTTACGATCGCAACCTGCTCGAAGCGCTGGTCGACTTCATGCCGCTGGAGCTGGAAAACCTGCGCAATGCAGGTCCTGGCGAAGGCCTGGACGCGCTGGCCAAGCACCTCAACCAGGGCA
Organism: Stenotrophomonas sp. As-7; assembly: GCF_030291015.1. Lineage (NCBI taxonomy): Bacteria > Pseudomonadati > Pseudomonadota > Gammaproteobacteria > Lysobacterales > Lysobacteraceae > Stenotrophomonas > Stenotrophomonas sp. As-7. The sequence continues at coordinate 6,807 of NZ_CP127405.1, forward strand.
ACCTCGGCAGCGCCCGTTTCACCCTGGAACTGCAGGAACCCAACGAGCAGCGTCCGGCTGCCGTACTGGTGACCCGCAGCCACATGGGCGAACAGCACATCCAGGTGCTGCCGCTGTCCGCGCTGGAAAGCGGCGAACTGCGCGGCATCCACCAGGCAGCGCAGCTGCTGCACGGTCTGGTCCGCGAAGGCGCGGTCATCACCCGTGGCGCCAAGTCGATCGAGATCGACTCGTTCGCGCAGGCCCGCAACTGGCTGCTGGACGAAGCCAAGCGCGGCCGTCAGATCCAGCGATTCAAGGGTCTGGGTGAAATGAATCCGGAACAGCTGTGGGATACCACCGTGAATCCCGATACCCGTCGCCTGCTGCAGGTGCGTATCGAAGATGCGGTGGCCGCAGACCAGATCTTCAGTACCCTGATGGGTGATGTGGTCGAACCGCGTCGTGACTTCATCGAAGACAACGCGTTGAAGGTCGCCAACCTGGATATCTGACACAATCGGATCGTGGCCGGCGCGCGGGGAGGTGCGCCGGCTTTTGTCCCTTGATCGCAGGTAATCGATGTCCGCTTCCGCCCCGGTTTCCGCTCCGCCGCCGGTCCCGCCGGCAACCACTGCCGCCCGCGCCTCCTCGCCGTTGGCGGGTTTCTTCATCGACCTGGGCATCGCCGCCGTCACCCTGTTCGGGTTGAGCCTGGTGAGTGGTCTGGTCTGGGGGCTCTACCGCGGCATCGTGGTGGGTTATGCCAGCGCCAAATCCGGCGGCGGCATGCCTGATACGGCAGCGGTCGCCCAGCAGCTCGGCCAACCCGGTGCGCTCGGGCAGATCCTGATGGCACTGGTCGCTACCGGCGGCGCAGCGCTGCTGGTGTATTTCTGGCGCCGACCGGCCAACGCTGCCGAACGCCAGCGTTCGCGGGACGCACTCCGTCGCCCTTCCACCTGGGGCTGGACCCTGCTGGTTGCCAGCGCGATCGTGATCGGCAGCAACGGTATCGCCTTCGTGGCCAAGCAGATGGGCATCGAGCCGGTGCCGACAAACCTCGAACTGATGCAGAACGCGGTTGCCCGTTTTCCGCTGTTCCTGACGTTGTTTGCCGTGGTGCTTGCACCCGCCTACGAAGAACTGCTGTTCCGCCGTGTCCTGTTCGGGCGTCTGTGGCAGGCCGGACGGCCGTGGCTGGGGATGATCTTGAGCAGCCTGGCGTTCGCGCTCATCCATGAAATTCCCGGTACCAGCGCCAATGGCCCGGCCGAGATCGCACAGCTGTGGCTGGTCTATGGCGGCATGGGCGCTGCGTTCTGCTGGCTGTACCGCCGCACCGGCACCTTGTGGGCCGCGATCACCGCACATGCACTGAACAATGCCGTGGCGCTTGCGGCCCTGGTGTTTTTCGGGGCAACGTAAGGCGCTGTCCGCTTGACGAAAGATTAAGCAGACCCATTACACACTGGGCTTCTGAACACGGGGGTGGGTCCATGAAACAACTGCTGCTGGCCATCGTCATCGCCACTCTGGTCAGCGCCTGCGCGACCACCACGTCACCCACCGGCCGTCGGCAGATGGTGGGCGGTGTGTCGCAGGCTCAGCTGGACCAGCTGGGTGCGCAGGCGTTCGCCGAAACCAAGCAGAAAGAGAAGATCAGCAGCGACGGCCGCCAGAACGGCTACGTGCAATGCGTGGTCAATGCGCTCGTCGCACAGCTGCCGACTCAGTACCGTGGCGTACGGTGGGAGACGGCGGTGTTCGTCGACAAGGAACCCAACGCCTTCGCCCTGCCCGGCGGCAAGGTCGGGGTCAACACCGGCATCTTCAGCGTCGCCAAGAACCAGGATCAGCTGGCCGCAGTGATCGGCCATGAGATCGGCCACGTGATCGCCCGCCACCATGAAGAGCGCATCACCCGGCAGATGGGCGCGCAGACCGGATTGGCGGTGCTCGGGGCACTCGCGGGCGCGTATGGCGGCGAAGGCGCGGCCAGCACGGTCAACCAGCTCGGCGGGATGGGGGCGCAGACCGCGTTCCTGTTGCCCGGCTCACGCACCCAGGAGAGCGAGGCCGATGTGATCGGTCAGCGGTTGATGGCCGAGGCCGGATTCAACCCTGCCCAGGCGGTCGATCTGTGGCAGAACATGATGGCCGCCAGTGGCGGTCGCAGCCCGCAATGGTTGTCCACCCATCCCGATCCAGCCAATCGGATCAGGGAGTTGCAGCGTGATGTGCCGGCGCTCGGCCCCGTCTACCAGCAGGCCCAGGCGGCCGGACGCCGGCCAAAGTGTGGCTGAGTGCGCAGATTCATGCTGTATTGCAGCACATAAAACGATTTCTCACGCCATCTGTTTCTGATACGTTTGGCGGCTCAGATTTTTCTGACAGTCCGACTTTGCCGCTACCGGCGGTTCGATCGAGGTGAACGATGATTTTCCGTAACCACAAAGCTGTGCTTTCCGTCCTCATCGCCACTGCCCTGACCGGCGCCGTGGTCACCGATGCGTTCGCGCAGTCCTCGCGTTCGTCCGAGCGTGGCAACCGTGGCGGCAAGCAGGCCAAGGCCGAAGTGCTGTTCCCGAACGCGACCCGCCAGGAACCGGCAGCGAAGTCGTCGGCCAAGCTGGGCAGCAAGCTGCAGAAGATGATTGACAGCTACAACAAGGAAAAGTTCCCGGAGACCCGCACGCTGGCCGACGAGATCCTGGCCAACGAAGGCGCCAACGAGTACGACAAGTCGCTGGCCGCGCAGCTCGCCTCCCAGGCGGCCTACCAGACCGACGACACCGCAGCCGCCATCGCCTACCTGAAGCAGGTGCTGCAGTTCAACGGCCTGGACAACAACGGCCACTTCCAGTCGATGCTGATGCTCGGCCAGCTGCAGATCCAGGAAGACAAGACCGCTGAAGGCCTGGCGACCCTGGACAAGTACTTCGCCGAGAGCAAGTCGACCAAGCCGGAAGAGCTGATCATCAAGGGCCAGGCGCTGTACCAGCTGGAGCGCTACCAGGAAGCGATCCCGGTGCTGAAGCAGGCCATCGCCGGCGCTGCCGAGCCGAAGGACAACTGGAACCAGCTGCTGATGGCCGCGCTGGCCGAAGCCGGCCAGACCGGTGAGGCCGTGCAGGCTGCCGAAGCACTGGCCGCCAAGAACCCGAATGACAAGAAAGCGCAGCTGAACCTGGCCAACATGTACATGCAGGCCGACCAGATGCCGAAGGCCGCCGCGGTGATGGACAAGCTGCGCAGCAGCGGTCAGCTCACCGAAGAGCGCGAGTACAAGCAGCTGTACTCGATCTATGCCAACACCGAGAACAAGGAAAAGGACGTCATCGCGGTCATCAACGAAGGGTTGCAGAAGGGCATCCTGAAGCCGGATTACCAGGTCTACCTGGCACTGGCCCAGTCCTACTACTACTCCGACCAGGTGCCGCAGGCGATCGACGCGTGGCAGAAGGCCGCCCCGCTCTCCAAGGACGGTGAGACCTACCTGAATCTGGCACGCGTTTTGCACAGTGAAGGTCGTGTCCCGGAGGCCAAGCAGGCCGCCCAGCAGGCGCTGGCGAAGGGCGTGAAGAACCAGGCGGATGCCAAGAAAATCATCAACCTGAAGTAAGTAGGAATAACGCCTGAACGCCTGCCCAGTTGATGCGCAAGCGCTCAGGATTGGTATAAGCTTGGAGGTTCCTGCGGTGTCATGCACCGCTGATCAGGGATCCCGCCCCCGGGATTCCGGCCCCACTATTGAGCTCTTGGCGCATGACGGAACAACTAGTCGTTCACCGGTACGAACAACCCGATGACAAGGGGCTGAGCTGGCCTCGCATCGTCGGTATCGCGTTTGTAATCGCCCTGCATCTGGCCGCCTTCATGATGCTCCTGATTCCTGCCGTGGCTCCCAAGGCCGTGGCGGAGAAGGAGCGCAACGTCATGGTGACCATCGTCGACGCGCCGCCGCCGCCGCCACCGCCGCCGCCGCCGCCGCCGCCGCAGGACACCCCGCCGCCGCCGGTGAAGAATCTGTCGCCGCCGAAGCCGTCGCCCGTCCCGCCGCCGCCGCAGGCGCCGGTCGTCGACGTGCCGGAACCGCGCGCGAACGATATCGTCACCCCGCCGTCGCCGCCGTCGCCGCCGGCACCGCCGACCTCGATCGAGGCCAGCGTGGACATCTCGTCGAAGGCCATGAATCCGCCGCGCTATCCGCCGGCCGCCTTCCGCGCTGGTATCCAGGGCGAAGTGATCCTGATCATTGATGTCGATGCCCAGGGCAACGTCACCAATGTCACGGTGGAAAAGTCCAGCCGTAACCGCGATCTGGACCGTGCTGCGATGGAAGCTGCCCGCAAGTGGCGTTTCAACGCCGCCGAAGCTGGCGGTAAGAAGGCTGCTGGCCGCGTCCGCGTCCCGGTCAACTTTGCGCTGAACTGATGCGCCCGGGTGGCCGCCTGGCCACCCTCGCCTCCAGTTCGATTGTTTAGCTTAGCTACACCCTTTATCACCACACACAACAAAGGTAAGCGTCATGCTGCAGGAAATTTTCATCGCCGCTGCTGCCGGGGGCAATCCGTCCAACGCCCTGTCGCAGATGGGCTTCGAGCATCTGATCCACGAAATGACCACCAAGCCGGGTGATTTCGCGGTTTCCTGGGTCGTGCTGCTGACCCTGGTCGTCATGTCCGCCATGTCCTGGTACTGGACCGTCATCAACATCTTCCGTGCTACCCGCCTGAAGAGCGCCGCTGATCGCGTCGTCAGCCTGTTCTGGGATACCCCGAACGCGCAGGACGCCATCCGTGCAATGGAAGAGCAGCCGGCTTCGGAGCCGTTCTCGAAGATCGCTCTGGACGCTGCCCAGGCTGCTGCGCACCACCAGCGTGCTGAAGGCGGCGCCGTCGGCGGCGTGGGTGAGAACCTGAGCCGTTCGGAGTTCGTCGACCGCGCTCTGCGCCAGGCCGTGACCCGCGAAAGCAACAAGCTGCAGTCGGGCATGACCCTGCTGGCCACCGTCGGTGCAACCGCTCCGTTCGTCGGTCTGCTGGGTACCGTGTGGGGCATCTACGGCGCGCTGATCAAGATCGGTGCCACCGGCTCCGCTTCGATCGACGCCGTTGCCGGCCCGGTGGGTGAAGCACTGATCATGACCGCCATCGGTCTGTTCGTCGCGATCCCGGCCGTGTTCGCCTTCAACTTCTTCAGCAAGATCAACAGCGCGACCATCAGCAAGTTCGATACCTTCGCGCACGACCTGCACGACTTCTTCGCCACCGGTTCGCGCGTCCGCTAATTGCGACGCGCTGTACCCGCGAGAACGTAGTCACCAAGATCTAGACGGAGCCCGTTATGGCTTTCAGTAGTGGTAACAGCGGCGGCCCCATGGCCGACATCAACGTTACGCCCCTCGTGGACGTGATGCTGGTGCTGCTGATCATCTTCATCATCACGGCGCCGCTGATGTCCCACAAGGTCAAGGTGGATCTGCCGGAGGCCAACCTGGTCCAGAAGCCGGACGACACCAACGACCGCAAGGGTCCCATCACCCTGGCAGTCAAGGAAGACGGTTCGATCTACTGGAACGACGAAGAGATCAACAAGCAGACCCTCGAGTCGCGCTTGGCGACCGCCGCCCAGCAGACCCCGCAGCCGCCGTTGAACCTGCGTGGTGACCGCACCACCAAGATGCGTGTCATCAACGAGATGACCAAGATCGCGCAGGAACAGGGCATGCTGGACGTCGGCTTCGTGGCGACCAAAGAGAAGGGGCAATAAGCCATGGCATTCAGTAGTGGTGGTGGCAAAGGCCCCATGGCAGACATCAACGTCACGCCCCTCGTGGACGTGATGCTGGTGCTGCTGATCATCTTCATCGTCACCGCGCCGATCATGACGTACCCGATCGCCGTGGACCTGCCGCAGCGCGTGCTCAACCCACCGCCGCAGCTGGTCGAACCGCCGCCGCCGATCGAGTTGAAGATCGACGCCAGCAACCAGGTCTCGTGGAACAACAGCCCGATCAACGCAAGCGAACTGCAGCAGCGGATGGAGCAGGAGGTCCAGCGTGACCCGACCAACCAGCCGGAACTGCGGATCGATGCCAGCCCGGATTCGGAGTACGACGTGATGGCCAAGGTTCTGGCCGCCGCGAAGAATGCTCAGATGAAGAAGATCGGCTTCGTGCAGCAGTAAATCGCTACACCGCAATACATCAGTCATGACGCGACTGCAGACGCCCCTGGAAACAGGGGCGTCTTTTTTTGAATGACATGCCTGCGCTTGGTAGGTGTCGATCTTGGTCGACACGTGGATCCACGCCATGCGTGGATGCGTCTTGCCGGGAACGCGTCTGGGAACAAATGCCGCTGACCGGTGCGTGTCCCCGCTATGATCGGCGGATGCTCGCCCTCTTCGATTCCGTGCGCCATTGGCTTGATGGCATCGCCCACCTGGGAACGATCCTGGCGGTGGCCTATCTGCTGTACCTGCTCGCCCTGACCGGCTGGATCATGCTGCAGAAGCGCGAGCCGGTGGCCACGCTGAGCTGGATCCTGTCGCTGGCGCTGCTGCCCTACCTCGGCCTCTTCATCTACTACCTGCTGGGACCGCAGAAGGTGAAGCGGCAACGGCTGCGACGCGGTCGTGCGCGCTCGGGCATGGAGCACTACAGCGATGTCTGCCCACCCGATGCCGACTGCACCGAGCTGGCCAAGATCGCGCAGGCGACGACTGGGCTGGCGCCAAGCACCGCCACCGAAGTGACCTGGTTGGTCGACGGCGCGGCCACCTATGCTGCGCTGTTGGAAGCGGTGGCGCAGGCCCGTGACCATGTGCATCTGGAGTACTACATCTTCAATCCCGACCACGCCGGCACCGCGTTGCGGGATGCCTTGCTGGAACGGGCCCGTGCCGGTGTGCAGGTACGGCTGCTACTGGACGCGGTAGGCTCCTCCGCCGTGCGCCAGCGCTTCGTGCAGCCGCTGCTGGATGCCGGCGCGGAAGTGGTCTGGTTCCATCCGCGGCAGCTGCTGAAGCCGTTCAAACGCCCCTGGTTGAACCTGCGCACGCACCGCAAGCTGGTGATCGTCGATGGCCGGCTGGCGTTCACCGGCGGCATCAATATCACCGACGACGAAGACGAAAGTCGCAACCCGAATGCCTATCGCGATCTGCACATGCGCCTGCGCGGGCACGTGGTGCGCAGCCTGCAGTTGGTGTTTGCCGAGGACTGGTTGTACGCCAGTGGCCAGGATCACTCGCGGTTCGACATCGCCCGGCTGTGGCCGAGCGATATGGCCCTGCGCGGCGACGGCGCGATCGACGCGCAGGTGCTGGTCTCCGGCCCGGATTCGGGATGGGAGACGATCCACAGACTGCATGTGGCCGCCATCCAGGAAGCACGTGAGCGGGTCTGGCTGGTGACGCCTTACTTCGTACCTGGCGAGGCGGCGCGGATGGCGCTGACGTCGGCGGCACTCGGCGGCCTGGACGTGCGCCTGCTGGTACCGAAGATGAGCGACTCCTGGTTCGTCACCCAGGCCGCCCGCTCGTACTTCGACGAACTGCTGCATGCGGGAGTGAAGATCTACGAGTACGGTCCGCGCATGCTGCATACCAAGGCCTTCATCGCCGACGATGATGTCTGCATCGTCGGCAGCGCCAACTTCGATCACCGCAGCTTCCGCCTGAATTTCGAGCTGTCGATGATGATCAGCGATCGTGGCCGGGTGGCGGAACTGTCCCTGTTGCTGCAGTCCGAGTTCGAGCGCGCCACCCGCGTACACGACCAGGCAGGGCGCTCGCTGTGGCTGCATCGGTTGCCCGAGGCCTTCGCGCGATTGGCCTCGCCGCTGCTGTGAGGCAGCGCTACACTGCGGCGGTGGCCCGGGGAGACTGACAATGTACTGGCTGTACCTGCTGCTGGCGCTGGGCTGCTTCGCCTTTGCCCTGAAAACACCGAACATGGGGCTGATGTCACTGGCCCTGCTGGGCGCCCTTGCCTTCCTGCTGGCGTGGGTGCGCGGCCGTTACGTCGCACGCTTTGGCGACCTTCAGCGTGATCCGGCGACACTGGTGGACAGCGATGAACTGCGGCGTCTGCGCGAACAGGCCAAGGTTCCCCCGGCTGACGGCAGCGACCCTCCCTCTTACTCCCCGTAGTCCCGTTCCATGACCCAGCTCAGCGTCAACGTCAACAAGATCGCCGTCCTGCGCAACTCGCGTGGCGGTGCCGAACCGGACGTGGTGCGTGCCGCCCAGGCCTGCCTGGATGCGGGCGCGCATGGCATCACCGTGCACCCGCGGCCGGACCGCCGCCACATCACCGCCGAGGACGTGCTGGCACTGTCGGCGCTGACCCGTGCGCGGGGCGTCGAGTTCAACATCGAAGGCAACCCGTTCGCGCCGCCGCGTGAGGGCTACCCCGGGCTGCTGCCGCTGTGCGCGCAGACGCGCCCGGCACAGGCCACGCTGGTTCCCGATGGCGATGGCCAGATCACCTCCGACCATGGTTTCGACTTCGAGCGCGACGCGCAGCGACTGCGCCCGCTGGTCGCCGAGTTGAAGGCAATGGGCTGCCGGGTGAGCCTGTTCGTGGATGCCGGCAACCCGCTATTGGAACAGGCGGCCGAGGTCGGTGCCGATCGCGTCGAGCTGTACACCGGCCCGTATGCCGAGGCCCATGCTGCCGGCGACGCCCGGGCCATGCTGGAACTGTTCGCCACCGCCGCTCGCCGTGCACAGGCCGTCGGCCTGGGTGTGAATGCCGGACACGACCTGTCGCAGGACAACCTGCGTGACTTCCTGGCCGATGTGCCGGAGGTGCTGGAGGTCTCGATCGGCCACGCGCTGATCGGCGAGGCGCTATACGACGGCCTCGATGCCACAGTGAAGGGCTACCTGGCACTGCTGTAGCAGTGCATGGGACTTCCCCTGCAGATTGAAGCCGGAGGACGTGCGGCAGGTCGCCGTATTCCGGCTTGGCGTGCGTCCCTGTAGCCGATCTTCCCATCGCAGCTGTTGAGACACCCGTGGCCCATGCTGGCCTGCCGCGGCGATGGCGCGCGCCCGGTCGCAAGCCACGCAACCCTGTGGACAAGTCTGGGGTCAACGTGCGGTCCCATGCGCCTCCGCGCCTACAGCTACGTGAATCCTGGCTGCTTGCGCTGCCTGTGGTTAGCAATAATACTAATACCCCGTAACGGCCGGAGGGCAACATGCAGCATCCCCCTCGCAACGCCCAGGCCGCCATCAAGGGCCGGGGTTCCACGTCCCATCTTGCGGGGCGTTTTGAAAGCACCGTCAGCGAGGCGGTGGACGATGGCTGGGCAGTGGACGAAAGCGAGGAGTTCCGCGCCCCGCGCCTGCGCACCGAAGTACGCGCGGAGACCGCTCGCAGCATCATCAGCCGCAACAACTCGCCGGACGTTGGCTTCAGCCAGTCGGTGAATCCGTATCGAGGCTGCGAGCACGGCTGCTCGTACTGCTTCGCGCGCCCCTCGCATGCCTATCTGAACCTGTCGCCCGGGCTCGACTTCGAGACCAAGCTGTTTGCCAAGACCAACGCGCCGCAGCTGCTGCGCAAGGAACTGTCGAAGCCGGGCTACGTGCCGCAACCGATCGCGCTGGGCATCAACACCGACGCGTACCAGCCGATCGAACGCAAGTTCAAGCTGACCCGTCAGCTGATCGAGGTGATGCTCGAAACCAAACACCCGTTCTCGCTGATCACCAAGAACGCGCTGGTCGAGCGCGACATCGATCTGCTCGCACCACTGGCGGCGGAGAACCTGGTCAGCGTGCATTTCTCGGTGACATCGCTGGATCCGCATCTGTCGGCGAAACTGGAGCCGCGTGCCTCGGCACCACATGCGCGCCTGCGTGCGATGAAGCGCCTGCATGAAGCGGGCATTCCCGTCGGTGTGATGGTGGCGCCGGTGATTCCCTGGATCAACGACAGCGAACTGGAAGCCGTTCTGGAGGCTGCGCATGATGCCGGCGCCAGTACTGCAGGCTACGTGCTGCTGCGCTTGCCGCTGGAAGTGGCGCCGTTGTTCCGCGATTGGCTGGATACCCACCATCCGGATCGTGCCGCGCATGTGATGAGCACGATCCAGCAGCTGCGTGGCGGCAAGGATTACGACAGCCAGTTCGGCACGCGCATGCGTGGCCAGGGCGTCTATGCGGAGCTGTTGAGCAACCGCTTCAAGCTGGCGCGCAAGCGCCTCGGGTTCAATGCGCAGAACAGCCACTGGCCGAAGCTGGATTGCAGCCGGTTCGAGAAGCCGTTGCCGCCGCGCAAGGATTCGCCGCAGGGAAGTCTGTTCTAGAACGCTGGACCGCTGCCTGACTTACCGGCAACAATCTGCGCTTGGCCGGATGGCCTGCAAACCATGGAAGGGTGCAGATGGATTACCTACGATCGGCGAGGGTGCGGTTCCGTCTGTTTGGCGATGAATCGATTCGTGCATGAAGCGCCTACATGCCTTCAGCCGTGGTGCGTTTCTGTTTGCCTGCGGCGCCGATGCAGAGGCTGCCCGTGCGTTTGTGGTTGAAGACGCTGCCATGCATGACCTCGCCTGCCTGACGGTCGAGCCGCGCCAGCGACTCTTTGCCTGTCACCAGATCGTTACCGGCAACAACCGTGTGATCGGGGTTCGACGATTCCGGTCTTCGTGGTGGACCGACCGTTCCACCTTCAGCAAGCTCACGGTCCAGCTCCCTGCTGATGCAAAGGCAGGAGACCGATTCGCCGCCGCAGGTGATCGCGTACGGATGTTCCATAGCAGTGGATCCAGTGCATTCGCCGGAAAGACCGGCTGCTACGGAGTTCCGGTCGCAGGGCAGATCACCGTGATTTCCACCGGAGATTCCGGCATCGAGATCCAGATTGACGCATCGTTCCGCTCCACAAGCCCACTGGAATGGCGCGATGAATGTGATGCACCGACCCAGCTATCAGAGCGCCTGAAAGCCTCGCCCCTGCAGATGCAGGACCTTGATGCATGGACGGGAGCACATGATCCCGACGCATCCCCTTTTGATCAGGCACATCCTGCCAGTCGCTCGCGTGACTGAATTCGAATCAGCGGTGTCTACATGATGAAACGCCTGTGCTGCCTTCCGGCCAGCGCTCTCCTTCTCTCCCTTGTGACCCTGCAGGTGCAGGCTCGCGCCATTCACGAATGCATCGCCGTTCCGCAGGCATCGATTGCCACTGATATGCCAGCCGGTCTGGACGAGTTCGAGCAACATCTGTGGACGGCAAATACAGGTCAGGTGGTGAGCAAGGGCACGGGCACGCTCCTTCTGCTGCGCCTCTTCTCGGAGTCGCCGGGCGTGATCGATTCCCAGCAGTTCACCAAGATCACCGGCAGCCTGAAGGGATACACACCTTCGTCCGAAGGGATGCCGGAGGTAGTGGATGCGCACTTGACCAGTGGCGGCGCAGGCTTCGCACACAAGGGAGACTACTGGCTGTCCCATTCTGCGGATGTTGAACTACACCAGCCGCACAAGGGCGATGGTCGGATCGAAGTCAAAGTGACGGCTGTCGGATGGAACAGCTATCGAAAAGAAGACCGTTCCTTCTATCTCCAGTTCACCTGCCAACTCAAGGAAATCCCCGTCGAGAAGCTCAGTGCCTGGCAAGGCGGCGACGGTAATCTCTGGCGATCCTTTGGTCCCACCCGATAGCCGGGTGGAACAGACCGTGTGCAACCACTTCTGCAACGACTGGCAATGCTGAAAATAGAAATTGATTCCCTCAGGTTCTACTCACGACTGGATGAGGATGCGTTCTCCTCCAGTTTGAGTGAAACATCAGGCGTGGTGTCCGTTGAAGGGTTTCTCAGAAAGATCAACGTCTCTGTTGATCCGTCGGCTGTGGATGAGGACCGTATGAGAGAGCCCATTTCCCTGTTCCAACGCTATGGAATTGACATGCGCCAGCTGCGGGAACTGGAGATGACAGAATTCAGGACATGGATGAGGAACAGATCTGCCTATTGGTTCAAGTCGATGTATCCGGATCAATGAGGGCATGAAATGAAGATCATCTACTGGCTTGGCATCGCGTTCTTGTGGATGCTCCCATTGAACGTCCTGCTGCTGACCGTCGGCAAGCTGATATCTGGCGAAGCGCTTGGAGAAGAAGAGCTTGTTGGCCTGGGTATCGCAGTGCTCGGTGCAGTAGCGGGCGGGATTCTCTATCATCGCCGTCCTCGGTAGCGTCGAGCTTGCTCGACTTCGCTGCAGGAAGCTTTTGTAGGTGGCATGGAAGGCCCGAAACTGCGCATGCGCGCGAAACATCCGTATTCTGTGGTAGTGCTGCAGTGGCAAGAGCGCAGAGAGGAACCTCCGGTAGTGCGTGCAAGAAGATCATGATGCCGCAGATGGCGGGATAGAGAGCGTAGGCGGCCAGTCGTCGAGCACTGGTCCATGCATTGCACACGGGGGAATGATGAAGATTGCACTTTGGGCACCTGTAGTCATATTTGCCCTGTTGTCATTGAGAGCAATGGTTTTTGTCGTCTATCAACGGGTAAGTGGGTCCCCCTTCGGGGAAGAGGAAATCATTGTCGCTGGGATCGGATTGGTCTGCGGCTGGATCGCCTGGGTAATGCGCAAGACCTTGATCAGACCATGGAGAAAGCAGTGACCCTGGTTCTGAGCCCGTGGTTTGGGGGCGAGCCCTGTCGGCACCGACCGGAACGAGGACGTCAGTTTCGGTCACACCGACCATCTTAGTTCGCCTGACCATGCGACCAACCTCGACAGCCCCGCGGGCTGGAAGGCCCACTGCAAGATGCGCGAGCTCAGCTATGAATTGAATGCCATCCGGAGGCCGCTGGGTCAGCTGGGCGCATGGGAAGGCGTGCCAGCATCTGGGGATTCTCTTATCAGCGAGGGCAGCCCGGGTAGTGGTCTGCCTTAGGAGATAGCACCACTGCTCGCACCACAGCACAGGATCTCGGGGGCCAGCTCCATGATCCGGACAAGGTGCTGGGAACCTCGAGTGACCAGTTTGCATCACCCTCCCCCAAACAACTTCTGCGCACTCTGGAACAGGATCCAGCTGGTGGCGATGAACTTGTCGCCGCCCTGCGGGCGGTTGCCGCGATGGGTATGGGTGAACGCAGTCGGTGCGATCAGCAGGCTGCCGGTACGCGGCGCGATCTTCCGGCCCTGGAACAGGAACTCGGTTTCACCTTCTTCGAAGTCGTCGTTGAGGTACAGCGTCCACAGCAGGTGGCGGTGCAGCGTGTCGGCCTGCGCATCCTTCGGGTACAGCTCGCAGTGCCAGTACGGGTAGCCACCCTCGCCCGCTGTGTACCACTGCAGGTTGATCGCGCCCGGGCGCAGGCAGGTGCGCGCCAGATCCGCGAGCTGCTCCGGTGCCATGTCGGGAAAATCCTCGGCCGACAGACGTCGCGGCTGGCCGTTGCTGTCCTGGATCTGCAACATCAGCGGCGCGATCAATGCCTGTGGATAACGGCGTAGATAAGTCTGCAGACCGGCAAAAACCGCCTGCTGCAGCTGCTGGTCCACATCCTGCCAGCCCTCCAGGCCGCTGATCCGCAGATCCTTGCTGTGCTTGAGTTCCGGGAACACGCCGCTGCCCACTGCACCGGGTTTAAGGCCCTGACTTGCACGCATGCGGGCGACGATCGCAGCGCACACGTCGCTGGGGACGGCGTTGTGGATGACCTCGATGAAATCGACAGGGCCCGGCTCGTGCATGCGTGCATTCCTTCGACGGCAAGGGCTTGATGGTGCCGTTTGCAGCCGCTGCTGTCACCCTGCGGTCATGTCATCAATCTGCCATGACCGCTGTAGGGATGGCCGCTGTCAGACGCTCTTCGCGTCATGCTCCTGGTGATAACGCACGGCCTCGGCGACCTCTTCGCGCGAACCGAGGAACACCGGCACGCGCTGGTGCAGCTGGTCGGGTTGCAGGTCGGTGATGCGCTCGCGACCGGTCCAGGCGGCACCGCCCGCCTGCTCCACCAGCAGGCCCATCGGGTTGGCTTCGTACATCAGGCGCAGCTTGCCGGCCTTGCCCGGTTCCTTCTTGTCCCACGGGTAGATGAAGATGCCGCCGCGGGTCAGGATGCGATGCACGTCGGCGACCATGCTGGCGATCCAGCGCATGTTGAAGTTCTTGCCGCGCGGGCCGTCCTTGCCGGCCAGCAGATCTTCCACATAGGCCTGCATCGGCGCTTCCCAATGGCGCTGGTTGGACATGTTGATGGCGAACTCCTGGGTGGCCGCCGGGATCTGCATGTTCTCGGTGGTCAGCAGGAACTCGCCGGTTTCGCGGTCGAGGGTGAAGGCGTGGGTACCGTGGCCGACGGTCAGCACCAGCTGCGTGCTGGGACCGTAGATGCAGTAGCCGGCGGCGATCTGCTTGCTGCCCGGCTGCAGGAAGGCGTCATCGCCAGGCAGTTCGACGTTGGTCGGGCAACGCAGCACCGAGAAGATGGTGCCGACGGAGACGTTGACGTCGATGTTGGAGCTGCCATCGAGGGGATCGAACAGCAGCAGGAAATCGCCGCGCGGGTAGATGTCCGGCACCGGCTGGCTGTGGTCCATTTCCTCCGATGCGCAGGCAGCGAGGTGACCGCCCCAGGCGTTGGCTTCCAGCAGGATCTCGTTGCTGATGACATCCAGCTTCTTCTGCGCTTCGCCCTGCACGTTGCCGGTGCCGGCTTCGCCGAGCACGCCACCGAGGGCGCCCTTGCTGACGGCGATGGAGATGCTGGTGCAGGCGCGGGCGACGACCGCGATCAGCTGGCGCAGGTCGGCGTTGATGCGGCCGGCGTGCTGCTGCTGGATCAGGAAGCGGGTCAACGAGGTACGGGACATGGGCGGGCAGGTCTCGGCAACGGGGAAACGCCTATTGTCGCTGGTCTGCCTTGCGCGTGGGTGAGCGGGGAAGGCGTAATCGTTTCCAGAGGCGTTGCGCTGCAGAAGCGGGGCGCTCTGCTTCTGTAGAGCCGAGCCCGCGCTCGGCTGCTCTTCGTCCGTCACGCCGCGCAAGCCGAGCGCAGGCTCGGCTCTACAGCAACCCTTGGCAAAACCAGGACCCAAAAACAAAGGCGCCTTGCGGCGCCTTTGTCTTCAAACCACTGGAGTGGTGCTTCAGCCCTTGGCGACGGTGGCCACGGCCTTGGCGACGTATTCCAGGTTGTTCTGGTTCAGCGCGGCCACGCAGATGCGGCCGGTGCCGACGGCGTAGATGCCGAACTCGTCGCGCAGGCGCTCGACCTGTTCGCGGCTCAGGCCGGAGTACGAGAACATGCCGGCCTGCTCGTTGATGAAGCCGAACTGCGGGGCACCGGCGGCGGCCAGCTTCTCGACCAGGCCCTGGCGCAGGGCGTGGATGCGCTCGCGCATCTCGGTCAGTTCCTGCTCCCACATCGCGCGCAGTTCCGGGTTGGTCAGCACGCCGGCAACCAGTGCAGCACCGTGCGTGGACGGGCTGGAGTAGATCGTGCGGATCACGCGCTTGACCTGCGACTGCACGGCCTTGGCGTCAGCGGCGGTCGGCGCCACCATCGACAGCGCACCCACGCGCTCGCCATACAGCGAGAACGACTTGGAGTACGAGTTGGCGACGATGAAGCTGTCGATGCCGGCCTCGGCGATGATGCGCACCGCGGCGCCGTCCTGCTCGATGCCCTTGTCGAAGCCCTGGTAGGCCATGTCGATGAAGGGGAACAGCTGGCGGTCCTTCAGCAGCTGCGCGACCTGCTTCCACTGGCTGACGGTGAGGTCGGCGCCGGTGGGGTTGTGGCAGCAGGCATGCAGCAGCACCACGGTGCCCGCTTCCAGCTTGCCCAGGTCGGCCAGCAGGCCGTCGAAGTTCACGCCATGGGTGGCCGGGTCGAAGTAGGTGTAATCGACCACCTCGAAACCAGCGGCGCTGAACACGGCGCGGTGGTTTTCCCAGCTCGGGTTGCTCAGCGCGATGGTGGCGTGCGGCAGCAGCTTTTTCAGCACGTCGGCGCCGACGCGCAGCGCACCGCTGCCACCGACGGTCTGTGCGGTGGTGACGCGGCCGGCGGCCAGCAGCGGCGAATCCTTGCCGAACACCAGCTCACGGGTAGCCTGGGTGTACGCCGGCAGGCCATCGATCGGCAGGTAGCCGCGCGGTTTGGCTTCGTTGGCGAGCTGCTGCTCGATCTGCTTGACGGCGCGCAGCAGCGGAATGCGGCCGCTCTCGTCGTAGTAGATGCCCACACCCAGGTTGACCTTGGTCGGGCGGCTGTCGGCGTTGTACGCCTCGGTCAGGCCCAGGATCGGGTCGCCTGGGACCAGTTCCACGTTTGCAAAGAAGGACACGGCGGTACTCGTTCGGTAGACGGAAAGGGGGAGGAATTGCGCCACGCGGCTTGCGGCTTTTCGGCCGGAAACAGCCCATCGTAACAAAGCCTGCCGGGGCTGGCCGCCGCCATCGTCATCCGCCTGCCCGTACCATGGCGTGCGTTGCCGCCCGATCCATCAACCTGAATCATGAATTCCGCCGCACGACGTCATTGCCTGCCGCTGTCCGCCCTGCTGCTGTCGCCTTTTTCGGTGGCGGCCGCGCCCTCGCCCACCTCACTGCCGGCGGTGCAGGTGCAGGCCGCGCGGGTGCCGGGCGTGGATCCCTTCGCCCTGCCCGCCAGCCTGGATACGGTGTGGATCGATGCCGACCGTAGCGGCCCCAACACGCAGCTGTCCGAGGCGCTGGGCGGGGTGCCGGGCCTGCTGGCCCGCGACCGGCAGAACTTCGCGCAGGACACCCAGCTGTCGATCCGTGGCTTCGGCGCCCGTTCGACCTTTGGCGTGCGCGGGGTGCGGGTGCTGATTGATGGGGTGCCGGCGACCATGCCCGACGGCCAGGGCCAGCTGTCGCACGCCAGCCTGCTCGGTGCCGAGCGCATCGAGGTGCTGCGTGGACCGTTCTCGGCGCTGTACGGCAACTCGTCCGGGGGCGTGCTGCAGGTGTGGAGCGCGCAGGGCCAGGCCGGTGACCCGTGGCGGCTGCGGGTGAATGCCGGTGCCGACAACACGCTCAGCGTCGGCGCGCAGCTGCGTGGGGCAGGCAAGGGCATCGATTACAACGTGGCCGCCAACCATTTCAGTACCGATGGCTGGCGTGACCATAGCCGTGCGCGCCGCGAATCGTTGAACGCGCGGCTGGGCACCGAGCTCGCTGGCGGCCGCCTGGAACTGCTGCTCAACGCGCTGCACGCGCCGAACGCGCAGGACCCGCTGGGGCTGACCCGCGCGCAGGTGACGGCCGACCCGCGCCAGGCCACGGCGGTGGCCCACCAGTACAACACCCGCAAATCGGTGCGCCAGCAGCAGGCCGGCCTGCGTTGGACACGGGAAGCCGGTGCGCAGCGCTGGCAGCTGATGGGCTATGCCGGGCAGCGCGCGGTGAGCCAGTACCTGCCGATTCCGCCCAGCGCACAGCGCAACAGCGAGCTACACGCCGGTGGCGTGATCGACCTGGATGGCGGTTACGGCGGGCTGGACGCGCGCTGGGGCTGGAACGGCGATCTGTGGGGGCGCCCGCTGGATCTGGTGGTGGGCGTGAATGCCGATCGCCAACGCCAGCACCGCACTGGCTACGAGAACTTCATCGGCAGCACCGTGGGCGTACGCGGGCGCCTGCGCCGCGACCAGATCGACATCGTGCAGAACGTGGACCAGTTCGCGCAGGCGTGGTGGCAATGGAGCCCGCGCTGGTCGCTGTTGGCCGGAGTGCGCCACAGCACGGTGCGCTTCGAATCGGATGATCGCTACATCGTCGGGCGCAACCCGGACGACAGCGGCCGCCGCCGCTACCAGGCCACCACGCCGGTGGCGGGTGTCAGCTTCGAGGCAAGCCCGCAGTGGCGCCTGCACGCGGCCGTGGGCCGTGGATTTGAAACCCCGACGTTCAACGAACTGGGTTACCGCGCCGACGGCCAGGCCGGGCTGGCGCTGGATCTGGCGGCCGCCCGCAGCCGCAGCCTGGAAGTGGGCAGCAAGTGGCATGCGCAGGATGGAAGGCAGCTCGATGTGAGCGTGTTCCGCGCAGATACCGACGATGAGCTGGCCGTTGCCAGCAATACCAACGGTCGCAGCACGTACCGCAACATCAGCCGCACCCGCCGCCAAGGTGTGGAGCTGCAGTACCGGCAACCGATGGCCGAGCAGCTGGAGCTGCAGCTGGCCTGGACCTGGCTGCAGGCGCAGGTGCGCTCGCCCTACCTTGCCTGCGCGGCTAGCAACTGCGCAGTGCCCGATACCGTCGTTGCCGCCGGCAGCCGCCTGCCCGGCGTGCCCCGGCAGCAGGCGTATGCGCGCCTGCAGTGGTCGCCGGGGGACTGGCAGTGGGCGCTGGAAGCTGCCGCCAGCAGCGACGTGGTGGTGAACGACATCGCCACCGAGCGCGCGCCGGGATACGCACTGCTGAACCTGGAGGCCGGGCGCAGCTGGACGCTGCAGTCCGGTGACCTGCGCGCATTCGCGCGTATCGACAACGTGCTGGACCAGCGCTACATCGGCTCGGTGATCGTCAACGACGGCAACGGCCGGTTCTTTGAGCCCGGTCCGGACCGCCGTGCCAGCGTCGGCCTGCAGTGGTCATGGCGCTGAAGCAGTAGTGCCGGCCGCTGGCCGGCATCGCTCCGTGCAGGGGACAAGGTTGCCGGCCAGCGGCCGGCACTACCCGTCAATCGGGGGCCTTGGCTGGCACGAACGGTGAGGTCGGGTCGCTGGCCGGGAAGGTCTCTTCCAGCGCCTCGTCCTGGTTGTCGCTGGCGTGCTGCTTGCGCTCGCGCCGCTTCAGCGGGCTTTCCTGGCCACCGCGGTTGCGATCGCCACAGTCCTTGCGGTCCTGTGCGGCCTGCTCAGGCCGGCGCACGACCGGCAATGCACCCTCGTCGGGTGTCGACATGCCGGCGCCACGGTCCTCGGCGTCGGCCAGATCGTGTTTGCCGCGCTGCTCGCCCGGCTCGGGGGTGTGGTTCTCACGCAGGGGGTCACGGGTGGTGGTCATGGGGCATTCCTCCGGTAGGCCTCCACTACAGCGCGGACGAGGTAAAGCCACTGCGAACCCCGCGTCATGAACATCTTTGTCACGACTGGATAACGGCGGCGCGCGTATTCCTGCCCACCCGCCCTGCTGCAGGAGCCGGCCATGCCCCGTCTTGAACGCCCCGCCCCGTCCGTGTTCAACGCCTTGCTGGATCCGCTGGGCCAGCGCAGCGCGCAGCGCCGGACGCGCCGCATGGAGGATCCCCAAGCGGTGGCGCAGGATTACCTGCAGTACATGCTGAGCGACTACGAGGAACGCCGCGGACAGGGGCATCGCAACTGGCGCGATCTGTGCCCGGTGTATGCCTTCGCGCTGACCACCCATGCCGCCGACTGGCCGCGTGGAGGTGAGGCCGATACCAGTGGCGAACTGGCCGAGCACTGGGACCAGATGCGTGGACAGTCGCGCCTGAACTGGGCACAGGCGCAGCCGGTGGTGGAAGATGCCTGGCGCGCGCTGGACCACATCCCTGCCGCTGCGGTGAGGCCACTGCTGCAGTAGTGCCGGCCGCTGGCCGGCGGCTCGTTGAATCCTGAGGATGCCGGCCAGCGGCCGGCACTACCCGCACGGCGTGCACGTTGCCGACACGGTTGCTTCACGGTAGCCGGCCGAAGCTGGCTACCCCTGCTGAAACCCAGGTACGCATCATGGCCCGCCCGATCTGGACCGGTACGCTTTCCTTCGGCCTGCTCAACGTACCGGTCTCGCTGATGTCCGGTGAGCGCAAGGTCGACCTGCACTTCCGCATGCTCGATTCGCGCGACCGCAAACCGATCCGCTTTGAACGGGTCAACGCCGATACCGGCGAGGAAGTGCCGTGGAAGGACATCGTCAAAGCCTTCGAGTACGACAAGGGCAGCTACGTCGTGCTGGAGGAAGACGATATCCGTTCGGCGGCACCGGAAAGCCATGAAACGGTAGAGGTGGAAACCTTTGTCGACGCCAGCCAGATCGATCCGCGCTACTACGAGAAGCCCTATCTGCTGGTGCCGGGGAAAAAGGCCGAGAAAGGTTACGTGCTGCTGCGGGAAACGCTGCGCAGCACTGGCAAGGTCGGTATCGCACGGGTGGTGGTGCGCACGCGCGAGTACCTGTGCGCGGTGATGCCCAATGACGACGCACTGGTGCTGATGATCCTGCGTTATCCACAGGAACTGGTCGAGCCTGACGACTACACGCTGCCCAGTGGAAAGCTCGCCGATTACCGCATCACCAGCAAGGAAACGGCGATGGCCGAGCAGCTGATCGAGTCGATGGCCGGCGACTGGGATCCGTCGCAGTACCACGATGAATTCCGCGAACGCCTGCAGCAGGTGCTGAACAAGCGCATCAAGTCCAAGGGTGGCACCACCAAGGTGGAGGACGAGCCGGCACCGCGCGAGGACGCGAGCACCAACGTGGTGGACTTCATGGCATTGCTGCAGAAGAGCCTGGATGCCAACAAGCGCACGCCGGCAAAGAAGGCAGCAGCGCGCAAGGCACCGGCCAGGAAGACAGCGGCGAAGAAGGCACCGGCAAAAAAGGCCCCTGCGAAGAAGGCTGCAAAGAAGACCGCCGCGCGACGCAAGGCAGGTTGAGCCATGTCGTTGCATCAGTACCGGCGCAAGCGTCGGCTGGGCGGAGGCAGCGGGCAGACCCCCGAGCCGGATGAAGCGCCTGCACGGGGCAACCCGAAGCGACGGCCGATCTTCGTGGTTCAACTGCACCACGCCAGCAGCCGACACTACGATTTCCGCCTGGAAATGGATGGCGTGCTGAAGAGCTGGGCTGTGCCGAAGGGGCCGTCGCTGCGGGTGGGTGAGAAGCGTCTGGCGGTGGAGGTGGAAGACCACCCGCTGTCCTATGCCGGCTTCGAAGGCGATATTCCGGAAGGACACTACGGCGCCGGCCACGTCGATGTATTCGACCACGGCAGCTGGGCCTGCGAAGGCGATCCGCTGCAAGCGCTGGCGGCCGGCAAGATCGACTTCGTGTTGCATGGACAGCGCCTGGCCGGTAGCTGGAAGCTGGTGCGCACGGCGATGAAGGGCCGCCAGGTGCAGTGGCTGCTGATCAAGCGCGACGACGAGCAGGCACGGGATGCCGAAGCGGATGATCTGCTGCACGCACCGCCCCGGAAGCCTGCGAAGACCAACCGGGCCTCTACGAAGAAGGCGGCGCCAGCGCCGCGTACCGCACATCCACGCAAGGCCGATGCACGCTGGCATGCGCGCGCGCTGAAGCTGGATGGGGCGCGTGACAAGAGCTATCCGCGCCAGTTCAAACCACAGCTCACCGATCATCGCGACACCGCGCCCGATGGTGAGCGTTGGCTGCACGAGATCAAGTGGGATGGCTACCGGCTGCTGGCCGATCTGCACGAGGGCGAGGTAAAACTGCGCTCGCGCAATGGCCTGGACTGGACCGCGGATTTTCCCGAAGTGGTGCAGGCCGTACAGGCGCTGCCGGTACGCGATGCACGCCTGGATGGGGAACTGGTGGTGCTGGACGACAACGGCCGCAGCGATTTCGCCGCGCTGCAGCGGGTGATCGACGGCAGCTCGAAACAACCGCTGCGCTACATCGTGTTCGATCTGCCGGGCGTGGCCGGGGTCGACATCAGCCGCGCGCCGCTGCTGGAACGCAAGGCACTGCTGAAAGCGCTGATTGGCGATACGCCTGGCACGCTGGCTTTCAGCGAGCATGTCATCGACCACGGCCCGGCGGTGTTCGAGGCCAGCGGCAAGGCGGGCTTCGAAGGCATCGTCAGCAAGCAGGTCGACGCGCCCTACGTGAATACCCGTGCACGCAGCTGGGTGAAGGTGAAGCATGAGGACACCGATGAATTCCTGATCATCGGCCACACCGCGCCAAAGGGCTCGCGGGTGGGATTCGGTTCGCTGCTGCTGGCCACGCCGGACAAGGGCGGCCTGCGCTATGTCGGCCGGGTCGGTACCGGCTTCGACGACGAGAGCCTGCGCGCGCTGTCGGCGGCGCTGGCGCCGCTGGCGGTGAAGGCAGCGGTGCTGGAACTGCCGTCGCACGTGCCCTTCCGTGCGGCCAGCGTGCGCTGGGTGAAGCCGGTGACGGTGGCCGAGGTCGCGTTCCGTGGCTGGGGCAAGGAAGGATTGCTGCGCCAGGCCAGTTTCAAGCGACTGCGCAGTGACAAGCAGAAGGAGGACCTGGCGATGAGTGAAGCACCGGCCGATGACGGCGACGACGTTGCCATCACCCATCCCGAGCGCGTGGTGTTTGCGAAGAAGAAGCTCAGCAAGGGCGACGTCGCCGACTACTACCGGCAGATGGCACGCTGGATCCTGCCGGAAATCAGTGGACGACCGCTGTCACTGCTGCGCTGTCCCGATGGCGTAGGCAAGGCCTGCTTCTTCCAGAAGCACCACGGTCAGGGCCTGGGCGACGCCGTGCATGCAGTGCCGCTGCAGCAGAAGAGCGGGCGCGAGGACTACGTCTATATCGATGACGAACGCGGGCTGCTGCAATTGGTGCAGATGAACACCCTGGAGCTGCATCCCTGGGGGGCGACGGTGGCCGATCCCGAGCATCCCGACCGGCTGGTGTTCGATCTTGATCCGGGTGAGGGCGTGAGCTGGGCCGACGTGAAGCGCGGCGCGCGTGATGTGCGCGATCGTTTGCAGGAGACCGGCCTGCGGAGCTTCGTGCGGTTGTCCGGTGGCAAGGGCGTGCATGTGGTGGTGCCGCTGCTGCCCAAGGCGGACTGGGAGGACGCGAAAGCGTTCTGCGAGGCGTTCGCGCAGGCGATGGCCGAACAGGCGCCGGACCGCTACGTGGCGACGATGAGCAAGGCCAAGCGCAGCGGCGTGATCTTCATCGACTGGCTGCGCAATACACGCGGTGCGACAAGCGTGTGTTCGTGGTCGCTGCGTGCGCGCGAGAGCGCGGGCGTGGCGGTGCCGCTGCGCTGGGAAGAACTGGCGCGGGTCGGCGCTGCCGACGCGTTTCCGATGGATAAGGCGTTGGCACGGGCGAAGCGATTGAAAGCGGATCCGTGGCAGGGCATCGACGCGCTGAAGCAGACGCTGCCGACGTCGAAGCGGTAGTGCCGGCCGCTGGCCGGCAACTGCAGGATCATCGAGGTGGCCGGCCAGCGGCCGGCACTACCGGTATCCGCTCAGCGCGGATCGCGCGACGCGCGACGACCGAACCGCCAGCCGACCAGCAACTGCACCGGCAGCGAAACCAGCAGGCCGATGACGAACCACTGTGGGAAATCGCCCCCCATCATCCACAGGCCATAGCCCGCGCCGAGTACCAGCAACGACCAGATCGAGGTGCCATGCGCACGTGGCCAGCACGGTGCGTAGTAGGTGGCAAAGGCGATGGCGGCGATGCC
This sequence comes from Stenotrophomonas sp. As-7, assembly GCF_030291015.1. Taxonomy (NCBI): domain Bacteria; kingdom Pseudomonadati; phylum Pseudomonadota; class Gammaproteobacteria; order Lysobacterales; family Lysobacteraceae; genus Stenotrophomonas; species Stenotrophomonas sp. As-7. Next base: position 30,212 of record NZ_CP127405.1, read on the forward strand.
GCCGAGCACGGTGAACGCCAGGTCCCAGCCGAGCTGCGCCTCGCTTCCCGGTGTCATGCCCAGCAGCGATGGCAGCCAGCCCGCAGCACTGCTGACCAGGGTCAGCGCGAGCAGCGCGCCGATCAGGGCGAGCAACGAGAGAAAGATGGTCTTGAGCGTGGCGGGCATGCGCGCATTGTACGGCCGCCAGGCTGCCCGGCGCTGCCGGTGGATCGGCATGGCCGCCGTGCCCGTGGGAGAGGGAAACGGGCACGGCGGCCATGCACAGGGGGTCAGGCAGCGAAGTCGATCACCACGCGGCCTTCGATGGTGCCGGCGTGCATGCGCGCGAACACCTCGTTGACGTTCTCCAGACGGTCGGTGCTGACCGTCGCCGCAACCTTGCCTTCGGCGGCGAACTGCAGCGATTCCTGCAGGTCCAGGCGGGTGCCGACGATCGAGCCGCGCACGGTGACGCCGTTGAGCACCATGCCGAAGATGTCCAGCGGGAAGTTGCCCGGTGGCAGGCCGTTGAGCGAGACCGTGCCGCCGCGACGGACCATCCCCAGCGCCTGTTCGAACGCCTTGGGCGACACCGCGGTGACCAGTGCACCATGCGCGCCGCCGATCTCCTTTTTCAGGAACGCGGCCGGATCGGTGGTGCGCGCGTTGACGGTGACCTGCGCGCCAAGGCGCTTGGCCAGCGCCAGCTTGGCGTCGTCCACGTCCACCGCAGCGACGTTCAGGCCCATCGCGCGGGCATACTGCACGGCCATGTGGCCGAGGCCGCCGATACCGGAAATGGCCACCCAATCACCGGGCTTGGTGTCGGTGACCTTCAGGCCCTTGTACACGGTGACGCCCGCGCACAGCACCGGCGCGATCTCGACAAAGCCCACTTCCTTCGGAAGCAGGCCGACATAGTTGGCATCGGCCAGTGCGTACTCGGCGAAGCCGCCGTTGACCGAGTAGCCGGTATTGCGCTGCGTTTCGCACAGCGTTTCCCAGCCCCCCAGGCAGTGTTCGCAATGGCCACACGCCGAGTACAACCAGGGGATGCCGACCCTGTCACCTTCCTTGATGTGCCCTACCCCGCCTCCCACGGCCACGACGTGCCCCACGCCCTCGTGACCGGGGATGAACGGCGGGTTCGGTCTCACCGGCCAGTCGCCCTCGGCGGCGTGCAGGTCGGTGTGGCAGACGCCACAGGCCTCGATCTTGACCAGCACCTCGCCCGCCCCCGGGCGCGGTACCACGACTTCTTCGATGACCAGCGGCTTGCCGAACTCACGGACGACGGCGGCCTTCATGGTTCTGTTCATGCGTGCTTCTCCGTAGTGCGCTTGCAGACAGGATGGCGCCGGCCCCATGCCCGCGCCTTGATCCCGATCAATCCTCAGAATCAGAAGAAGCCGAGCTTCTTCGGTGCGTAGCTGACCAGCAGGTTCTTGGTCTGCTGGTAGTGGTCGAGCATCATCCGGTGGTTCTCGCGGCCGATGCCGGACTGCTTGTAGCCGCCGAACGCGGCGTGTGCCGGGTAGGCGTGATAGCAGTTGGTCCATACCCGTCCGGCCTGGATCGCGCGGCCTACCCGGTACAGGCGCGCGGCATCGCGGCTCCAGACGCCGGCACCCAGCCCGTACAGCGTGTCGTTGGCAATCTGCAATGCTTCTTCCTCGGTCTTGAACGTGGTCACCGACACCACCGGCCCGAAGATCTCCTCCTGGAACACGCGCATGCCGTTGTGGCCCTTGAACACGGTCGGCTGCACATAGAAGCCGCCGGCCAGATCACCGCCGAGCGCGGCTCTGTCACCGCCGATCAGCACTTCGGCGCCTTCCTCGCGGCCGATGGCGATGTAGGAAAGGATCTTCTCGAGCTGTTCGCCCGATGCCTGCGCACCCACCATGGTGTTCGGGTCCAGCGGATTGCCCTGCCGGATCGCCGCCACGCGTTCGAGCACGCGTTGCATGAAGCGTTCGTAGATCGATTCCTGTACCAGCGCGCGCGACGGGCAGGTGCAGACCTCGCCTTGGTTGAAGGCGAACATGACGAAACCTTCCACCGCCTTGTCGAGGAAATCATCGTCCTCGGCCATCACGTCGGCGAAGAACAGGTTCGGCGATTTGCCACCCAGTTCCAGCGTCACCGGAATCAGGTTCTGGCTGGCGTACTGCATGATCAGGCGGCCGGTGGAGGTCTCGCCGGTGAAGGCGATCTTGGCGATGCGCGGGCTGCTGGCCAGCGGCTTGCCCGCCTCCAGGCCGAAGCCGTTGACCACGTTGAGCACACCGGGCGGCAGCAGGTCGCCGATCACTTCCATCAGCACCAGGATCGACGCCGGCGTCTGCTCCGCGGGCTTGAGCACCACGCAGTTGCCCGCGGCCAGTGCTGGCGCCAGCTTCCAGGCGGCCATCAGCAGCGGGAAGTTCCACGGAATGATCTGCCCGACCACGCCCAGCGGTTCGTGGAAATGGTAGGCCACGGTGTCGTCGTCGATCTGCGACAGGCTGCCTTCCTGCGCGCGCAGGCAACCGGCGAAGTAGCGGAAGTGGTCGGCCATCAGCGGCACGTCGGCGTTGAGCGTCTCGCGGATCGGCTTGCCGTTGTCCCAGGTCTCGGCGTGGGCCAGCAGTTCCAGGTTCTGTTCGATGCGATCGGCGATGCGGTTGAGCAGCAGTGCACGGTGGGCGGCCGATGTGCGGCCCCAGGCGTCCTTGGCGGCGTGCGCGGCATCGAGTGCGGCGTCGATGTCCTCGGCGTTGGAGCGGGCCACTTCAGTGAACACCTGGCCGTTCACCGGCGAGAGGTTGTCGAAGTACCGGCCGCTGAGCGGGGCGATCCATTCGCCACCGATGTAGTTGCCATAGCGCGGCTTGAACAGGGAGCGCGGATCGGTGGCATGCGGGCGGGTGGACGGTACGGCGTTCATGGCGGCTCCTGTGGTGGGCGTGGTGCATCCACAGGCGCAAGGACGATGCCAACCCTGGCCTGCTGCGCTGCATCACGCCTTCATCGCCCGGCCATCGGTCATCGTGTCGCGCAGGCTGCCGCAGTGCAGCAGGCGTGGCCGTTGCAGGCCGGCGCGGGGTGTGCTGTTAATCGGGACAGGTCCCGCAACAACTGTCGCAATGTGCGACACAGGAGGCTGTCGGTGTCCCCGCTTGCTCCCGATCCCCGCCTGGGCAGTGCCCGGCGCAGTTTCTTCGAGCGCGGCGCTGCTCCCGTCGGCGCGGTGCCCGAGGCGATCCTGCATTCCTGGCAACGCTGCCAGCGGCATGGCCTGCTGGTGGATGCGCAGCCGGCCGCCGAACCACTGACCGACCACCGCCTGCGCGAACTGCGCCAGCGCCGCGAGCGCCTGTGGCGACAGGCGCGCCCGGAGCTGGATGGACTGGCGGCGGAAATGACCCACAGCGGCAGCATCGTGCTGCTGACCGATGAAGACGGCTGGATCCTCGATGCCGAAGGCAGCACCGGTTTCCTCGACAAGGCCGGTCGTGTCGCGCTGATGCCGGGCATGCGCTGGGACGAAGGCACGGTCGGCACCAACGCGATCGGCACCGCGCTGGTCGACGGACGCGCGCTGCAGGTGCGTGGCGGCGAGCACTACTTCGCCCCGCACGGCATCCTCACCTGTTCGGCGGTGCCGATCCTCGATCCCTACGGGCAGTGCCTGGGTGTGCTCGATGTTTCGGGCGACGCGCGGCTGCCACACGTGCACGCGCTGGCGCTGGTGCGGCAGGCAGTGGCACAGATCGAGCACCGCGGTTTCGCCGACGGCCTGGCCGACTGCGAGCTGCTGCGCCTGCATCATCAACCCGCGCTGCTCGGCAGTGCGCGCGAGGGTGTGCTCGGCTTCCGCGGCGGTCGCCTGGTCGCAGCCAATCGTGCCGGGCTGGCGCTGTTCGGGCTCGATCGGCAGGACATCGGCCGCACGCCCTATGAGGCGCTGTTTGAACAACCGCTGTCGCGGCTGGCCGATGACGGCGTGCTGCTTGATCGCCAGGGACGTCGTCTGTATGGCGTGCGCGAAGCACGCGCGTCGCGACGCAGTGTGGCCACGCCGGTGGCGACCGCGCAGGCGCCGGCCCAGGCGCAGGGTCCACTGTTCGATGCCGTGCAGCAACAGCAACTGGCCACCGCCGGGCGTGTGCTGCAGGCCGGGTTGCCGGTGCTGCTGCAGGGCGAGACCGGCACCGGCAAGGAAGTCTTCGCGCGTGAACTGCATACGCGCAGCGCGCGTGCCGGTAAGCCCTTCGTCGCGGTGAACTGCGCGGCGTTGCCGGAAGGCCTGATCGAAGCAGAACTGTTCGGCTACGAGGACGGTGCCTTCACCGGTGCGCGCCGCCAGGGCAGCCCGGGCCTGCTGCGGCAGGCCGAGGGCGGTACGTTGTTCCTCGATGAGATCGGCGACATGCCGCTGGCGCTGCAACCGCGTCTGCTGCGCGTGCTGCAGGAACGCGAGCTGTCACCGCTGGGCGGTGGCAAGCCGGTGAAACTGGATTTCGCGCTGGTCTGCGCCAGTCACTGCGAACTGCCGCAGGCGGTGGACGCAGGCCGCTTCCGTGCGGATCTGTATTACCGCATCGCCGACCACGTGGTGACCCTGGCAGCGCTGCGGCAACATCCCGATCGCGGTGCCGTGGTGGATGCGCTGTGGCAGCAGCTGGGACACGGCCATGTGTTGTCTGCGCAGACGCGGGCGGCACTGGTGGCCCATGCCTGGCCCGGCAACCTGCGCCAGCTGAGCGCCTGCCTGCGCACGCTGGCCGCCCTGGCTGAGCCGGGTCAAGCGGTGGATCCGCAGCTGCTGCCGGCGGACGTACGTGCTGGCACGACGGCCGCGCCAGCACTGCCTGCCAGCGGTGCGCTGGAGGAGATCGCCGAGGCGGCCATGCGCCAGGCGCTGGCTGATTGCCAGGGCAACGTCAGCGCGGCGGCCAAGCGGCTGGGGATCAATCGCAGCACCCTGTACCGGCGGCTGGGTGCGCCACGTGGTTGAGGGAATCCGGTAGCGCCGGGTCTGTGCCCGGCTCCACCAGCGGCCGAACGGTCAGCTGGCCAGCACCGCGGCCTCGCGCGCCAGGCGCTCGACACTGTCCCAGTCGCGGGTCTGCATCAGCGCGGCGGTGGTCAGCCAGGAGCCGCCCACGCACAGCACGTTGGGCAGGTGCAGGAACTGGCTGGCGGTCTGCGCGCTGATGCCGCCGGTCGGGCAGAAGCGCACATCAGCGAACGGGCCGTGCCACGCCGACAGCATCGCGGCCCCCCCGGCCTGCACGGCGGGGAAGAACTTGAAGGTATCCAGGCCATGCTCCAGGCCGACGATCAGCTCCGAACCGGTGGCCACACCCGGCAGGTAGGGCAGATCGGCATCGCGCGCGGCGGCGTACAGCCGTGGCGTCGCCCCGGGTGATACCGCGAAGCGGCCGCCGGCTTCCTTCACGGCCTGCATCTGCGCGGCATCGAGCACGGTGCCAGCACCGATCACCGCATCCGGCACCGCTTCGACCATGGCCTTGATGGCCTCCAGCGCACGCGGCGTGCGCAGGGTCACCTCGATCACCGGCAGGCCACCACGGAACAGCGCATGCGCGACCTGCACCGCATCGTCGATGTCATCGGGGGTGAACACCGGAATCACCGGTGCCAGTTTCAGTACCGCACGAACGCGTGGATCAGCGCCGGACATCGAATCGCTCCTCGCCCATCAGGGCCAACACATCAGCTTCGCTGACGGGATTGAAATCGCCGGGAATGGAGTGCTTCAGGCCCCCGGCGGCCAGGCCGAAGCGCACGGTGGCGTCGGCATCGAAGGCGGACAGGATGCCATGCAGGATGCCTGCCGCGAAGGCATCACCGCCGCCGATGCGGTCGACGATGCCCTGCAGCTGGCGCACCGGCGCCTGTGCACGGGTGCCATCGCGGCCCAGCAGCAGCGCGCCCAGCGCATGGTGGTCCACGCTCAGCGTCTGTCGCTGGGTGCAGGCCAGCCACTGCAGCTGCGGGAATGCGTCGAATGCCGCTGCTGCCGCCGCTTCCACCCGCGCGACCACGTCGGCCTGTTCGAAACGCTGGCCGAGGATGACTTCAATATCGCGGTAGTCGGCCAAGACGAGGTCGGCCTGCGCGAACAGTTCGTGCAGGATCGCCTGCGCATCGCCGCCCCAACGTTGCCACAGCTTCGGCCGGAAGTTGCCATCGAAGGACACACGCACGCCCAGCGCACGGGCGGCGCGCGCTGCAGCCAGCGTGGCCTGGGCCACGTCCGGGCCCAGCGCCGGGCTGACCCCGGACAGGTGGAGCCACTGCGCGCCCTGCAGCAGCGCCGGCCAGTCGTAGTCGGCGGCAGTGCTGTTGGCGAATGCGGAATCGGCACGGTCGTAGACTACTTCACTGGCCCGCTGCACCGCGCCGGTGGTCAGGAAATACAGGCCCATGCGGCCCTCGGCATCTTCGCGCACGCCGCGCGTATCGACGCCATGCCGGCGCAGTTCGGCCAGCGCATGCGCGCCGAGCGCGTTGCCGGCGACGGTGCTGACCATGGCCACGTCATGTCCAAAGCGGGACAGCGAGACAGCCACGTTCGCCTCGGCGCCGCCGACGTGCACCTGCAGCTGCGGCGACTGCAGCAGCAGCTCGCGACCGGGCGCACCCAGGCGCAGCAGCAATTCCCCGAAACACACGATACGACCCATTTCTGCTCCTTCACGCGTGCCGCCAGCATGTGACACTGGGCGGCGTGGTTGTGGACCACGCGTGGGGCGTGGAATTGGCTAGCGGTGTCATTTCAATCCCGCCCGGCCTTGCCCTAAGCCTACCAAACTGTTGGAAGCATTGTCCTGCAAGCGTCTTGGAGACATTTCAGATCTGTTGCGGTGCAAGATGCCGGATCGGGAACGTGCTGTTAACGTCCGGCCTGACCAGCGGTGTCATCACGCTGAAACAGCCGCGATACCAGACCTTTGGGAGAGGGGAAAGGCATGCATTCTCGGAACCATGAAAAAAAGACACCGGTTACCTTGCTCGCGTTGGCCGTAGCACTGGCCCTGGCAGGCAACGCCGGCGCGCAGCAGCAGAGCGCCAACCCGAACGCCACCGACCTGGATACGGTCACCGTCACCGGCTACCGCGCCAGCGTGGAAAAGGCGCTGGACATCAAGCGCGGCGAAGCCGGCGTGGTCGATGCCATCGTTGCCGAGGACATCGGCAAGTTCCCCGACCTGAACCTGGCCGAGTCGCTGCAGCGCATCCCCGGCGTGGTCATCACCCGTGAGGCCGGCGAAGGCCGCAACATCTCGGTGCGTGGCCTCGGCCCGGAATTCACCCGTGTGCGCATCAACGGCATGGAAGCGCTGACCACCGTCGGCGCTGGTGACCAGAGCGGCGGCACCAACCGCGGCCGTGGCTTCGACTTCAACGTGTTCGCCTCGGACCTGTTCTCGCAGCTGCTGGTGCGCAAGACCGCCTCGGCCGATGTAGAGGAAGGCTCGCTGGGCGCCACCGTCGATCTGCGCACCGCGCGTCCGTTCGACTACGACGGCTTCACCTTCGCCGCCAGTGGCCAGGCCAGCTACAACGCGATGGCCGAGAAGGCCGACCCGCGCATCGCCGCGCTGGTCTCCAACACTTTCGCCGATGGCACCTTCGGCGCCTTGTTGTCGGTTGCCTATTCCGAGCGCCAGGCGCTGGAGGAAGGTTCCAACACCGGTCGCTGGGCCAACGGCCCGAGCAACGGCAACTTCGCCGCGTCCTCTCCGTTCGCCGCCGCGCGTGGCGCCAACGTGTTCCATCCGCGCTTCCCGCGCTACGTGCAGATGGAACACGAACAGAAGCGGCTGGGCGTGACCGGTTCGCTGCAGTGGAAGCCGAACGACGCCACCGAGATCTCGCTGGATGCGCTGTACTCGAAGATCGATGCGACGCGCGACGAGCACTACATCGAAGCGATTTCCTTCAGCCGCGGCGCCAATGCGAGCGCACGCCTGTCGGGCAAGCCGACCACCATCGTCAAGAATGGCGAGATCCGCGACAACGCGCTGCTCTACGGCGAATTCGACAACGTCGATATCCGCACGGAGAACCGCCACGACGAGTGGAGCACCGAGTTCAAGCAGATCGCGCTGAACGGCCAGCACCGCTTCGGCGATGACTTCACCCTGTCCGGCAAGCTCGGCATCTCGCGCTCCAAGCACGAGAACCCGGTGCAGACCACCGTCATCATGGACAAGTACGACGTCAAGGGTTACAGCTACGACTACCGTGGCAACAGCCGTGCGCCGGTGCTCAACTACGGCATCGACCCGACCAATCCCAACGGCTGGGAACTGGCCGAGATCCGCCTGCGTCCGCAGTACGTGGACAACGACTTCGACACCGGCCAGATCGATTTCAACTGGAATATCAGCCCGGGCTTCCGCCTGAAGGGCGGCGTGCTGGCCAAGGACTACACGTTCAAGACCGTCGAACTGCGCCGCGCCAGCGAACTGGCCGTGCCCAACTTCGCCGGCGGCAGCAAGATCGTGCCGGCGGACCTGACCGAGCAGGCCGGACTGAAGGGCATCAGCGGCAGTCCGTCGAACTGGGTCGTGCCGGACCTGGATGCGATCGCCGAACAGCTGGACATCTACAGCAACAGCGGCACCTTCGCCGTCGCCCCGCGCGCCAACAACGTGCGCAGCGTTGAAGAGAAGGACCGTGGCGCCTACCTGATGGGCGAGTTCTCCACCGAACTGGGCTCTTTGCCGTTGTCGGGCAATTTCGGCGTGCGCTACGTGCGTACCAAGCAGTCGTCCACCGGGCAGTCGACGCTGGCCAACGGCACTGTCGAAACCACGGTCAGCCGCACCTACGACGACACCCTGCCCTCGTTCAACCTGGTGGCTGAAGTCACTCCGGACTTCCTGATCCGGCTGGGTGCGGCCAAGGTGATGAGCCGTCCGGGGCTGGGCAGCCTGACGCCGGGCGCGACGGTCGCGGTGGCCGGTGGTGCACGCACCATCTCCAGTGGCAACCCGGTACTGGATCCGATCCGTGCGACCAATGTCGACCTCGGCTTCGAGTGGTACTTCGCCGAAGGCGCGATGGCCGGCATCGGCCTGTTCTACAAGGACATCGAGAGCTTCGTGCAGACCACCCGCGAAGTGCGCCCGTACAGCGACAGCGGCCTGCCGGCTTCGCTGCTGGTCGGCACCGGCGCCTCGGCCACCGATGACTTCACCTACAGCAAGCCGGTCAACACCCCGGGCGGCGAACTGCACGGCGTGGAAGCCAACTACACCCAGCCCTTTACCTTCCTGCCGGGCAAGTGGACGAACCTGGGCGTGCAGTTGAACTACACCTGGGTGGAATCGAAGATCCAGTACATCAACGCGGCCGGGCAGCCGGTGATGAAGACCGACCTGACCGGCCTGTCGAAGTCATCGTGGAACGCCACGCTGTTCTATGAAGGCGAGAAGTTCGCCGGGCGCATCTCGGCCACCAACCGCGATGACTACCTGACCCAGGCACCGGGCCAGGAGACCGGCTTCAACCTCGATGGCTACCACGGCATGACCGGTACCACGGTGTTCGATGCGTCCATCCGCTACAAGATCAGCGACAAGCTGGAACTGAGCCTGGAAGGCATCAACCTGACCAACGAAGCGTCCGACGAGTGGGTGTACTCGCCGCTGACCGGTCGCCTGCCGCTGCAGTACACCGAGACCGGCCGCCAGTACCTGCTGGGGCTGCGCTACAAGTTCTGAGCAACGCCGACGGCGTGCCACCCGGCACGCCGTCGTTCGCCACGACCGCTGCTGCGCCGCAAGGTGCCGTCGCGGCGTGGCCTTGCTACGGTCCGGCGGCCCTTGCCGGCCGTCGCCCGTTGAAAGGAAACGCCTGATGCCGCACCGCTCGACCCTGTCCCGCTGCCTGTTGCTGGCGGTGGCCCTGGCTGCCGGCCCCGCGATGGCCGCTACCGATGCACCCACGCTGCTGTTCCACGTCCATGCCGGCAAGGGTCTTGAGGCCGTGGTGGCGCAGGGTGAGGCGGTGCCGAACTTCCGCGACAAGGTCGACATCGTCGACGACGGAGCACGCGGCAAGGCGATCCAGTGGCAGGACGACGGCGTACTGGCCTGGGATGCGCCCGGCAACATCCTCGCCCAGCGCGGCACCCTCGCCTTCGACTGGCGCGCGCGCTACGCAGTGGGTGAAGCACCGTTCGTGATCTTCCGCGTCGGCTATGCCGACCACAGCAGCTGGGACATGGCCTGGCTGCGCATCGACTGGAACGGGCACGGCTTCGATGCGTTCGTCACCGATGCCAACCTCGCCCGCACGCGCGTGTCGTTCCGCATGGACACGCCGCCACGCGCGGACCAATGGCTGCACCTGGCCTTCGCCTGGGATGAAGACCAGGGCGTGCGCCTGTTCGTCGATGGTCGCGAAGTGGCGCGTGTGCAGGCCAGCGGTGACTACGATGCAGCGCTGGACCAGCTCGGCCTGGCCGGACGGGTGATGGCGCCCTACCAGGTGCAGAGCCGCTACAACTTCCTGCGCGGCAGTGATTTCCAGCACATCCGCGTGTACGACCGCATGCTTGATGCTGCGGCCGTCAGTGCGCTCGCGCGTGGCAAGGCCGTCACCAGCGCCGTTGCCGGCGCCAGCGATGATCGCGCCTGGCGCCATCGCTTCGGCTGGGACGGCGCACCGCCACCGGCATTGAGCGCCGCCGGCACGCGCATCCGCAAGATCGAGTTTGCCGATGCCCGTGATCTGAAGGCATGGATGTGGAAGGCCACCGACGGCATCGCCGAGACCACGTGGCCCGGCGTCTACAACCGCTCGCGCCTGCCCGGCCGCAACGACTACTTCCAGTTGCCGGACTGGAACACCTATGTGGAAAGCGGCCAGCACCTGGACCTCACCGTTCCGGTCGGCGAGACCGTCAACCGCGTGGAGATCCGTGGTGCGGCGTTCGGCACGCTGGCCCATGGCCGCGATGCGGCGCACGCCACGCAGGTGCTGGCAACGCGTCCCCAAGGCGTGGTGCGCAGCGTCGACGACATTCCGGCACAGACCGGGGGCGTGCTGCGTTTCAGCAACGTTGAACAGGAAACGCCGATCCAGGAAATCTGGGCGTATGACGTGAGCGAAGGCGCCGAGCCCGATGGCACGGTCAAGCAGACCTATGTCATCGACAGCCAGGCGCTGCCCGACTACACCAACCTGGACACGCTGCGCCGTTACATCGACGGCCGCTATCCGCTGGCCGAACGCAGCACGGTGATGGCGCTGCCGAAGGGCGCAGGCTCGCGGCGCCGCAGCGCCGACACGCTGCCGGCCCAGCCGAAGCCGATCGTGCACGTGCTGATTCCCTCCGGCGTGGGTGATGCGCCGGCCAACCAGCCGTTGATCCGCAGCTGGGCCTACAGCTGGGAAAACATGCATGACGGCCTGGACGGCGTGGCTATCGACATCCCCGCACTGGACCTGCCGGCCACGCACGATGGGCTGATCCCGCTGAACATCCGCATCAAGGATCCGATCTGGCCGGCGCGCGACATGATCGATGTTTCGGTCTCGGTACAACCCGGGCAGAAGCGCACGCTGTGGCTGGACCTGCGCGACCGCATCCTGACGCCCGACAGCCTGTGGTTGAGCATCGCCTCGGCTGCGCCCGGCTTCGACGCGACGTCTCTCGACGGTGCGCAGGTGCGGCTGGTGTTCAAGCCACGCGCCGAGGCGATCAAGGAGCACCTGGCCGACCGCTTCAACCAGGTGCGCGACAACTGGGGCTTCCTGGTGGAGGAACACACCACCTCCAAGCGCCAGCGCCTTTACGCGCGCGTATACGCGGACCTGAGCGATCTGCTGCGGGTCGACCCGGACCACGAGCTGGGCCGGTTGTATTGGAACTACATCAGCTACAACAGCCAGGGGCGACCGCCGTACACCGCGCCGGAGGTGCCCAAGGGGGTACCGGCGTGGGCGTTCCACCAGGTGCAGGACCTGGCCCAGGTGCGGCAGTTCGTCGACTGGTGGATCGATCAGCGGCAGGTGGCCTACGGCGATTTCGGTGGTGGCATCTCCGACGATTCCGACCTGACCCAGCAATGGCCGGGGCTGGCCCTGATGGGCGTGCAGCCGGACCGCCTGAATGCCTCGCTGACCGCATTGTCAGACGCGGTGTACCGCAATGGCATGTTCAGCAATGGCCTCAGCACCATCGAGACCGATGAGCTGCATGCCTACGAGGAAGGCATCAACACCAACAGCGCGATGCTCTACCTCAACTGGGGCGATCCGCTGACCCTGGAACGATTGATGGAAACGGTGAAGGCGTTCGACGAGCGCATCATCCTGCGCAACCCGCAGGGCCATCTGCTGTTCTCCAGCAACTGGTTCGGTGGCAACAAGGTCTATCGCGAACCGAACTGGCAATGGCAGAAGCCATACTCGTTCCCGGTGCTGCATCCGGCGTTCCTGCTGGGCCAGTACAACGCCGACCCGACCGGGCGCCGGCTGGTGATCGGCCTGGCGGACGGCTATCTGGCCCATGCCGGCAGCGACGACAAGGGCCGCTTCACCCTGCCCAACGAAATCAACTGGGCGACCGGTGAGACCCGTGGCGGCGAACTCAACAACGGTTCCGGCAGCGGCGACACCATGCACACGTTCTGGGCGGCATGGCGCTGGACCGGCGATGCGAAGTACCTGCAGGCCCTCGACTATCGCGTGCAACGCGGCGGGCCCGGCGCGCTGGCCAACCTCGGCGAGAACTACGTGGAAGCGCTGGGCCGGCAGCAGGACTGGTACCCGCTGCTGACCGCCGAGGCCGATGCCGGGAAGACCGGCATCGCCAGCCTGATGGCCTGGCAGGCCAGCGGCGACCGCAAGTACATCGATGCACTGCATGCCGATGGCCTGCAGGCCAAGGCGCAACGCGCGTACATGAACACCGAAGGCCATTGGTGGTCCGACCGGGTGGAAGCGCCGAGCGAGTTCCTGCAGCGTGCGCGGCTGGGCGGCATCGCCCTGAAGCGCAACCAGAGCTGGCCCGGGCATACCGTCAGCTGGCGCTTCGATCGTGAGGGCGCTGCCGAGCAGGTAGCGCTGCTGGTGCATGCGCCCTCGCGCGAGCGCTTCGCGGTCACCAGCCATAACCTCGGTTCGCGCGTGATCGCCGCTGACATGACCGGTTGGAACGTGGCAAGCGGTACCTGGCGCGTGCGCAGTGGCGTGGATGGCGACGGCGATGGCCGCATCGACGGTACGCCGCGCGAGCGCGTGGTGCAGCTGGAAACGAGTGCTTCGGTACCGATGCAGTTCCAACCTGGCCGCACCGAGGTATTCGAGTTCGAGCGCGTGTCTGCGGGGACGCCGGTGGATACGCGTCCGGATCTGGGCGTGGGCCGTGGTGATGTGCGGATGGACGGGCGCCAGGTACACGTGACGGTACATGGCCTTGGGCATGTGGCCAGCGGCGTGGGTTTGGCGGTGCTGGAAGATGCGCGGGGCCGCGAGATCGCACGTACCGAAGTACCGGCGATGGCCGCACCGACCGACCTGCTGCCGAAGACCGCAGTGGTGTCGTTGCCGTTGCCGGCGGGTGATCGCAGTGGCCTGCGCGTGCGCGTTGCGCTGGCCGACGGCGGTGAGGAAGTGACGCGGCTCAACAATCTGGTGGATGTGCCGCGATGAATTCCGCGTTCCGCCGGGCATGGCCCGGCGCTACCGATGAATCGGTTGCCCACAAGCCCTGGTAGCGCCGGGCCATGCCCGGCGGAACGCTATCAGGACGCCTCGGTCTCCATCACCTTCACCCGGCGCTGGTACCAGCCGTCATCCAGCGGATCGAACACCGCGCTGCGCTCCATCACGCCCTGGTAGACGTGGACGGATACGGCTATGTCCTCGTCGCTGGCGTTGCGCAGCGTGTGGTACTCGTACGGTGGAATCAGGCTGCCGGCGCTGCCACGGTGCCCGTACAGCGTGTCCTGCGCGGCGAAGCGGTGACGTTCGCCACGCTGTTCCAGCAACGCATACGGGGTCACGATCAGCTCGCCCTGCCAGACGCCCTCCACGCACCACATCGCATCGTGGTCGTGCAGTGGCGTGCCCTGCCCCGGGCCCCAACACATCGCAATGACGCTGTAGCCCAGCGTAGGACTGCGGTGCAGTTCACGGCGCGCGTAATGGCCATCCACCGGACGGCGTACACAGGGCGGCAGTTCGATCAGCGGATCGATGATGGCCTCGCGCAGCACCCGCTGCAGCGCATCGGTGATCGCCTTCGGATCGACCAGGCAGACAGCGCCGTCGATCCCTGCAATCAAGCGTTCGCGGCCGGCGAACGGCGGTGGCGTGAACATCGCTTCCATGAACCGACTCTAGCCGAGGCGGGTTAACAGAATGTTTGCATCGCGGTGTCATCACTGCGTGCCGCGCTGCACGAAGGGCACTTTTGCATAGAGCGCACGCTCTCCCGCACGTGGATCGTCAACCACGCGGCTGTGCCGATCGAACAGCATCGTCTGCCGTTGTGGCAGTGAATACGGGGCCCATTGCGACAGTCCTGCGTGATTCGGATCACCAGAACGTGCAAACGCAATCAGGGCATCGCTCATCGTCGCCGCCAGTGCAATGGCGGCGTCACCACCGCCGGTGCGGGCACCGGGCAGGCCGGCGTTGTCGAACACCAGCGGGATATCGAGCGTGTGGAACGCGCGCAGACGTCCCTCTTCCACCGGTGACGGCCAATCGAGCTGGTAGGCCCAGGTCGGTGCGGCACCCGATGTCTGCCGGGCGCGCGCCTCCAGTTCTTCCACTGCACCACGCCAGGAACGACCGGCCGTAGTGGCGGCGAAGAACACCTCTGACGGCGTGTAGTGCGGGTACAGGCGTCGATATTCTGCGATCACCACAGAAGGTAAAAGATCGACGAACTGCTGCTTCTCCAGCTGCGCCGGCAGACTCTCCCAGGTCAGCGTGAAGTTGGCCGGGTCGTTGCCTAGAAACGCGCGCGTCTCATCGCGGGTGTTGCCGATCACCATCGGAATCGACGCGGACTGCGCCGGTGCCTGTGGCCAGAACGGATGCACCGGCAGCACCACCTCATCCAGCACCGGGCCGAAATACAGCGCGCTGCTTTCCACCCGCGAGGGATCGCGTGTGCGCGTAGCGTCCAACAGGTCGGCTGCTGGCAAGCGCAGTAGTGCCTGCAGGTCACGCGCGCCCACGGCGTCCATCGCAATCGAAGCGCGTTGCGCCGCCGCACGCGGGCCGGCCGCGGTGACCTGCTGCCCGCTCATCGTCCACGCGCGCTGGAACAGCCCCTTCGCTGCGGGCATCGCCATCAGCGTGGCGATCTTGGCGCCGCCACCGGATTGCCCGAACACGGTGATGTTGCCGGCATCTCCACCGAACACCGCGGCGTGCTCCCGCACCCACTGCAGCGCCTGCACCAGGTCGAGCTGGCCGACGTTGCCGGAGGCCGCATAACGCGGGTCGCCCAGCGCGCCCAGGTACAGGTAGCCGAAGGTGTTCAGGCGATGATTGACGGTGACCACCACCACGTCGCCGCGTCGGCACAGCGCACTGCCGTCGTACAGCGGGTCGCTGCCGGAACCGTTGTTGAAGCCGCCGCCATGCAGGTACACCAGGATCGGCCGCTTGCCGCCGTCGCCGAGCGCTGGCGTCCATACGTTGAGGAACAGGCAATCTTCGCTGCCCGGACCATCCGCTCCGGTCTGGGGCGCAGAGGCGGCGTATTCCAGGGCGTCGGCGATGCCACGCCAGCCCGTCTCGCGGCGCGGCGGCTGGAAACGGTAGGCCGCAGTGTCGGCGCCATATCGCAGGCCACGGAACATGTGCACGCCGTGCTCGCGCTGGCCACGCACGCGGCCGCCACGGACGCGCGCAACGATCTGCGTGTCATCGCGTGGTCCAGGCATCGCGGATACTGGAAGTGCTGCGAGGGTAGCGGTGGCCAGCGCCCAGCGTGCACTGTCGCGCAGGAAACGACGGCGCTGCAGGTCGGTCGTCCCTGCGCTCAAGGTGCGGCCTCCGTCGCCTGCAGCCAGCGTTGTGCCAGCAGCGGCCACACGGCCAGCGTTGAATCAGGCGGCATGCGCATGCCGAAGCCATGGCCGCCGTGGGCGAACAGATGCAGTTCGTGCTCGACGCCCGCCTTGGCCAGCGCCTGCGCCATCACCTCGCTGTTGTGCACGCTGACCACGCGGTCGTCGTTGGCATGGATCAGCAGCGTCGGCGGCATGTCCGCGCGTACGTGCTGCTGCATCGAGTACTGCGCGGCCAGCGCCGCATCGGCCTGCTCGCCCAGCAGACGTCCGCGTGAACCGCTGTGAGCATGCGGACCCATGTCGATCACCGGATACACTAGCACCGCGCGGGCGGGACGCGCGCTGAGGCGGTCGATGGCATCGCGCGGTGGGTAGACCGGCGCATCGAAGCCGGTGGCCAGCCGTGCGGCGACGTGGCCACCGGCGGAGAAGCCCATCACCGACACGCTGTCGGCATCCAGCCTGCGCCGCGCGGCCTGGTCGCGCACCACGCGCAGTGCGCGCTGCGCATCGGCCAGCGCCGCCTGGCGGTCGCGGCCGGCCTGCGGCAGGCGGTAGCGCAGCACGAACAGGGTATAGCCGGCACGCTCCACCCACTCCGGCACCAGCGCGCTGTCCTCCTTGTCGATCACCACGCGCTGGTAGCCGCCACCGGGAATCACCAGCAGCGCGCGGCCGTTGCCGTGGGCCGGCGTGTGCACCAGCAGGTAGGGCGCATCGACCTGGTCGATGAAGCGATCAGGGTGGGCCGGATCATCGCTGCGCTCGACCACGCGCGCCGGCCGCGCAGTGCCCATTTCACCGGGCACCTGCCCGGTCGGCCACAGGGGTATCTGTTCACCAGCCAGCTCCTTGCCCAGCCGCTCGCCCGCGCGCAGCGGCGCATCGACGGCGGACGCAGTGATGGCCAACAGCAGGCCGGTCAGCAACAACAGCACACGGGAAAAACGCATGGTGGGCAGGGCTCCAACGGGGAGGCAACAGAGTGGCTGAGGTCACCGACAAGCGCTCGTGATGCGCTGCGGCTTGCACGATGACACCGGTTTACCATATACACCTCCTGCAGACGCTGTCGATGGGCAGTGCAACAACGCCAGAGGGAGACCGTTCTTGAGCAACGAACACGGCATACATGGGCAGACGCCGCCGCCGGACGATGCGGCCGCGATCGCCCACGCCTTCACCACCGCGCGCCGCGCCGGCCAGGCCCTGCCCGGCTTCCCGGGCCTTGTCCCGCCTGACCTGGTGGCTGCCTACCAGGTGCAGGATCTGGCCATCGCCAGCTGGGATGACCACGTGGTCGGCTGGAAGGTCGGCTACATCGCCGCCGAGCGCCGCGATGCATCCGGCGACGACCGTCTGCTGGGCCCGGTTTTCTCGCGTCAGCTGAAAAATGCTACCGGTGGAACAGTGGACATCCCGGTGTTCGTCGGCGGCTTCGGCGCGGTCGAGGCGGAGTACGTGCTGGAGCTGTTGGAGGACGCTCCAGCCGCGCAGCTGCACTGGTCACCCGAGCAGGCTGAAGCGCTGCCGGCGCGCCTGTACATCGGCGTGGAAGTGGCCAGCAGCCCGCTGGCGACGATCAACGAGCTCGGCCCGCGCGTGGTGGTGTCCGACTTCGGCAACAACAACGGTCTGGTGCTGGGGCCGGAGATCGCCGACTGGACTGCCCGCGACGAGACCGACCTGCGCGCCGAAACCCTGATCGAAGGCGAGGTGGTCGGCACCGGCGGAGCGACCCGCCTGCCCGGTGGCCTGCGCGCGGCGTACGCGTTCGCGCTGTCCCGTTCGGCACTGCGCGGCCGGCCGTTGCGGCGCGGCGACCTGATCGCCACCGGCAACGCCACCGGCATCCATGACATCACCGCAGGACAGACGGCGCTGGTGCGGTTTGCCGGCATCGGCGAGATTGCCTGCAGGGCCGTGCCGGCCGGGTAACCGCCGCACGATCCGGTGAACACGCGCGGGAGGGCGCAGATGATCACACGACGACACTTCCTGGCCGGTGGCGCTGCTGCGCTGGCCACCCCGATGCTCGCGGCCTGTGGCCGCGGGCCCGCCGATGCCATCGACGGTGGCCAGCTGCTGACCGCCACTGATGTGCATGTGGCCGACTACCCCACCGTGACCGCGGTGAAGTGGATCGGCGAAACGCTGCAGCGTGAAAGCAACGGTCGCCTGCGCCTGCGGCAATACCATTCCGGCCAGCTCGGTCGCGAATCGGAAGCGATCGACATGGCCCGTTTCGGTGCCATCGACATCACCCGCGTGTATGCCGGTGCGCTGAACAACGCATTTCCGCTGACCCAGGCACTGTGCCTGCCGTATGTGTTCGAGTCGGTGGCGCACCAGCGCGCCGCACTCGATGGCGGCATCGCCGAGGCGGTGCTGCGGGGTTTCGAGAGCCGCGACCTGGTCGGCCTGGCGATCTATGATTCCGGCGCGCGCTGCTTCTACAACACCAAGCATCCCATCGTGCAGCCCAGCGATCTGCACGGGCTGAAACTGCGCGTGGCGTCCTCGGACATCTTCATCCAGCTGATGCGCCTGCTCGGCGCCAACCCGACGCCGATGTCGCTGGGCGATACGTTCTCCGGCATGGAGACGCACATGATCGACGGTGCCGAGAACAACATGCGCAGCTTCCATTCCAGCCGCCATTTCGAGGCGGCGCATTACTGGTCGCAGAGCGATCACTCGTATGCGCCGGACGTGCTGCTGATGTCGCGCGCCAGCTTCGAGCGCCTGCAGCCGGCCGATCGCCAGCTGCTGCTGGAGACCGCACGCGCCTCGGTGAAGGTGATGCGCGAGCAATGGGATGCGTCCGAAGATGCCGCGCGTCGCGCGGTGCTGGCCTCTGGCGTGAAAGCCAACGAGGTGGACCTTCCCGCGTTCCGCGCCGCCGCCCAGCCGCTGCTGCAGCAGTACCTGCAGCAACCCGAGCTGGCCGCGCTGGTCGCCCGCATCCGCGCTGCCGCTTGAGGACACTGCCATGACCGAGACGACGATTGCCGCCGCCGGCCCCGGCCAGCGCCTGCTGGACCGCATCGCCGACATCGCCATCTACATCGCCGTGGCTGCGCTGCTGGGCCTGGTGGTGGTGCAGGGCTGGCAGGTGTTTGCCCGCTATGTGATCAACGATTCGCCCAGCTGGACCGAGCCGGTGACGCTGCTGCTGCTGGCCACGGCGATGAGCCTGGGCGCGGCCTGCGGCGTGCATACCAACCGCCACTTCGGCTTCTTCCTGCTGCACGCCTACATGGGGGCCGGCCTGCGCCGGGCGGTGGATGTGTTCACCCAGCTGGTGGTGGCCGTGCTGGGTGGCTTCATCGCGTTCTGGTCGGCCGACCTGCTGCTCGATGGCATGGACATCAAGACCGCCGGCGCCAACCTGCCGCAGAGCATCAACTACCTGCCGCTGGCAGCGGGCGGTGCGCTGATGCTGCTGTTCGCACTGAACCGTGCGTGGAAGGCGCTGCAGGCCACGCCAGCCGACGCCGACGCTGAAGGAGATCGTTGATCCATGGGCATCACCATCCTGTTCGCTGTTTTCGCCGCACTGCTGCTGCTGGGCGTGCCGGTGGCCTACGCGCTGGCCGCCGCCGCGCTGGCTACCCTGCTCTACCTGGACATCCCCAGCATCGTGCTGGTCCAGCAGATCTCCGCCGGCACCGGTTCGGCCTCGCTGATCGCCATTCCACTGTTCATCTTCGCTGGCGAGATCATGATGCGCGGCGGCATCTCCGAACGCCTGATCGCCCTGGCGTCATCGCTGGTGGGGCGCATGCGTGGCGGCCTGGGCCAGGTGTCGATCCTGTCCTCGCTGTTTTTCGGCGGCGTGTCCGGCTCGGCCATCGCCGATGTTTCGGCCGTGGGTGGCACGATGATTCCGCAGATGGTCAAGCGCGGCTACGACCGCGACTTCGCGGTGAACGTCAGCATCACCGCCGCGCTGGTGGCGCTGCTGGTGCCGCCATCGCACAACCTGATCCTGTTCTCGGCCGCTGCCGGTGGTGGCCTGTCGATCGCCGATCTGTTCGCCGCAGGCATCGTGCCGGCGCTGCTGATGACGCTGGCATTGATGATCACCGGCTATGTGGTCGCGCGTCGCCGTGGCTATGGCGTGGAAGTGTTCCCGGGCTGGCGCGCGGTGCTGCTGCGCATCGTCTCCGCCCTGCCCGGCCTGGGCCTGGTGGCGCTGATCTTTGTGGGTATCCGCGCCGGTATCTTCACCGCGGTGGAGAGCGCGGCCATCGCCGTTGTCTACGCCCTGCTGGTCACCACCGTGCTGTACCGGCAACTGCGCTGGCGCGAGTTCTTCGACACCGTCATCCATGCCGCGCGCAGCACCGGCGTGATCCTGTTCGTGATCGCCACTGCGGCGGTGTTCGGCTGGCTGCTGGCCTACCTGCAGGTGCCGGCGGCGGCGGTGGACTTCCTGCAGTCGTTCGCGCACAGCCAGTTCATGGTGCTGCTGATGATCGTGGTGATGCTGTTGCTGCTGGGTACCTTCATGGACCTGGCACCGATGATCCTGATCTGCACGCCGATCTTCCTGCCGGTGGCCAAGGCCTATGGGATCGATCCGATCCACTTCGGCCTGGTGCTGGTGCTGACCGGCGGCCTCGGCCTGGTCACCCCGCCGGTAGGCTCGGTGCTGTTCATCGGCACCGCCATCGGCAAGATCAGCGTCGGCCAGAGCATGCGCACCATCTGGCCGTTCTGGTTCGCCGCGCTGGGCGTGCTGCTGATCGTCACCTTCTTCCCGTCGCTGTCGCTGTGGCTGCCCGCCGCGCTGCGCGCCTGATGAGCGGAGGCGCTCCCATGACACACACCCTGCACCGCGCTGCTGCAACTGCCGTGCTCGGCCTGCTGCTGGCTGCGCTGCCTGCACTGGCTGCCGATCCCGCGCCCGCGCAGTGGAAGCGCGGCATCGAGCAGCAGCGCCAGGCTGACCTTGGCAACGGCACCTTCCTCAACCCGGTGCTGCCTGGTGACAGGCCCGATCCGTCGGTGCTGAAGGACGGCGAGGACTACTACCTCACCCTGTCTTCGTTCGACGCCTACCCCGGCCTGCCGATCTGGCACTCGCGCGACCTGGTCAACTGGCAGCCGCTCGGCCATGCGATCACGCAGAACGTGGGCGCGATCTGGGCGCCGGACATCGTCAAGCACCACGGACGCTACTTCATCTACTTCCCGGCGCGCACCGGTGAGCGCCGCAGCAACTTCGTGGTCTGGGCCGATGACATCACCGGCCCCTGGAGCGCACCGATCGACATCGGCCTGGGCGGCTACATCGACCCCGGCCATGCGGTGGGTGAAGACGGCAAGCGTTACCTGTTCCTCAGCGGTGGCGACTATGTGCAGCTGGCCGATGACGGCCTGAGCGTGGTGGGTACGCCGAAGCACGTGTACGACGGCTGGCGCTACCCGGAAAGCTGGGACGTGGAGGCGTACGCGCAGGAAGGGCCGAAGATCCACTTCCGCGATGGCTGGTACTACATGACCACTGCGGTGGGCGGCACTGCCGGCCCACCGACCGGGCACATGGTGATCACCGCGCGCTCGCGCTCGATCCACGGCCCCTGGGTGAACGCGCCGAACAACCCGATCATGCGCACGCAGTCGGCCGCTGAACCGTGGTGGTCGCGCGGGCACGCCACGGTGATCGAAGGCACCGACGGCCGCTGGTGGATGATGTACCACGGCTACGAGAACGGCTTCTGGACGCTGGGCCGGCAGGCCCTGCTGGAGCCGATCGAGTGGACCGCCGATGGCTGGTTCGTGGCCAAGGGCGGGGACCTCGGGCAGCCGCTGCGCAAGCCATCGGGCAGCGCGCTGACGCCGCACGGGATGGCCCTGTCCGATGATTTCAACGGCCGCACGCTCGGCCCGCAGTGGGCGTTCTTCAACCCGGCGGTGGATGAATACCGGCGCCTGCGCTTCAGCGGCGACGGCCTGGTGCTGCAGGGCAAGGGCAGCACGCCGCGCGATGCCTCGCCACTGACCACCATCGCCGGCGACCCGGCGTACCAGTTCGAGGTGCAGATGGAGATCGCCCCCGGCGCGGTCGGCGGTGCCCTGCTGTTCTACAGCGACCGCCTGTACGTGGGCGTGGGAAGCAATGGCGAGCAGTTCGTCATGCACCGCTACGGCGAGGAGCGCCCCACCCGGCTGGCGGCCAGTGCCAAGGGCGGCCGGCTCTGGCTGCGGGTGACCAACAACCGCCACATCGTCACCATCCACTCCAGCGCCGATGGCCAGCGCTGGCAGAAGTATCCGGTTCAGATGGAAGTGTCCGGTTACCATCACAATGTGGCCGGCAAGTTCCTGGCACTGAAACCGGCGCTGTATGCGGCCGGCAACGGTGCGGTAACCTTCCGCAGCTTCCGCTATCGCGCGCTGGACTGAGCGCGCGCTGGAATCCCCAGGCTTATCGGGTTCACTACATGTCAGTGCGCAACAAGAACGATGCCGCTACGCCGGCATTGGCAAAGGGCAAGGCAGCCACGATCAATGACATCGCGCGACTGTCGGGTGTATCCAAGAAAACGGTTTCAAGGATCATCAACAACTCGCCGCTGGTGCGCAAGGACACGCGCGACAAGGTGGAAGCGTTGATGCGCGAGGTCGGTTACACCCCCGACCCGCTGGCCCGTGGCCTGGCCTTCCGCCGCTCGTTCCTGATCGGCATGGTCTACGACAATCCCACCGCGCAGTACATCGTGGACATGCAGTACGGCGCGCTGGATGCGCTGCGTGGCTCCAGCTTCGAACTGGTGGTGCACCCCTGCGACAGTCGCAGCCCGGGTTACATCGACGGCGTGCGCCGCTTCGCCCAGCAGCAGAAGCTGCATGGGGTGATCCTGGTGCCGCGTGCGTCCGAAGACCAGGCGCTGGCGGACATGCTGGACGAGATCGGCTGCCGCTTCACCCGCGTGGCGGCGCTGCCGCTGGATGAAACCTCGCAGATGGTGGTCACCCACGACCGCGATGGTGCCGCCGAAGCGGCCGATTACCTGCTTTCGCTTGGCCACCGCGATATCGCCCTGGTAACCGGCCCGAGTGCCTACCGCTCGGCGCACGAACGCACCGCCGGCTTCATCGAGGCGCTGTCGCAGCGTGGCATCGAGCTGCCGAAGGATCGCATCATCGAGGCCGGCTACACCTTCGAATCCGGTGTGGCCGCCGCCGAGAAACTGCTGCTGGGCAAGCGTCGGCCGACCGCCATCTTCACCGGCAACGATGAAATGGCCGCCGGCATCTACAAGGTTGCACTGCGCGCGGGCATCAACATTCCGCGCCAGCTGTCCATCGTCGGCTACGACGACAGCCCGCTGGCCTCGCGCCTGTGGCCGTCGCTGACCTCGGTGCGCCGGCATACCCGCGATACCGGCCGCACCGCAGCGGCGATGCTGATCCAGCCCGAAGGCCAGCCTGCGCTGCAGATCGCCAGCGTACGTCCGCACCTGATCGTGCGCGATTCCTGCCAACCGCCGGAGGACTGATTCCGAAGGAATCAGTCCTGTAGGTCGCCAGCTTGCTTGCGACACCTTTCAAGAGGTCCCACCCCGCCGAAGCCGCCTGACCGGTATCGTGCGGCGCAAAATGACACCGGTTTCCTGTCTGGCTAGAATCGACCGTGAACCGTGCCGGGGCCGAACCATCGGCCCGCCCCCTGCTCTGGAGAAGCCATGTACTGCAAGACCCATTACGCCACCCATCCCGATGCCATCAAGGGCGCCAGCAACGATCAGCTGCGCGAGCTGTACCTGCTCGATGGCCTGTTCAACGCCGATGCGGTGACCCTGAAGTACACCCACTACGAGCGCTTCGTGCTGGGCGGCGCCGCGCCGGTCAACGGCCCGCTGGCCCTGCCCGCGCAGACCGAACCGGCCTCCGCCGCCGGCCATCCGTTCCTGGAGCGCCGAGAGCTGGGCATCATCAACGTCGGCAGCGGCACCGGTACGGTCACCGTCGATGGCACCGTGTACACGCTGGGGCCGAAGGATGGCCTGTACGTGGCGATGGGCAGCAAGGACGTCGTCTTCGCTTCGCAGGATGCCGCCAACCCGGCGCAGTTCTACCTGGCCTCGACCCCGGCCCATGCGCGCTTTGAAACCAAGCAGCTGTCGATCAAGGACGCGGTTGCACTCGATCGCGGCGCGCTGGAAACCAGCAACGAGCGCACCATCTACCAGTACATCGTGCCGGCCACCTGCCAGTCCTCGCAGCTGCTGCTGGGCCTGACCGTGCTCAAGCCGGGCAGCGTGTGGAACACCATGCCGCCGCACCTGCACGACCGCCGCAGCGAGGTCTACTTCTACTTCGACCTGGGCGACAGCGACCGCGTCTACCACTTCATGGGCGAGCCGGACGCACAGCGCCACATCGTCATCCAGAACAACGAAGCGGTGGTGTCGCCGCCGTGGTCGATCCACATGGGTGCCGGTACCAGCAACTACGCCTTCATCTGGGCGATGGGTGGCGAGAACCTGGATTACACCGACATGCACGTGCTGGACATCTGCCAGCTCAAGTAAGCACTGACAGGCCACCGCGCACGCTGTGCGGTGGTCGCTTGCCTGCATCACGCACGCCTCTACCAAGGAACGCATACGCAATGACCAATCCCTTCAGCCTGGAAGGAAAAGTCGCTCTGGTAACCGGTGGCAATACCGGCCTGGGCCAGGGTATCGCGGTGGCACTGGCTGCCGCCGGCGCCGATGTCGCGGTGGCCGGCATCGCCCCGCCCACTGAAACCATCGAGAAGATCACCGCGCTGGGCCGCCGCTGCCTGGCCATCGAAGCCAACCTGATCAGCATCGAGCCGGTCGAGCGCGTGGTGCGCGAAACCATCGAGGGCCTCGGCAGGCTGGACATCCTGGTCAACAACGCCGGCCTGATCCGTCGTGCCGATGCGGTGGACTTCAGCGAGCAGGACTGGGACGACGTGATGAACGTCAACATCAAGTCCGCCTTCTTCATCTCGCAGGCCGCCGGCCGCAATTTCATCGCCCAGGGCAGCGGCAAGATCATCAACATCGCCTCGATGCTGTCGTTCCAGGGCGGCGTCCGCGTGCCGTCGTACACCGCCAGCAAGAGCGGCATCGCCGGCATCACCCGCTTGCTGGCCAACGAGTGGGCTGGCAAGGGCGTGAACATCAACGCGATCGCGCCGGGCTACATGGCTACTGACAACACCGCCGCGCTGCGCGCCGATGCAGACCGCAACAAGGCGATTCTGGAGCGCATTCCGGCCGGTCGCTGGGGCAACCCGGAAGATCTGGCCGGTGCGGCGGTGTTCCTGGCCTCGTCGGCGTCGGACTACGTCAACGGCGCAGTGCTGCCGGTCGATGGTGGCTGGTTGGCGCGCTGACGCGCACGGATCTGTAGAGCCGAGCCCATGCTCGGCTGTCGCGCTCTGATCAAAAAACAGCCGAGCGTGGCTCGGCTCTACAGGGGGCTGGCGATGCGAAGGCTGTTGTTGCTGCTGTTGCTGTCGTGCAGCGCCGTGCATGCGGCACCGGTGCGGCTGTTCATTGCCGGTGATTCCACCGCTGCCGAATACGGCCCCGATCGCGCGCCGCAGGCCGGCTGGGGACAGATGCTGCAGAGCTATCTGGACCCGGCGCGTTTCGAAGTGCACAACCACGCCAAGGGCGGGCGCAGCACGCGCAGCTTCATCGACGAAGGGCGCCTGGATGCGATTGCCGCCGAACTACGTCGTGGCGATGTGTTGCTGATCCAGTTCGGCCACAACGACGCGAAGTTCGAAGATCCCACGCGCTACACCGATCCGGACAGCGACTATCCACAGCTGCTGATGCGTTACGTGCAGCTAGCGCGTGACAAGGGCGCCACACCGGTGCTGGTCACGCCGGTGGCGCGGCTGCTGTACGACTTCGGTTCGCTGCTGGATACGCATGCGCGTTACACGCTGGCCATGCAGCAGCTGGCCGCACGCGAACACGTCGCGCTGATCGACCTCAACGAACGCAGCATGCGCTGGATCCGCGCACTGGGCGAGCACGGCGCGCGTCCGTACTTCCTGTTCGTGCCCGAGCAGAACAAGGCCGATGGCACGCACTTCAGCGCGGCCGGTGCCACTGCGGTGGCGTGCCTGGTGCTGCGCGAAGCGGTGCTGGTGTTGCCGACGCTGCAGCCGGCACTGGTGCGTGATATCGACTGCGATGTGACGGGTGCAGGGCAGGGTGACGATCCTGCGCGACCCTCGCAGGTGGTGCACGAGGACACGCTGGCGCGTGCGCAACCGGGCCCGCACGGCGGCGCCGGGCCGACCACGGCGTATCCGTTCTTCGCCGATGCGCAGGGCCTGCCATTCGTGCTGCGCAAGCGTGTGCTGCACAAGGGCGCGGGCATCGGCCTGCATCCGCAGCACAAGGATGAGATCTATTACATCGTGAGCGGGCAGGGCAGCTATGTGCTGGATGGGAAGCAGCATGATGTGCGTGCGGGTCATGCGCTGCTGACGCGCAAGGGCAGCGCGCATGCGCTGCAACAGGTGGGCGAAGAGGATCTGGTGGTGCTGCTGGCGTACCCGCGGTAGCTGAAAAGCAGCCGAGCGTGGGCTCGGCTCTACACGGGTCTGCGCTTATCTGTAGAGCCGAGCCCATGCTCGGCTTGGCTCTACAACGGTTCCGCGCCGAAATGCTTCAGGCCCAATCGCGCAAGGTCTTCCGGGCGGGCGTAGTAGGCGTCCTCGAACGCCTCCAGCGCCTGCTGCTCGTCTTCGCTCATCGCGCCGTACAGGTCGGTCAGTTCCTTGATCGCCGGGTCGTCTTCCAGACGATCCAGCAGCCCGCGCATGCCCGCCAGGATCGTGTGCGTCTGTGTTGCGCCCATCGCCTGCAATGCGCGCAGCGCCAGCTGGCAGGTGGGGTCGCCCCAGTTGCACAGGAACTGCATGAAGCCGCCGTTGTTTATGTCTGCTTCCATGCGCCACAGCGCGACCAGCTGCTGGTCTTCGTCAGACAGCGCATCGAGCGACCAGGCATGCGATTGCAGGCGGGCGAGGGCGGCTTCATAGCGGTCATCCCACACCTGGTTCGGAACATCGACCACGCCGCGCTCCTGCGCCGGCAGCAGCGCCGGCCAGTTCACGCCCAGTCCGTCGGCGGTGGTGACCCACTGCGCACGTTGTTCGGCATTGGCTTCGAACAGGGCTGGCGCCCAGCGCAGCGGCTGCCGGGTGTGGCGGCCATCGGCCAGGGTCAACAGGACGAAGTCGTCGTTGAAGGCAACGTCGGTAACCCGCAGGTCGGTAAACACATCGGTCATGGCCTGCAGGATACCGGAGGCCTGAACCAGGCCCCTTAAACTTCAAAAGCTGCAGACGCTTTTGAAGTTCAGCCGGACCTCTGCTGCCTACTCACACATCCCCACCATCAGCCCAGCCTTCGCCCGTACCGGCCTGGAACACGCGGTCGTCGTCCTGCACATCGCCGGCCGGCAGGTGCGCCTGGTCGGCCAGCGCGGCGTAGATCGGGGTGAAGTCCGGCGACGTCGCCTGCATCAGCTGTTCGAAGCTGTCGATGACGAAGTAGGTCTTCTGGAAGGTGTCGATGCGGTAGCGCGTGCGCATGATGCGCTGCAGGTCGAAACCGATGCGGTTCGGTGCCGCCGACTCCAGTGAGTACAGCGATTCGCCCTTCGACGAGACGATGCCGGCACCGTAGATACGCATGCCTTCGGGCGTGTCGATCAGGCCGAACTCCACCGTGTACCAGTACAGGCGGGTCAGGTTCTGCAGCGCCTCGGGGCCGATCGCGTGCGCTTTGACGCCACCACGGCCGTACGCCTCCATGTAGTTGGCGAACACCGGGTTCATCAGCAGCGGCACGTGGCCGAACAGGTCGTGGAACAGATCCGGTTCGGCGATGTAGTCGATCTGGTCGGGGCGACGGATCCACCAGGTGACCGGGAAACGGCGGTTGGCCAGGTGATCGAAGAAATCCAGCTCCGGCAGCAGGCCTTCCACGCCCACCAGTGTCCAACCGGTGGCCGCACCGAGCACTTCGTTGAGCTGGTCGAAGCGCGGGATCATGTGCGCGCTCATGCCCATCTCGTCCTGCGCATCCAGGAATTCCTGGCAGGCGCGGCCGACCAGCAGCTCGCGCTGGCGCTGGTACAGCGTGCTCCAGGTGGCGTGGTCGTCGGCGGTATAGGTGTCCCACGGCTGCTCGACGAGCGCGGTGGTGTACACCGGCACGTAGCCCTTGTCGGTCTGCTGGTGTTCGACGCGGCGGGGCTGGGCGAGGTCCATGGAAGACTCCTTGACGGGATACCGTTGATGCTAGGGCAGGGGGCGCGCAACAGGGTTGCAAAAGTTGCGCGGATCAGCCGCTTTGGCGCAATATCATTGCGTACTCACCATGTTGCGGGGCAACAATGGCCGGAGAAGTCCAGTTCGATCGCACGGATATACGTCTGCTGGCCGAAATCCAGCGTGATGGTCGCGCCACCAACGCCGAGCTGGCGACACGGGTGAACCTGTCGCCGTCGGCCTGCCTGCGTCGCTTGCAGCGGCTGGAAAGCGAAGGGGTGATCGTCGGCTATGGCGCGCGCTTGGAGCCGCGCCGGCTCGGCCTGGGGCTGCAGGCCTTCGTGCGCGTGCAGCTGGAAAAGCATGACCAGGCCGCGATCGGGCACTTCGTCGACAGCGTGCAGGCCTGGGATGAAGTGGTGGCCTGCCACGCCCTGACCGGCGACATGGACTACCTGCTGCATGTCTATGTGCGCGATCTGGAGCACTTCTCGCGTTTCCTGCTGGACAGGCTGCTCAACGCCGGTGGCGTGGCCGACGCCAATTCCAGCTTCGTGCTGCGCACGGTGAAGGGTTTCCAGGCATTGCCGTTGTCGCAGCTTGAATGAGCGGGGCGCCGTGATGTTTGACGGCGCGCGTGCACTGGCCGAGCATCGTGCCCCGCGGCGGCCGTCAACATGCAGGCAGCGCAGTGATTCCCTCTGGCTCCGGTATGTCTGATACCCCATCCTCGACGTCTTCCCTGGTGTTCCTTCCGCTGCGCGAGCAGAGCCTGCTGCGGCACCTGACCGACGGTACGCCGCCGGACACCCCGCTGGAGCAGGCCGGCCTGCTGGTGGCCATGCTGTGTCGCCGGCAGAAGCAACCGGCCGCCCAGCTGCAGCGCGTGCTGCACGATGCCTGTGCGTTGTTCGCTGCGGATGATGGCCATGCTGCGCAGGCACAGCTCGCGGCCAGCGCTGGACAGGATGCGCGTGCGCTGGAGGCCTGGCTGGGCGTGCTGGCCGCGCAGGACGTGCTGCTGGCACCGGACGAGGTGATGGGGGCGGTGCTGGCCGTGTCGCCGCACGCATATCCCGGCGCGGACTTCCAGGCGGCCTGCAGGATCACCCTGGAAGAGCACACGATCCATTTCCCGGCGACATCGCTCGCCGAAGGCGATGACGAAGACGCCGGCGATGACGAACAGACGACGCACGCGACCCAGCACAACGGCCTGTTCACCTCCGAACAGGCACGCGTGCTGCGTGCGATCGCGGCCAATCCCGATGAGCTGATCGACCTGCAGGCCTACGCCGGCACCGGCAAGGGCCATCTGGTGCTGGCGCTGCTGCAGGCGCGCCCGGGCCGTTACACCTACGTGGCGCCTACGCGTGGCCAGGTCGAGGCATTCCGCGCGCGGCTGCCGGCTGACGCCGGCACGCGCCTGCTGACCCAGATCGAGTTCGCCAACGCGATCGCCCGCCACGCTGCCGCCAACGGCCTGACCGGCGGCTTCGTACCGACCTACCGGCAGAGCACGCTGACCCTGCGCGAAGCGGCTGCCCGCCTCGGCTTGCCAGCCATCGGCACGCGCCGGCCGGACCAGGTGCTGATGATCGCCTTGGACGCCATCAACCGCTGGTGCGCATCGTCAGCGCCGAACCTGCAGGCCTGGCATTTCCAGCGCTCGCTGGCCGCAGCGCAGCTGGAAGCCACGCCGTTCATTGCGGCCACGGAGTTCGTCTGGCGCTGCATGTTCGATGCGGTCGTTCAGAAGGGCGGCTGCCTGCGGCTGGATGCCGGGCATATCGGCAAATGGCTGGCGCTGCGTGGCGTGCCGCTGCCGGTGTCGCTGGGCATGGTGCTGGTCGATGAGGCGCACGATCTCAGCCCGGCATGGAAACAGCTGCTGGCCACCCACGCGCCCGGCGTGGTCAGCCTGGGCGATCCGCATCAACGGCTGAGCGGACGCGTACAGCGCTGGTCATCGGCGAAAACGCTGGAGATGCACCAGTCGGTGCGCCAGGGGCGCCAGGTCGATGCGCTGGTCAACCAGTCGCTGGCGCTGGACGATCTCGGCGAGCCGGCACCGTTCATGGGGGCCAGCGACCGCGCCACCGGCCTGCGCCGCTATGACGACTGGTCGGTGGTACCCAGCACCGGCGCCCGCGTGTACGGCAGCCTGTGGCGGATGCTGCTGGAAGCCAACGCGCTGGTCGCCCGCGGCGCGCGCGTGCATCTGCATCCGGCGTCGCGGCAGGCGCTGTTGAAAGAGGTGGATGGCCCGATCGACGCATGGCGCAGCGCCGCCGGTGGCGGCCCCGGACAACGCTGGGAAAGCTTCGTGCAGGTCTGCGCCAAGCGTGGACAGGCGGACATTCCCGCGCTGTTTGCCGGTGGCTTCGATGCTGCGGCGTTGCAGCGTCTGCTCGGGCAGCTGGTCGATGCGGGCGAGGCCAGCATCGTGCTGTGCCTGGCGCAGCATGCCAAGAACCTGCAGTTCGCCACGGTGTCCATGGCGCCGTGCTGCTTCGACAGCGGCCATGATGCGCGCGCGCTGCACAGCCCGGTGCGCGCAGCCTACGTGGCGATCACCCGTGCCCAGCAGCAGCTGTGGCTGCCGGGGGACGCGATGGAGCAGTTGCAGCTGAGCGCACAGCGGCATGACCGGGCGGTCGATGAGCGGCGCCGGCAGCGACGCCTGGCCAGTGGCTACCCACCGCCGCGGCGCTGACCGCGACGGTCGTTCAATCCGCGTGCTTCAGCACTTTTCCTTGCGGCCCATCAGCTTGCCCAGGCGCGAAGGCTCGTCGCACTTCGGTGCAGCCACCGGTGCCGGTGCCAATGCGGCGGCGCGGGCCTTCTGCAGCTGCTGGATCTTGGCGCGGATCTGCGGCATCGCCGCCATCGCGGCCTTCTCGCCTTCCAGGATGGCGGTGCCACGCTGGCTGAAATCGGCGGCGCCGATGTCCAGCACCTTCGGCCGGATCACGATGTCCGCGCGTGCCAGTTCCTGCTCGCCCAGGCGCTGGCCCATGATCGAGATCGACTGGTTGACGATGCCGAGCATGCCGGTCGGCGCCTTGCCGCTGGCCTTGCTGGAGATGTCCACGGCGATCACGAACTCGGCGCCGAGCTGGCGCGCGGCATCCACCGGCACCGGGCTGACCACGCCGCCGTCGATGTAATTGCGGCCACCGATCTTCACCGGCTCGAACACGCCCGGGATGCTGCTGGAAGCGCGCACCGCCTGACCGACGTTGCCGCGCACGAAGATCGAGCGCTCGCCGGTTTCCAGCTGGGTGGCGACGGCAGCGAACGGCTTCTTCAGGCGCTCGGCCGGGCGGTTGGCCACCTGTTCGTTGACGTAGTCCTGCAGCTTCTGGCCCTGCACCAGGCCACCGGAGAACAGGCGTACGTCGCGGATGCTGGCTTCATCCAGCGCCACCGCCTTGCTCTGCATCTGGAAGGCATCCATGCCGCTGGCATACAGGGCGCCGACCACGCTGCCGGCACTGGTGCCGGACACCACCACCGGTTCGAAGCCGTTGGCCTCGAGCATCTTGATCACGCCGATATGCGCAAAGCCCTTGGCCGCGCCGCCGCCGAGTGCGATGCCGATCTTCACCGGCTTGGCCTGCGGCACCAGGGTGGGCTGCGCGGGCGGGGTGGGGCGGACCTCTTCACCACCGCAGCCGGCCAGCAGGCCGAGCAGGGCGACGGACAGCAGCACACGGGGGCGGAACAGGCTCATCGGCAGTGCGCTCGCGGCGCCGGATTCAGGAAAGGGCGCCAGCATACCGAAGGCGTGGCGGAGCGGGCAGGGTGGGGCGACTCCCCATTCATGAAATGCGGGCGGTAGATGCCGACCTTGGCCGGCGCTTGCACAATCCAGTGCCGACCAAGGTCGGCACCTACCGATATCCCGCGGTCAGAACCGGCGCGCCGTCCAGCCTCCGTCCCGCTCAGCCCAGCAGCGAACTCTCGCCACGGCTCTTGCCGCCGCCCTGCGGCGCGGCCATCCACATGCGGCCGGCCAGGCGCGAGAACGGCAGCGACTGCAGCCAGACCTTGCCCGGCCCGGTCAGGGTGGCCAGGAAAACGCCCTCGCCACCGAACAGCACGCTTCGGATGCCTTTGACCCGGCGCACGTCCATGTCCACCGTCGGGTGATAGGCGACGATGCAGCCGGTATCGACATCCAGGCGTTCGCCGGCGGCCAGCTCACGCTCGACCACGCAGCCGCCGGCATGGATGAACACCCAGCCGTCGCCTTCCAGCTTCTGCATGATGAAGCCCTCGCCACCGAACAGGCCGGTCATGATCTTGCGCTGGAACTGCACGCCGATCTGCACGCCGCGCGCGCCGGCCAGGAAGCTGTCCTTCTGGCAGATCAGGCGCCCGCCGTGCTGGTCCAGCTTCATCGCCAGCACGGTACCGGGATAGGGCGCCGCGAAGGCGACCTTGCCGCGGCCCTGGCCGGTCTGCGTGTAGACGGTGGCAAACAGGCTCTCACCGGTCAGCACGCGCTTGCCGGCGGCCATCACCTTGTCCATGAAACCGCTGCCCTGGCCACCGCGTGCACCGCCGCCGAAGACGGTATCCATCTGCACCGAAGCGTCCTTGAACATCAACGCGCCGGCCTCGGCCACCGCACCCTCGCCGGGGTCCAGTTCGATTTCCACGAACTGCATTTCATGGCCGACGATGCGGAAGTCGATGCGGTCGGCACGGCTGCCGGTGGACGCAGTTGCGGTTGCGGCCATGGCTGCGGGCATCGGCGGCGGAACTGCCGTGGCGGTGCTGGCCTGCTGCAGGGCGACGATTTCGGACACCGGTGTCCACCCTGTCATGCCCTGGCACCAGGCCAACGCGCGTGGATTGGCCTGTGCGAAGCGGCGCGCGGCCTCCTCGTCGAACGGACCGACACGGTCGGCCTGGCCGGGAGCATGGAAGTACCACTGGGTCATCGCAGCAGGTCCGTTGCGGGGGAAAACCCCGAGTCTAGCGGCAGCTTCCGGCGGCGCGGGAGGCGGCCATGAACGATCGGCATTTGCGGGGGAGGTGCTGTATTGCAACAATTATCTGGTAGCGCCGTTTTACCACCCCTCCAAACACAGCCTACCGCCATGTCTCCGACCCGTACTTCCCGTGGCCGCTCTCCGGTCGCGCGCCCGCTCGTTGTCGCTCTTTCCGCCCTGCTGCCGCTGGTAGCAGCCGCCCAGGAAACCCCCGCCGCCAAGGATCCGGTCGCCCTCGATGCGCTGCAGGTGACTGCACAGCGTCGCGTCGAGAACGCCAAGGACGTACCGGTTGCGATCAGTGCGATCCAGGGCGAAAAGCTCGACGTGCTCGGTTCGGCGGGCGATGACATCCGCTTCCTTGCTGCGCGCGTGCCGAGCCTCAACATCGAGTCTTCCTACGGCCGTGCCTTCCCGCGCTTCTACATCCGCGGCCTGGGCAACACCGATTTCGACCTCAATGCATCGCAGCCGGTCTCGCTGGTGTACGACGATGTGGTGCAGGAAAGCCCGCTGCTGAAGGGCTTCCCGCTGTTCGACCTGGCCGGTGTGGAAGTGCTGCGCGGTCCGCAGGGCACGCTGTTCGGGCGCAACACCCCGGCCGGCGTGGTCAAGTTCGATTCGGCGCGTCCGTCGCAGGATGCCGATGGCTACGTGCGCGTGGGCTATGGCACCTACAACAGCTGGAACGTGCAGGGTGCCTACGGCGGTCCGTTGACCGACCGCTGGTCCGCACGCGTGTCGGCCATCTACCAGCGTCGCGACGACTGGGTCGACAACACCCGCGCCGGTGCGCCCAACAGTGGTTTCGAGGGCTATGACGAAGCCGCCGGCCGCGTGCAGTTCCTGTACGAAGGCGATGACTTCGAAGCACTGTTCAACCTGCACAAGCGCAAGCTCAACGGCACCGCCCGCCTGTTCCGCGCCAACATCATCGAGAAGGGCGGCAATTCGCTGGTCGAGAACTTCGACCGCGACAAGGTCGCCAATGACGGCGTCAACTTCTCCGACCTGGAAACCTGGGGCGGCAGCGCGCGCCTGCAGTGGAACCTCGGTTCGGTGACCCTGCATTCGATCACCGGCTATGAGACCGCCGAATCGCTCAACCGCGGCGACATCGATGGTGGCTACGGCGCTGCGTTCCTGGGTGCAGGCAATTCCGGCCCGGGCCTGATCCCGTTCCCGTCCGAGTCGGCCGACGGCCTGCCGCACCACCGCCAGTGGACCCAGGAATTCCGCGTGGAATCCAACGAATGGGGTCGCTTCGACTGGCAGGCCGGCGTCTTCTACTTCGATGAAGACGTCACCATCAACAACTTCAACTACGACTCGCTGACGCCGGGCAACCCGCAGACCGGCCACGTCGTGCAGCAGCAGCGCAACAAGGCGTGGGCGGTGTTCGCCTCGGGCGACTTCGATGTCACCGACCGCTTCAAGCTGCGTGCCGGCGTGCGCTACACGCAGGACAAGAAGGACTTCAGCGCCAGCGTGCTGCAGCAGACGCCGGGCGGCACGCCGGTCAGCGGCCCGTACCTGGCCAACACCGACGTCAACGACGTCAGCTGGGATGTCAGCGGCGTGTACAAGCTGACCGACAACGTCAATGCCTATGCCCGCGTGGCCAAGGGCTTCCGCGCGCCGTCGATCCAGGGCCGCCTGGCATTCGCGCCGGGCCTGTCGCAGGCCGATTCGGAGAAAGTGATCTCCTACGAAGCCGGCATCAAGGCCGATCTGTTCGAGCGTCGCGCACGCCTGGGCTTCAGCGTGTTCCGCTATGACGTGGACGGCCAGCAGTTGATCGCCGTCGGCGGCGGCAACAACACCGCCACCCTGCTCAACGCCGACAAGACCATCGGCCAGGGCGTGGAGCTGGACCTGGAGGCCTACCTGGCCGACAACGTCCTGCTGACCTTCGGCAGCAGCTACAACGACACCGAGATCAAGGACAAGAACCTGGCGGTGGCGATCTGCGGCGGCGGCTGCACCATCACCGATCCGACCACCATCATCAATGGCGGCACCTACGCGCTGGTCAACGGCAATCCGCTGCCGCAGGCGCCGAAGTGGATCCACAACGCGACCCTGCGCGTGGGCTTCCCGCTCAGCGATGGCAGCGAGCTGTATGCCTACACCGACTGGGCCTACCGCAGCGCGGTCAACTTCTTCATCTACGAGTCGCCGGAGTTCCGAGGCCGCAGCTCGCTGGAGGGGGGCCTGCGCCTGGGCTACAACTGGGATTACGGCCAGTACGACGTGGCCGTGTTCGGCCGCAACCTGACCAACCAGACCCGCGTGGTCGGCGCGATCGACTTCAACAACCTGACCGGCTTCCTCAACGAGCCGCGTACCTGGGGCGTGGAGTTCACCGCGAAGTTCTGATGCGGTTGCTGCGGTAATGCAATGAAGAAGGGCCGGCGCAAAGCCGGCCCTTCTGTTTTCTGCTTCCTGTAGAGCCGAGCCTGTGCTCGGCTGCTCTGAGCCGAGCATGGCTCGGCTCTACAGAGGCATGGCTTACAGCGCGCTCTGCGGGCGCACCTTCAGCACCGCGTTCTCGGTGGCGCAGTCGCGACTGGAGTGCAGGCCGGCCTTGCGTGCGGCAGCGATTTCCCTGCGTGCCGCCAGCAGATCCTTGTTGAACGCGGCATTGTCATGCAGGCGGGCGACGGCGGCCGCAGCCATGAAGCGGCCTTCGAGGATGTCGCTCTGCCAGTGCACGTTGCACACCAGGCGGCTCTCGCCGTAGTTGCGGCCGCGGGCCTGGATGGCATCGGCGCGGTCCGGTGCGATCTCCGACAGGATCAATGCCCATGCCCAGCCGATCGAGGTGTGGCCGGACGGGTAGGAGCCGTTGCTGCGCAGACCCTCTTCATCCTTCGGCGAGCAGGTCGGCTCGCCGTTGACCATGAACGGACGCGGGCGCTTGTACGTGTTCTTGGCAGCCTTGGTAGCCGCACTGGCATCGATCCGGCTGCGCTCCAGCAGGCGGTACAGGGCAGGGGTCTTCACTGCATCGACGTCGATGTCGGCGGCACAGGAAAAGTGGTTGGCGCCTTCCGGGAAGCCCAGTTCGGCATCGACACCGGCCTGGGCGAAGCGCGGGCTGCCGCGCAGCGCACGTGCCTCGCGGCTGACCTGTTCATCCAGCGCGAAGGCGGCCGAGCCGGCGGCCGGTGGTGCCGGTACCAGATCGATGCTGGCCGGCACTGCGCTCTTGTCCAGGTAGCCCACGGCCTTGGTGGTGATGTTGGCTTCGACGGCGGTCGGCTTGCTGGCGGTGGCGGCACAGCCGGCCAGCGACAGCGCGATGGCCAGGCCCAGTAGTGGACGGGCAGGGGGAAGGATCGACGACATGGGCAGACTCGGGAAGGAAACTCGCCGGCCATGATCGCAGCCTCGATTGCCGGCCGCAGCGCCCATCGGTCATACGGCCAGACCCGGCATGGTCAGTCGCTGGGCGATGAAAACCGTCATCAAATGCCGGCAATCTCCTGAATCCGGGCGCAGCGCACGGACTTTCACGCGACGCCGCCATGAGCATCAGGTCACAGCCGGGCCGGGGGGATCCGCTGAAAGGGAGAGAAGCGATGCGCAGCACCGCAACAGGAAGTACCGTCCTGGCCTTGGCACTGGGGCTGGCGGCCGCCCCGGCGCAGGCCGCCGACGTCTACGGCGTGGCCTTCGTGCATGGCACCGGCGCGCAGACCAATGCCACGCAGGACTACTGGCAGCCGGCGATCATCGACACCGTCCGCCAGGGCCTGCCGAACAGCAGCAACTACGTGGTCATCAACTGCGACTTCACCCAGTACATGTGGAAGCCGGAAGCGGCCGGTTGCCTGGCCAACCAGCTCACCGGCTTCATCGACAGCCGTGGCATCACCCAGCTGGTGGTGATCACCCACTCCAACGGCGGCAACGTGATGCGCTGGATCCTGTCCAACCCCACCTACGACAGCCGCTACCCGAAGATCATCAACCGGGTGCGCAAGGTCACTGCGCTGGCGCCCTCGTCGGCAGGTACGCCGCTGGCCGACGCCGTGCTCAACGGCAATACCTTCGAAACCTCGCTGGGTTGGCTGCTGGGCTACAAGAGCGATGCCGTGCGCATGCAGCAGGTGGGACACATGGCCACCTACAACGCGCAGAACCTGTACGGCACCGCCGGCCGCCCGGCCCTGCCCAAGCCATTCCGCGCCGTGGTCGGCAGCGATGTCGAATCGGCGGTGTGGGACAGCAACAGCTACTGCGGTGGCTATGCCGCCAACGTCGGCCTGGAGTTCACCCAGAACTGGCTGTCGTCGTGCTCGGACGGTTTCCTGGAATGCAGCAGCCAGAAGGCAGCCGGCACCCTGTGGTTCACCGACAAGGCGCGCACCCAGGGCGCCGAGCCGCTCAGCCACAACCAGAGCCGCCGCGAGTGCTTCGGCCTCGGCAGCATCCTGCGCAACGACCTGACCCAGTGAGGGAGATGACCATGACGATCCATTCCACCCTGCTGGCTACCGCCGTGCTGGCGGTCCTTTCCACCGCATCGGCGCAGGCCGCGCAACCGCTGCGCGTCGCCGCCGGCGACCAGATTCCCGCCGGCCTGGTTGCCGCGCCGCTGCTGGCCGACGAAAGCGAGCACGCGCCACTGGCCTTCGCCTGGGCGCTGGACCCGGCGCAGCCACTGCAGGCCCCCGGCCCCCAGGCCGCGATCAGCCGCAGCTACTGGCAGCAGGTCGACGGTGCCGAGCTGCAGCGCGGCCTGGAACTGCCGCTGAGCGCGCCCGATGCGGTGATCCAGCTCAGCCCGGCGCCGGGTGCCCGCGCGCTGCCGGCCAGCGCGCTGCAGGTGCGTGATCCGGCGGGGCGCAGCAGCGTTGCGCGCAGTGTTGATGCACGCCAGCTGCAGGATGCGGGCATGCCGGTCGGCGATGGCAGCAGCATGCTGCGCACCGGTACCACCAGCGCAGCCGGTGCTTACCGCCTGCAGAGCGCGCAGGCGCAGGGCCGCTACGTGGTGCAGGTGCTGGAGCCCAACAGCCCGCTGCGGTTGGAAGTGCAGGCCAGCCAGGCCCAGGTGCTGGCCGGTGGCAACGTGCAGCTGCAGGCGCGTCTGCTGGAAGACGGGGCCAGCGCAGCGACGCTGCGTGCAC
Source organism: Stenotrophomonas sp. As-7 (assembly GCF_030291015.1). Classification (NCBI taxonomy): domain Bacteria; kingdom Pseudomonadati; phylum Pseudomonadota; class Gammaproteobacteria; order Lysobacterales; family Lysobacteraceae; genus Stenotrophomonas; species Stenotrophomonas sp. As-7. The sequence goes on from NZ_CP127405.1 coordinate 68,691, forward strand.
GACGTGGCAGCCTCGGCGGTGAAGCGCTGCTGGTCGCACCCGATGGCCGCAGCTGGCCGCAGCGGCTGCTGCGCACCACCGATGGCAGCCTGCGCGCACAGGTGAGGATTCCGGCCGAGGCCAGCAACGCACAGGGCCTGTGGGAACTGCAGGTGTTCGCCCAGGCCGACGGCGTGCTGCGCGATGGCAAGGTTGCCTTCGCGGTGGCCAGGCCGACCGCCCGCTTCGCTGGCGAGGCCATGCCCGATCCGGGCAGCCGCCGGGTCAGCCTGCCGCTACAGGTGGCCGCCGCTGGCCGCTACGAGGCGCGCGGCACGCTGTATGCCACCGCAGCCAACGGCCAGTTGCAGCCGGTGGCGCAGGCCCATGCCGCAGCGTGGTTCGATGGCCCGGGCCGCGGCGCGCTGGTGCTGCCCTTCGACCAGGCCGCGTTGCCTGCCGGCTTCGGTGCGCCCTATGAACTGCGCGACCTGCAGCTGCAGGACCAGAGCCGGATGGCACCGATCGAGTCGCGCGCGCTGGCGTTGCGGTTCTGAAGCAGGGCGTGGCGGGCCGGATGTCCGGCCCGCTGCACCGTCTTCTGTAGAGCCGAGCCTATGCTCGGCTGCCGTTCCCGCGGCCACGAGCAGCCGAGCATAGGCTCGGCTCTACAGTGGCATGTCGATCACCCCGCGTACGCGGTCAGCCGCCCTTCCTGTTCCACCACCGTGATCGCACCGCCGAACACGGCCGACAGCGGTTCGTCGCGCAGCAGCTCGGCGCGCGCGCCATCGGCCAGCACGCGGCCGTCGCGCAGCAGCACCACCCGCTCGATCTCGGGAATCACTTCCTCGATGTGGTGGGTGACCAGCACCAGGGTGATGCCCTGCTGGGCGAGCACGCGCATGGTGGCGATCAACTGCTGGCGGGCCACCAGGTCCAGCCCGGTGGAGGGTTCATCCAGCAGCAGCGCCTGCGGCCGGTTGACCAGCGCACGGGCGATCAGCACGCGGCGGGTCTCGCCGGCCGACAGTTCGGCGTAAGCACGCTCACGCAGGCCCGACGCACCGGTCATCGCCAGGGTCTCGCCGACCCGCACGCGCATGTCGGCGGTGACCTCGCGGAAGGCCGGCACCATGTAGCTGGCGAAGAACCCCGACAGCACCGCCTGCTCCACCGTCAGCCCCGGCATGTCGGCCAGATTGCTGCTGAGGTCGCCGGTGACGATGCCCAGCTGCGAACGCAGGCGGTCGACCTGCCAGCGGTTCTGCCCCAGCACCTTCACCGCCACCGTGCCGTCGGCCTGCGCCAGCGGATACAGCTCGCGGGTGATCAGCTTGATGAAGGTGGACTTGCCACAGCCATTGGGGCCGAGCAGGGCGGTGTGCTGGCCCTGCGCGATGCGCAGGCTCAGCCCGTGCAGGACCTTCACCTGGCCGCGCATCACGCTGGCGCGGTCCAGTTCGATCAAGGGCGGCAGGTCCCCGGCGGATGGGGCAGGGTCTACGGCGCGGATGCGCGGATCAAGGCTCGACAACACGGGTCCCCAACTGTGAACGAAGCCACGGAATGGCGCTGCCAATCCAGCGGTGCAAGGTGCAGTTTGCAACGCAAGCGCCCATGATGTCTTCCATACCTGTGTCGCTCTGGAGAGCCGCCATGCCTGATGCCCTGATGTCCCTGCTGACCGGTGGCGTGCTGGGCCTGGGCTGGTGGCAGCTGGCCCTGGTGCTGCTGGTCTTCACCCAGCTCACGATCTTCTCGGTCACCCTCTACCTGCACCGCAGCCAGGCGCATCGGGGCGTGGACTTCCACCCGGTGGTCGCGCACTTCTTCCGGTTCTGGACCTGGCTGACCACCTCGATGATCACCAAGGAATGGGTGGCGATCCATCGCAAGCACCACGCCAAGGTGGAAACCGAGGACGACCCGCACAGCCCGGTCACCCGTGGCATCGGCCAGGTGTTCTGGCGCGGCGTGGAGCTCTACCGCGAAGCACGCGGCATGCGCGAGGACATCGAGCAGTACGGTCGCGGCACGCCGGACGACGCCATCGAGCGCCGCCTGTACACCCCCTATGCCACCTTCGGCCCGGTGCTGCTGTTTGCGATCAACACGGTGCTGTTCGGCCTGCCGGGCATCGCCCTGTGGGCGATCCAGATGGCGTGGATTCCGTTCTGGGCCGCCGGCGTGGTCAATGGCCTGGGCCACTGGTGGGGCTACCGCAACTACGAGTCGGCCGACACCTCCACCAACCTGACGCCGTGGGCGTTCTGGATTGGCGGCGAGGAACTGCACAACAACCACCATGCGTTCCCCAGCTCGGCGCGCTTTGCGATGCGGCGCTGGGAGTTCGACATCGGCTGGAGCGCGATCCGCCTGCTGCAGGCTTTGCGCCTGGCCAAGGTACTGCGGGTGGCGCCGGCCATGGACGTACGCCCGAACATCGCCGTGCCCGACGCCGACACCCTGAAAGCCCTGTTGTCGCATCGCTTCCAGGCGATGACCGACTACCAGCGCAACGTGTTCATGCCGGCATTGCGCGAGGAAGCACGACACGCCGGTGCCAAGCTGCGCCGATTGCTGCCGCGCAGGCTGCGTCGTGGCCTGGTCAACGACGGCCGCTGGTTGAAGCCGGACAGCCGCGCGCAGCTCAGCGAATGGGTCGCCCAGCGCCCGCGCATCCGTACCCTGGTGGAATATCGCGCGCGCCTGGCAACGCTGCTGGAAGCGCGTGGCCACGATGCCGCCGAGCGCCTGCGTCAACTGCAGGCCTGGTGCCGCGAGGCCGAGGAAAGCGGCATTGCCGCGCTGCAGGCCTATGCCGCGCGACTGAAGGGTTACACCCTGGTGGGCGGATGAAGGCTGCGCTGACGGTGTTGTTGCTGGTCGCAGTGTGGGCGCCTGCCGTGCAGGCCCAGGTCAGCGATACCGCCAGCTACCTGCAGCGCATGGACAGCGACGGCGACGGCAAGGTCAGTGAAGCCGAGTACCTGCAGTGGATGCTGTACGCCTTCGATCGCATGGACCGCAACGGCGATGGCGTGCTGAGCGCTGATGAACTGCCGGGCGGCAAGGGCAGGGCCATCAGCCGCGAACAGCAGCGGCAGACGATCGTGCAGCGCTTCCACAAGCAGGACGCCAACGGTGATGGGTTCCTGGATGCGCGGGAACTGGCTGCACCACCACGCTGAGCGGGCATAGAATCGTCCCATGCCCGAACTGCCCGAAGTAGAAACCACCCGTCGCGGCCTGGCGCCGCACCTGCAGGGCCGCCGCGTGCATGGGGTGATCCTGCGCCGTGCCGACCTGCGTTGGCCGATCCCCCCGGAAGTGGCCAAGCTGCTGCCCGGCCAGCGCATCGAAGACGTGCGCCGCCGCGCCAAGTACCTGCTGCTGGATACCGCCATCGGCAGTGCCGTACTGCACCTGGGCATGTCCGGCAGCCTGCGCGTGCTGCCCGGCGACACCCCGCTGCGCGCCCACGACCATGTGGACATCAGCCTGGACAACGGCCGCCTGCTGCGCTTCAACGACCCGCGCCGCTTCGGCAGCCTGCTCTGGCAGCCGGCCGGCGAGATCCATCCGTTGCTGCGGGGGCTGGGCCCGGAACCGCTGGATGAAGCCTTCGACGGCGACTACCTGTTCGCCCGCAGCCGGGGCCGCAGCGCGCCGGTGAAGACCTTCCTGATGGACCAGGCGGTGGTGGTCGGCGTGGGCAACATCTACGCGGCCGAAAGCCTGTTCAAGGCCGGCATCAGCCCGCTGCGCGAAGCTGGCAAGGTCACCCGCGAGCGCTACCGGCGGCTGGCCACGGCAGTGAAGGAAACGCTGGACTACGCGATCACCCGTGGTGGCACCACCCTGCGTGATTTCATCAGCCCCGACGGCGCGCCGGGCTACTTCGAGCAGGAGCTGCTGGTGTACGGCCGCGATGGCCTGCCGTGCCCCAGCTGCGGCCGCCCGCTCAAGCACGCGATGATCGGCCAGCGGGCCAGCGTGTGGTGCAGCCGCTGCCAGCGCTGAACGTCTTCATGCGCTGCACACGCGCAGCGCTATAGTCCAGCCGACATCCGCTGCGGGGGAGCGTTGGCGATGGACGAAGGCCCGGATATCACTGTGTGGCTGGATGCTGCGCGCGGCGGCGACCGTGCCGCGCTCGACCGCGTGCTGACCACCCTGTACCAGGAGCTGCACAGCATGGCCCGGCGGCAGCTGGCCGGGCAGCAGGGGCGGACCCTGGATGCCACCTCGCTGGTCCACGAGTCCTACCTGAAGCTGCTGGGCAGCCGCGGTGCGGCGCGCTTCGAGGACCGTGCGCACTTCTTCGCCTATGCAGCCTCGGCGATGCGCAGCGTGGTCGTTGATTACGCGCGCAACCGCCTGGCGCGCAAGCGCGGTGGCGACCTCAAGCGGGTGGCCGAGATTCCCGAGAACAGCAGCAGCGGCATACGCCTGGACGAGGATCTGCTGGCCCTGGACGGGGCGTTGGAACGGCTGCAGGCCGTCGATGCGCACCTGGCCAAGGTCGTGGAACTGCGCTATTTCGCCGGGCTGTCGGAGCTGGAGATCGCCGAGCTTAGCCAGCGCTCGGAACGCAGCATCCGCCGTGACTGGCAGAAGGCACGGCTGTTCCTGCTGGCCGTGATGCGCAGCGACTGAGTCGCCGCCACCCACGTCATGGACACCGCCCGCTGGCAGCAATTGTCGTCCTGGCTGGACCAGCTGCTGGAGCTGGCACCCGCCGCCCGCCAGCTGCGCCTGCAGCGCTTGAGCGCGCAGGACCCCACGCTGGGCCGCGAGCTGGAACACCTGCTGCAGCAGGAAGCCGACAGCCACGAGTTCATGGCCCAGCCGCTGTGGACCGCCACACCGCCGGGGCGCGCCGGCAGCGAGGTCGGTCCCTATCGGCTGCTGCACCCGCTCGGTGAAGGTGGCATGGGCGAGGTCTGGCTGGCCGAGCGCTGCGATGGCCTGTACCAGCGCCAGGTCGCACTGAAGCTGCTGCGCAGTGGCGTCGCCGATCCCGGCCTGCGTCAACGCTTCGGCCGCGAGCGGCAGATCCTGGCCCGCCTGCAGCACCCGCATCTGGCACAACTGCTGGACGCCGGGGTGGACCAGCACGGGCAGCCCTACCTGGCGCTGGATTACGTGGAAGGCGAGCCGATCAGTGACTACTGCCGGCGCCTGCAACCGCCGCTGGAAGCGCGTCTGCAGCTGATGCTGCAGGTCTGCGCGGTGGTCAGCCATGCGCATGCGAACCTGGTGGTGCACCGCGACCTGAAGCCCTCCAACATTCTGGTACGCGCCGATGGCACGGTGAAACTGCTCGACTTCGGCATCGCCAAGCTGCTCGACCACGACGATCCGAACGCGGCCCATCCGGCCACCGAAATCCGCGCTTTCACCCTGCACTACGCCGCGCCGGAACAGGTGCGGGGCGAGGCGGTGACGACCCTGACCGACGTCTATTCGCTGGGCGTGGTGCTGTTCGAGGTGGTCACCGGGCACAAGCCCTATCGCCTGCGCCGGCACAGCGACGCGGAATGGGAGCGCTCGATCCTGGATGTGCAGGCGCCACGTGCCTCGGCGCTGCTGCAACGGCTGGCCGCCGAGCCCGGAGCGCCGAAACGCGCCCTGCAGCGGCAGGCGAAGCGATTGCGGGGTGATCTGGACGTGCTGTTGGAAAAAGCCCTGCAGAAGGATCCGCAGCAGCGCTACAGCTCGGCCGAAGCGCTGGCCGGCGACCTGCGCCGCTACCTGCAGGGGCAGCCGATCCAGGCGCGACCGCCGGGCGTGGGTTACCGGGTGCGCAAGTACATTGGCCGCCATCGCTGGGGCGTGGCCTTGGCGACGCTGTCGGTGTTGGCGCTGCTGCTGACCACGTCCATCGCCCTGTGGCAGGCGCGCCAGGCGCGGGTGGAAATGGCGCGTGCGCAGGCCATGCAGGATTTCACCGTGGGCCTGTTCGACAAGGCGGCCAGCCAGCGCCACGGCCATTTCGACGTGCCGCAGCTGCTGGCCACTGGTCAGCAACGGGGCGAAGCCGAACTGGCTGACCAGCCGCTGGCGCTGGCCGAGCTGCAAGGGGTGATCGGCCGCCTGCGCATCGGCCTGGGCGACTACCAGTTGGCGCTGCAGACCCTGGACCAGCAGCGCCGGCTGCTGCAGGAGGTGGGCGAGGTGCCGCCGGCGCTGCAGATCGAGGCAGTGACCCAGCGCGGGCGAGCGTTGCGCATGCTCGGCCGCGGGCGCGAGTGCCTGGCGCACCTGCAGCCGCTGCAACCGCTGGCGGCCAGCGAGGCGGCGGCCCTGCCGGCGGCCGTAGCCGAATTCCACAGCCAGCTGGGGCGGTGCCAGGCCCAGCTGGGTGATGCCGATGCGGCGCGCCGGTCGTTCCAGCAGGCGCTGGCGCTGCGCCACCAAGGGCTCGTCGAGCGCTTCGGGCGTGCTGAATCACTGGCCGATCTGGCCGCGCTGGAGGCCACCGCCGGACGCCTGCCGGCTGCGCTGGCCGGCTACCGGCAGGCGCTGGCGCTGCTTGGCCAGCGCGCCGACGCCAGCAGCCCGCAGGTGATCAGCCTGCACCGGCAACTGGGCGATGTGCTGGCCCGCCAGGGCGACACGAAGGCGGCAGCGGCCGAGCTGGAGCAGGCCTGGCAGGCAGCGCAGGATGCATGGGGCCCGCGCCACCCGGAGGCGCTGGTGGTACGCCGCGCACGCGCGCTGCTGGCCCTGCAGCGTGGCCAGTACGCATTGGCCGGCCAGGAACTGCGGCAGGTGCAGGCACAGCTGCTCGGCGCGCTGGGCCCGGATCATCGTGAGATCGGCTACGGCGAGTTCGCCCTGGGGAAATGGGCCAGCGCCAGCGACGACCCCTCGGCAGCGGCGGCGCACTATGCCCGTGCAGTGGCGATCTGGCGCCAGCCCGATCACATCGCATTGCTGCCGCAGGCGCTGCTGGCACAGGGGCAGGCCCTGCAGGAGGCCGGCCAGACCGCGCAGGCCCGCAGCGTGCTGGCCGAGGCACGACAGCTGCTGCTGGCCCAGCGCGGGCCACAGGCGCCGGCCCTGCAGGAGCTCGACGCACGCATCGCGGCATTGGCGCAGGCTGAACAGCGCATCGATTCCACCGCTGCCCGTTAACGTTTGTCTGCCTATGATGGCCGACCTTCCCTTTGCTCCCGCGCCTGCATGCAACGACGCGACTTCATCCGCAATGCCTCCCTGGCCTTGGCCGCCTTCGGCCTGCCGTCACTGCCGGCCTGTGCGGCCAGCAAGAGTGGCCAGCTTGGGCTGCGCCGGCTTGGCCAGCCACAGCCGTTCGATTTCGCCACCCTGAAGGGTCAGGCGCGCGCGCTGGCACAGGCGCCGTACCAGAGCCACAAGCGGGTACTGCCGGGCAAGCTGGAGGCGTTGGACTGGGATCAGTACCAGTCGATCGGCTACCGCCAGGACCATGCTTTGTGGGCCGACCAGCCGGGAAAATTCCAGGCCAAGTTCTTCCATCTGGGCCTGTACTTCCATTCGCCCGTGCGCATGTACGACGTGGTCGACGGCAAGGCACAGGAACTGGCCTATGACGGCGCCGCGTTCAACTACGGCAAGAGCGGGTTGAAGAACGGTGAGCTGCCGGCCGACCTCGGCTTTGCCGGGTTCCGGTTGAACACGCGCAAGGACACCGACCGCGATTTCGCCGCGTTCCTGGGGGCCAGCTACTTCCGCGCCGTGGGCAAGGAAGGCCAGTACGGCCAGTCCGCGCGTGGCCTGGCCATCGACACCGGCATGGGCAAGCCCGAGGAATTCCCGGACTTCATCGCCTATTACCTGGAACAGCCGGCGGCCGACTCGGACACGATCATCGTCTACGCGCTGCTGGATTCGCCCAGCGTGGCCGGTGCCTACCGTTTCGCCGTCACCAACGGCGATGTGCTGCTGATGGACATCGACAGCGCGCTGTATCCGCGCAAGACCATCGAGCGGCTGGGCATCGCGCCCTGCACCAGCATGTACCAGGTGGGCGAGAACGACCGCCGCATGGGCTGGGACTGGCGCCCGGAGATCCACGATACCGATGGCCTGTCGCTGTGGACCGGCGCTGGCGAATGGATCTGGCGGCCGCTGCTGAACCCGCGCAACCTGCGCTTCAACATGTTCGTCGACCGCAATCCGCGTGGCTTCGGCCTGCTGCAGCGTGACCGCAACTTCGATCACTACCAGGACGACGGCGTGTTCTACGAGAAGCGCCCGTGCCTGTGGGTAGAGCCGAAGGGTGACTGGGGCGAGGGCTCGGTGCAGCTGGTGGAGATTCCCACCGTCGATGAAACCTTCGACAACATCGTGGCCTTCTGGAACCCGAAGGAAAAGCCGCAGCCGGGCCAGGAACTGCTGGTCGGCTACCGCCTGTACTGGGGCGCACAGCCGCCGGCGCATACGCCGCTGGCCCACTGCGTGGCCAGCCGCACCGGCCTGGGCGGGGTGATCGGCAAGAAGCGGGAGTATTTCTCGTGGCGTTTCGCGGTGGACTTCGAAGGCGGCGAACTGGCCAGCCTGATCGACAAGGCCGACGTCGAAGCGGTTGTCGAAACCAGCCGTGGCCGGGTGGAGATCGTCTCGGCGCGGCCGTTGCGCGAGATCAAGGGCTACCGCGCGATGTTCGACCTGGTGCCGCCGGAGGGCAGCACCGAGCAGATCGACATCCGCCTGTACCTGCGCAGTGGCGGCAAGACCCTCACCGAAACCTGGTTGTACCAGTACACCCCGCCGCCGGCCGGTGCGCCGGAGCGCACGCTGTACTGACGGGTTTATCGGCAGGGCTGCGCCCTGCACCCGCAGAGGCCGGAGCAACGGCAACGGCAACGTCAAAAGCTGGCATTCGGTGGGATGGCGGGGTGGGTCCGGTTGCGGGGGACGCCGTAAACCCATCCCTGGGGGCTTGGCCGCGGCATCCATGCCGCGGACACCCCCGCAACCGGACCCACCCCGCCTTCGACAGATTTCCGCGATCTGTCGGGATGGCATGGCCTGCTCTTGGTGGGTGTCGACCACGCTGCTGTTGGTGGGTGTCGACCTTGGTCGACACGTAGATCCACGCCATGCGTGGATGCTCTTCGATCCCAATTCGAAATATTCGATTTCGATGGAGATTCATCCACGCACGGCGTGGATCTACCAGACACCGGGAAACTGTCAGAGGTGGGGTGGTGTCGGATTGCGGGGTGTCCGCGGCATGGATGCCGCGGCCAAGCCCCCAAGGATGGGTTTACGGCGTCCCCGCTATCCGACACCGCCCCGCCATCCCACCGAATGCCAGCTGTTGCTGTTGCTGTTGATTCTGAGGTTGCCGGCCAGCGGCCGGCACTACCGCGTCGGCAGGTGCAGGGCGCAGCCCTGCCGAAAAACCCTTACAACGGCAGCGGTGCCTGCGCCGGATCGATCCGACCCTCGCCCCGGGTGATCTTCTTGAACTCGGCGCGGCTGACCGAGACGTAGCGCTCGTTGCCGCCGATCTCCACCTGCGGGCCGTCCTGCACGGCATGGCCGTGCTCGTCCACGCGCACGGTCATGGTCGCCTTCTTGCCGCTGTGGCAGATCGTCTTGATCTCCTGCATCTCGTCGGCCCAGGCCAGCAGGTACTGGCTGCCCTCGAACAACTCGCCGCGGAAATCGGTGCGCAGGCCATAGCACAGCACCGGGATGCGCAACTGGTCGACCACCTCGCTGAGCTGCCAGACCTGGCTGCGGCTGAGGAACTGCGCCTCGTCCACCAGCACGCAACCCAGCGGCCCGTTGGCCTGCAGATCCTGCGTGACCCACTGCTGCAGGTCGGTGTCGCGTTCGAAGGCCATGCCGTCGGCGCGCAGGCCGATCCGCGAAGCGACCACGCCCGCGCCGGCACGGTCGTCCAGGCGCGGGGTCAGGATCGCCACGCGCATGCCGCGCTCGCGGTAGTTGTGCGCGCTCTGCAGCAGGGTGGTGGTCTTGCCGGCGTTCATCGCCGAATAGTAGAAATAGAGCTTGGCCATCGGCCGATTGTACGACGCCACCCGGCACCGGCCGAAGCTGTTCAGCAAGCCCACCGGCCGGCGGCTGTGGCCGCCACCAACGCCCGCTACAATCCCACCCCAATGCACGGTCTCAATCCCCCCCAAGCTGCCGCCGTCCTCCACATCGAAGGACCGCTGCTGGTGCTCGCCGGCGCCGGCAGTGGCAAGACGCGCGTGATCGTGGAGAAGATCGCCCACCTGATCGGCTGTGGCCGCTACCCGGCCAAGCGCATCGCCGCGATCACCTTCACCAACAAGTCGGCCAAGGAAATGCGCGAGCGCGTGGCCAAACGCCTGCGCGAGCAGGATGCCGATGAAGTGACCATCTGCACCTTCCATGCGCTGGGCCTGAAGTTCCTGCAGATCGAGCATGCCGCGGTCGGGCTCAAGCGCGGTTTCTCGATCTTCGATGCCGATGACGCGGCCGCGCAGATCAAGGACCTGATGTACGGCGCCAAGCCGGACGACATCGAGGACATGAAGAACCTGGTGTCGCGCGCCAAGAACGCCGGACTGTCACCGGAGCAGGCGATGGCCGCTGCGCGCAGCAATCGTGAAAAGGAAGCGGCCGGCATCTACGAGCGCTACCAGTTGCGCCTGAGCGCGTTCAACGCCGTGGATTTCGATGACCTGATCCGGCTGCCGGTGCAGATCCTGGAAGAGAACCCGGACATCGCGCTGGCCTGGCGCGAACGCATCGGCTACCTGCTGGTCGACGAATGCCAGGACACCAACGATGCGCAGTACCGCCTGCTCAAGCAGCTGGCCGGTGACAAGGGCAACTTCACCTGCGTGGGCGATGACGACCAGTCGATCTACGCCTGGCGTGGCGCCAACCCGGAAAACCTGCAGCAGATGGGGCGCGATTACCCGGCCCTGGAAATCATCAAGCTGGAGCAGAACTACCGGTGTTCCAACCGCGTGCTGCGCGCGGCCAATGCGCTGATCGCCAACAATCCGCACGAACACCTGAAGAAGCTGTGGAGCGACCAGGCCGATGGCGAGCGCATCCGCGTGTGGGAGTGCCGCAACAGCGAACACGAGGCCGAGAAAGTCGCCGCCGAGATCGCGTTCGTGGCGCAGACGCGCAACGTGCCGTGGAGCGATTTCTGCATCCTGTTCCGCGGCAACTTCCAGTCGCGTCCGCTGGAAAAGGCGATGCAGCTGCTGCGTATCCCCTACCACCTGACCGGTGGCACGATGTTCCTGGAGCGCCAGGAAGTGAAGGACACGCTGGCCTGGCTGCGGCTGCTGGTCAACCCGGACGATGACACCGCGTTCCTGCGTGCGGTGCAGTCGCCCAAGCGCGAGGTCGGTGCGGGCACCCTGGCCAAGCTGGCCGAACTGGCCTCGGAAAAAGACATGCCGATGGCGCAGGCCGCCGAGGCAATCGGCGCGCTGCAGCAGTTGCCACCGCGCGCGGCCAACAGCCTGGCGCGCTTCACCGACATCCTGCGTGACCTGCGCGCGCAGACGCGGCAGATCAGCTCCGGCGACATGATCCGCAAGGTCGCCAAGGAATCGGGCCTGCTCAGCGAGCTGCGCCAGCAGGCCAAGGAAGAAGCCAGCTACCAGCGTCGCGCCAACAACATCGAAGAGCTGGCGCAGTGGTTCGAGGGTGGCCCGCGTGGCGCCACCGCTGCCGATCTGGCCGGCCAGCTGGCGCTGTTGTCGCGCAGCGACAAGGACGAGGGCGGCAACCAGGTACGGATGATGACCATGCACGCCTCCAAGGGACTGGAATTCCCGTACGTGTTCATCGTCGGCTGCGAGGATGGCGTGCTGCCGCACCAGGTCAGCCTGGACGAGGGCAACCTGCAGGAAGAACGTCGCCTGCTGTACGTGGGCATCACCCGCGCCAAGATCCAGCTGTGGATGAGCTACAGCAAGCTGACGCGCAAGTTCGGCGAGCATGTGCGGCTGAAGCCGAGCCGGTTCTTCGAGGAGATTCCGGCCGAGGAGATCCAGCGCGATGGCGCGGACCCGGTGGCCGATGCGGCGCGCAAGAAGGAACGGGCGAGCGCGGGGTTGGCCGCGATCGAGGCGCTGTTCGATTGAGGATCGAAAAGCCACTAAAGTGGTATTCCAATCCGTCCGATTGACGCTTCTGGCCTTGAGCCTGCATCGGGTTAAGGCCTAGTGTGAGCGCACCCGAAGTGCGCGCCGTGTCCTTCATCGTGTCCAACGATATCCCTGCTGTTCTCACCCGTACCTTCCTCGGGCTGGGCCTGGTCCTGCTTGTTTCAGCGCTTCTGGCCTACGTTGGGGCCAGGCGCTTCCTCGATGCGGCGGTCATTGCCGATGGCAGGATCACCCATGTGGATGCCGTCAGCGTTGATCGCGGTGGTTCGCGCACTTCAGGGGTGAAGTTCCTGTACTGGGTGGACTTCACTACCAGCAGCGGGCAAGTGATGCGGTTCTTCGCAGGTCGTACCCGCCATCGTGCCTACATGACGGGCGATCATGTAGATGTGCTGTACCTGCCGGACCGCCCGGACAAGGCCCTGGTGCGTTCGCTCTCATCACCCTGGGGCCTGAGCGTCATACTGGGAGTGACCGGCGGCCCATTCTTGCTGGGGGTGGGAATTCTGCACCTGCCGCAGGCGGCGAGGGCATGGCGGCGCAGGCAGCTCCTTCGCCACGGGACACGGGTGCAAGCCAAGGTCCGGGCGATCAAGCGCGATCGCGGAGTATTTTCGGGGGGAAGGCATCCGTTCGTCATCGTCTGCGCCTGGCGCGATCCTGAAACCACTCGATGGCATGTCTTCCACAGTGCGTATCTCTGGGCCGATCCCCGTGCACAGGTGAGTGGGCGTGAACTGGATGTCCATGTCATGCCGGGCAATCCGCGCTACTACCATGTCGATACCTCCTTCATCCGATCAGCGCCGGCACCTGCACGCTGATCGATCAACCCGGCCAGCACCCTGCCCACCCTCCTCAGATGTTTTTTGCTGTTTTTCTTTGCCGTGGGCCTGCTGATCCTTCTGGCCGCCGCCTGGCTGTTCGTGGACGTCCAGCGTTTCGCGCGCAAGGCCGTTTCCGTAACTGGAACGGTGGTGGCCGTCCAGGCAGAGGATGCCCGGTCGGAAATGGAGGGGATGCCCGCACGTGACATCACCCTGCATCGCCCGGTGGTGAGGTTCCAGACCGCACAGGGGCAGATGATTCAGTTCACCGCGTCCTCTGCTACCGGGGCACCACTGTACGTGGTCGGCGAACAGGTACAGGTGCTGTATCCCGGCGGCATGCCTTCCAAGGCTCGTATCCAGCACCCGGGATTGCGCTGGGGCGCACCGCTGCTGTTGGCGCTGATGGGCATGGGGTTCTGCCTGATCGCCGCATGCGTCCATCGCCTGTGCGTGCGCTACTGGCCGATCCTGTTCGGCCCGCGTGACGGGGCATGTGGCTAGGCTGCGCATCGTAGTGGCCCACTTGGCCTGAGCGTGCTGCACGGCGGGCGCTGGCGTTGCAAAATCGAGGTATTCCTTCCGGAGCCCACCCATGCATCCCATCGAAAGCGAACGCCTGCGGCTGCGCCGCCTGGAACCGGACCGTGATGCGGCACCGATGCTGGCCCTGCTCAACGATCCGGGCTTCGTGCGTTTCATCGGTGACCGCAACGTGCGCGACGAAGAACAGGCACGCGAGTACATCGCGCTGCGGGTGCTGCACAGCTATGCGTTGAATGGCTTCGGCATGTATGCCATCGAGCGGTTGTCCGATGGTGCCTGGCTGGGCAACGCCGGGCTGGTGCGGCGGGATGGCCTGCCGGGGCCGGACATCGGCTATGCGGTGCTGTCGGAATTCGCCGGGCAGGGCTATGCCGGTGAGGCGGCGCGGGCGGTGTTCGCGCATGCGCGCGGAGCGCTGGGCCTGCACGATCTGTATGGCATCACCGATCTGGACAACGTCGTGTCCGGGAAGATCCTGCTGGGGCTGGGCATGCAGGTGCGTGGGGTGATCCAGTTGCCGGGCGTGGACAGCCCGAGCCGGTTGTATGCAACGCCCGGTGCGGCGCAGGTCTGACCCCTCATGTTGGTAGGTGCCGGCCGCTGGCCGGCACAGTAGCGGCTGATGGTAGGTGCTGACCGTTGGTCGGCACTATTCAGATGCAGTGCCGACCAACGGTCGGCACCCACCCCCTCAACCGCGCAGTTCGGCCAACTGTGCCTGCAGTTCGGCCACCGCCGCTTCCAGCTGGGCCACGCGCTCGGCCAGGCCCGGGTCGGCCGCATCGCTGCTGCCACCGCCGCTGCTGGCGTACTTCGCCGCCAGCGCCGCGCCGTCCACTTCGCCGCACAGCAGGTGCATGTAGCGGTCTTCGCGCTGGCCGCTGGCGCGCGGCAGCACCACCAGCAGCGCGCGCTGCTGCAGGCGATCGATGGCGTGGCGGGCCTCGTCGGTGTCGGCGAAGCGGTGCAGGCGTTCGCTGCGCGTGACCAGCTCGCCCAGCGTCTGCGGCCCACGCAGCAGCAGCAGCGCCAGCAACACGGTCTGCTGCCGGGTCAGGTCCAGCGCGGCCTGCAGGCGGTGCTCATAGCGGTCCGCGCGCGAGGAGAAGTGCTGGCGGGCCAGGCCCAGCGCCTCCAGCTGGCGCAGCGCATGTTGCACGCTGCCGGCATCGACGTTCATCACCGGCTCGCGGGCGGTCTTCTGGTTGGCGGCCGATTGGGCGGCATTGACGGTCAGCGGATAGGTGTCCGGGGTGGTCGCCTCCTTCTCCACCAGGCAGCCCAGCAGGCGGGCCTGCACGGCGTCGAGCAGGGGGACGTCGGGGGTCTGGGTGGAATCGGTCATGGCGGCCTCCGGAAGGGCAACGGGTCAACCGCCAAGCATAGCCGTCCCGGGACCGCCTTTGCCGGTAAAATGCGCCGGTATATCTGATTGCCGGTGAATCCATGCGTCGTCCCGTTTCCCTGTCCCTGACCCTGCTCGCCACTGCGGCGCTGGGCCTGTCCGCCTGCAAGCGCGTGGATGCGCCTGCCGCTGAAGCCGCTGCGCCGGAGGCCCCGGCCGCCGCTGCCAAGGCCGACGGCGCGCTCGATGCCACTGCCAATGACAACCTCAATGCAGTGCTGTGGATGCAGCGCGCGCAGGAGTACAAGGCGATCACCGAGCAGACCTACCGCGCCGCCGCCGACCGCCTGGACGCCGCGCTGAAGGAAGCCCACTGGGATGCGCTGGTGCCGGAAGAACGAGGCAACGAGGCCAAGGGCCTGAAGCCGGCCGTGGTGCTGGACGTGGACGAGACCGTGCTGGACAACTCGCCCTACCAGGCGCGCCTGGTGCGCGACGGCAAGGAATACGACGAGCTGACCTGGGACCAGTGGGTGGCCGAAAAGAAGGCCAAGGCCATTCCGGGCGTGGTCGATTTCGCCAAGGCCGCCAACGCCAAGGGCGTGACCCTGCTGTACATCTCCAACCGCGCCGTGCACCTGAAGGACGCGACCCTGGCCAACCTGCGCGAGCAGGGCCTGCCGGTGGCCGACGACAGCGTGTTCCTGGGCCTGGGCACCGTGGTCGAAGGCTGCGAGCAGGCCGGCAGCGAGAAGAACTGCCGCCGCCGCCTGGCCGGGCAGAAATACCGCGTGCTGATGCAGTTCGGCGACCAGCTGGGCGATTTCGTCGAAGTGACCGCCAACACCAATGACGGCCGTGACGCGCTGCTGCAGCAGTACCACGACTGGTTCGGCGAGCGCTGGTGGATGCTGCCGAACCCGACCTACGGCGGCTTCGAGCCGGCGCAGTTCAACAACGACTACAGCCAGTCGCGCCAGGCCCGCCACGACGCCAAGCGCGCAGCCCTGGACTACGCACCGTGAGCCGCGCGCCGCTGC
This sequence comes from Stenotrophomonas sp. As-7, assembly GCF_030291015.1. Classification (NCBI taxonomy): domain Bacteria; kingdom Pseudomonadati; phylum Pseudomonadota; class Gammaproteobacteria; order Lysobacterales; family Lysobacteraceae; genus Stenotrophomonas; species Stenotrophomonas sp. As-7. The sequence goes on from NZ_CP127405.1 coordinate 84,556, forward strand.
CGCTGCGCGATGACGAGCGCCTGATCTTCGCGCTGGACGTGCCTGACCGCGTGCAGGCGCTTGAGTGGGTCGACCGCCTTGGCGACAGCGTGGCGTTCTACAAGATCGGCATGGAACTGCTCGCCTCCGGCGAGTACTTCCAGGTGCTGGACGAGCTGGCCCGCCGCGACAAGCGCGTGTTCGTCGACCTGAAGTTCTTCGACATCCCGGCCACCGCCGCAGCGGTGATCAAGCGCCTGGCGCAGTGGCCGGTCAGCTACGCCACCATCCACGGCTGGCACCCGGCGATGATGGAGGCCTGTGCGGCCGCCAACAGCGGCGACATGCGCCTGCTGGCAGTGACCGTGCTGACCTCGATGGGCCGCGCGGATCTGGCGCAGATGGGCATCGACCGCGAGCCGGTGGAGGTCGTGGTCGAACGCGCGCTGGCCGCACAGGCTGCTGGCATCGACGGTGTGATCGCCTCCGGCCAGGAAGCGGGTCCGATCCGTGCCGCTACCGGGGCCGGTTTCTCGATCGTCTGCCCGGGCATCCGCCCCGGTGGCCCGGTCGGCGATGACCAGAAGCGCACCGTGGGCGTGGCGCAGGCCTTTGCCGATGGCGCCGATGCCATCGTGGTCGGCCGTCCGATCCGCCTGGCATCTGATCCGCAGGCCGCAGCACGGGCGATCCAGCAGGAAATCGCGACGGCTCTGGCCGCGCGCTGAGCCCCGCTCCGACGGCGGTCACGCCGGCACCACGAACGCCATCCCGCCGAATGCGGGGTGGCGTTCGCATTTGTGTTTGTTGCCCTGACGCACCCGACCCCAGCCCGGGAAACTGTGCGCCACATCGCGCTGCGCGGGTGGAGTGACCTCTATCAATCGATGCACCAGCACGGACCGCGGCCGTGCCGGTTCCAACCATCGATAGAGGAGTACACGGATATGTATCGCAGCACCTCTTTGCTGTTCGGCAGCCTGTTGGCCGCCGCCATCGTCTTTCCCGCTGCGGCGGCACCCCAGCCCCGCGAAGCGCCGCGCATCATCGGCGGCGAGGCCGCCAGGCCCGGTGACTACCCGTTCATGGTCAGCATCCAGCGCCTGTCGTACGGCGACAGTGACCATGGTCGCCACTGGTGTGGTGCCACACTGATTTCCCCCTCATGGGTGCTGACGGCCTCGCACTGCGTGGAGGGTGATCGTCCCGGTGATCTGGCCGTGCTGGGCGGCGTCACCGCGTTGTCCACCGAGCCATCGGCACGCGCATCCAACGTCAAGGCCATCCATGTCCATCCGGCGTTCAACAGCGGCAATTCGCTGGAGCATGACGTCGCCTTGATCCACCTGAGTGCGCCGTTGGCCGATGCGCAGCCGGTGGCGCTGCGGTTGCGGTCCGATGCCAGCTATCTCAAACCGGGCCGGGAGTTCACGGTGATCGGCTGGGGCGACACCGATATCACTGACGGGCGGGTCTATCCCACCCAGCTGCAGACGGTGCAGACCCCGTTCGTGCCCTTCGCCGAGTGCCAGCAGGCGTATGCAGGAGAGCTGTCACGCGGCAAGGTCATCTGCGCCGGCCGCGAGGGGATCGACAGCTGCCAGGGCGATTCCGGTGGTCCGCTGCTGCTGCGCCTGCGCGAGGGCTGGACCCAGTTCGGTGTCGTCAGCTGGGGCGAAGGCTGCGCGCTGGCCGGCTACCCCGGCGTTTATGCCCGAATCGCCGAAAAACATGCCGTAGATTTCATAGAAGCGGTCTGGCAACGCGATTGATTCAATAAAATCAATGAGTTGAATGATGTTTTGTCATGTGTTGCGTTAACTTTGCGGGCAGCGTAGGATCGCCGCCATCCGGTCTTCGGGCCGGACATGCGCCACAACTGTCCACCGGCCTTGCGCCGGTTTGAAGAGTCCGCGATCCCTGTGATCCGGGCTCTTTTTTTTGTCTGCCCGGTGCGGGGAGGCCCGTCGGCGCGCGGCATGGAGCCACCATGCAGTACGTGCCATGGCGGAAACCGTGACGCCCCGGCTTGCCGCTGTCACGTCGCAGGCCGCAAGATGCGGACCGGTCCGGGGAGTCCGATTGCATGAGCGTTGTAGTGCGAGGAAGGTCTGCGCGGGGATGGGGGCTGGCGGCCATGCTGCTGCTGGCCATCGCCGCGTGTCGTGAATCCGGCAGCGATCCGGCCGCCGCGCCGGCCGAGCCTGTCGCCGCGGTACAGGCGATGGCGCAACGGCTGGCCGAGGACGATCTGATCGGCTACGCAAAGCTGTCGGTGCCGCCCAGCCAGTATCAGCGCCTGCAGCAGGCCTGGGCCGATGGCCACAGCCAATGGCCGCTGACGGGGCTGCCGCTCGGCGACCAGTTGCTGCCGATGCTGGCGGCGCTGCGTGAGCCCGGCGCCAGCACGCAGCTGCAGCGCAGTTTCGACCGCCAGCTGGCCGGACAGGCCCGCGCCGTACGCCAGGCCGCGCAGTCGATGGGCAACTTCGGCGTGCAGTACCTGCGGCACCAGAAGGGCTACACACCTGGCCAGCAGGCGCATTACATCCAGCTGGTGCAGACCCTGGCGGCCTGGGCCCAGGACGCGCCCATCAGCGACCGCGCCAGGGCCCGCAGCAGCATCGCGGCCCTCGTCGGTGCCGCCGCCAAGGTCGGTTTCCAAGACGATGCCGGCCTTCAGGCCGCGGGCATGGAAGGCAGCCTGCAGCAGCTGGCGCCGTTCATCCACACCGTCAAGGCCGTGCTGGCCAGCTATGGCCTGGGCGTGGACGAGGCGCTGCGCAGCGTGCGTGGTGAGCTGCTGTCGGTGGAGGGCGACAACGCCCTGGTACGCCTGCAGTACGAGCTTGCCGGCCGCGCGATGACCGTGCAGGTGCCGCTGAGCCGGCGCGAGGGCCATTGGTACCTGACCCGCACCCTGGCCGATACCGACGCCCTGTTGCGCCAGGCCGATGCCGCCCGCGCCGCCGCCGCGCCAGAGCCTGTACCCGCCCCCGCAACCGATGGGGAAGCGGCAACGCCATCGGCTAAGCCATAATGACGTCGATGTCGAAACAGAACCCGCTGCCGTTCCCCGGCGAAGAATCCCAGCCGACGCCCGCCGACACGGCGCCGGCGTCCCCCTCGACCGACGCCGGCACGCCGCCAGCGGCGACGCCCGTGCACGCGCGTCCTGCCGGCCGCCGCCCGCTGTGGGCGCGCCTGCTCGGGCGTCTGGTGGAGCCCTGGCTGTCGCTGAAGATCGAGCCGGAAGACCCGGGCCAGTACAACGATGGCCGCCCGGTCATGTACGTGCTGGAAGACTACGGCCTGTCCAACGCACTGATCCTGGACAAGGCCTGCCGCCAGGCCGGCCTGCCGTCGCCGCTGGTGCCGCTGGCCGGTGACCCCACTGGCCGCAAGCGCGCCTACCTGGCCCTGTCGCGCCGCAGCTCCAGCAACTCGCTGATTCCCGAGCAGCGCGGCGCCAAGACCCATTCCGATTCGCTGGCCAAGGTCCTGCAGGCCCATCGCGTGCGCGACGACCTGGATGTGCACCTGGTGCCGGTATCGATCTTCGTCGGCCGCGCCCCGGACAAGCAGAGCGGCTGGTTCGCCGTGCTGTTCTCGGAAAACTGGGCGCTGGTCGGCCGTTTCCGCCGCCTGCTCGGCCTGCTGCTGAACGGCCGCAACACCATCGTCCGCTTCGCACCGCCGATCTCGCTGCGCTCGACCATCGACGAGGGCCTGGAGCCCGAGCGTACGGTGCGCAAGCTGCAGCGCGTGCTGCGTACCCATTTCCGCCGCATCCGCGAGTCGGTGATTGGTCCTGACCTGTCGACCCGGCGCCTGCTGGTGGACCAGGTGCTGGCCGCCGAGACGGTGCGCGAAGCGATCGCCTCCCAGGCCAAGCGCGACAACAGCAAAACCAGTGATGCCTGGAAGAAGGCGCACGCCTACGCCTGGGAAATCGCCGCGGACTATTCCAGCCCGGTGGTGCGCTCGGCAAGCTTCATGCTCAGCCACGTGTGGAACCGCATCTACGCCGGCGTGCTGGTGCACCACCTGGACAAGTTCAAGGCCGCCGCGCCGGGCCACGAAGTGGTCTACGTGCCCAGCCACCGCAGCCACATGGACTACCTGCTGCTGTCCTACCTGCTGTACGACCGCGGTATCGTGCCGCCGCACATCGTGGCCGGCATCAACCTGAACCTGCCGGTGGTCGGCACCCTGCTGCGCAAGGGCGGTGCGTTCTTCATCCGCCGTTCGATCCGTGGCAACGCGCTGTACTCGGCGGTGCTCAGCGAATACGTCGCGCAGCTGGTCGCAGGCGGCTATTCCATCGAGTACTTCGTCGAGGGTGGGCGCTCGCGTACCGGTCGCCTGCTGCAGCCCAAGGGCGGCATGATCTCGATGACCCTGCGCGCGTTCCTGCGCCAGCCGCGCAAGCCGGTGCTGTTCCAGCCCATCTACATCGGCTACGAGAAGCTGATGGAGGGCGGCAGCTACCTGGATGAACTGTCCGGGCGGCCGAAGGAAAAGGAATCGATCTGGCAGCTGCTGTGGGGCATCCCCAAGGTGCTCAAGCAGAACTACGGCCAGGTGGTGGTGAACTTCGGCGAACCGATCGCGCTGAACGATGTATTGGCCGAGAAGGCCCCGGAGTGGGGTGGCGAGGCGGTGTCCGAGGACGAGAAGCCCTCGTGGCTGTCGACCACCGTCGACACCCTGGCCGAGCGCATCCAGGTGCGCATCAACGGCGCGGCCGACGTCAATCCGATCAACCTGCTGGCGCTGGCCCTGCTGTCCACGCCCAAGCATGCGATGGGCGAGGCCGACCTGATCGCGCAGATCGAGCTGTGCAAGACCCTGCTGGTGGAGATGCCGTATTCGGGCCGGGTGACGGTGACCCCGCACTCGCCGGAGCGCATCATCGCCCACGCCGAAGAGATCAACGTCCTTACCCGCATCAAGCACCCGCTGGGCGACGTGCTCAGCGTCAGCGGCGATACCGCAGTGCTGCTGAGCTACTTCCGCAACAACGTGGTGCACCTGTTCACCGCGTCGTCGTGGGTGGCCTGCTGCTTCCAGAACAACCGCCGCATGAGCCGCACCGGCCTGGTCCAGCTGGGCCGCACGGTGTACCCGTTCCTGCAGGCCGAACTGTTCCTGCCCTGGACCGAGGACGAGTTCGCCCAGCGCATCGACCAGACCATCGACGTGTTCGTGCGCGAGGGCCTGCTGCAGAACGTCAACGAAGACGACGGCGGCATCCTTGCGCGCAACACCGGGCAGACCGACGAAGTGTTCCGCCTGCGTGCGATCGGCCATTCGCTGCAGCAGGCGTTCGAGCGCTACTACATCGCCATTTCGGTGCTGGTGAAGAACGGCCCGGGCACGCTCGGCGCCGCCGAACTGGAAAGCCTGTGCCAGCAGGCCGCGCAGCGCCTGAGCCTGCTCTATGCGCCGGCCGCGCCGGAATTCTTCGACAAGTCGCTGTTCCGCGGCTTTATCCAGAAGCTGCGCGAGCTGCGCCTGGTGTGGCCGGACGAGAACAGCAAGCTGCTGTTCGACGAGCGCCTGGACGCCTGGGCCAAGGATGCCAAGTTCATCCTCGGCCGCGAACTGCGCCACACCATCGAACGGGTCAGCCCGGAAGCCGCGCGCCCGGACGAACCGGCACCGCAGGATTGAACCTGCGGCGCCTGTCGGGCCTGGCCGCGGTGGTCGCGGCCGCAGGCCTTGCGGTTGCTTCGGTGCAGGCTGCAGAGGCCTGTGTGGACGACACCCTGCCCGGGCGGCTGGCCGATGCGCCGGTGCGCCTGTGTATCGAGGCAAAGACCGGGCAACCGGCGCGCTACCGCCTGTGGCTGGCTGGCGAGGTGCGTATCAGCGGTGATGAACCCGCCGCTCGGCAGGGTCTTGGCGGTGACTGGTACGGCCATCCGCTGTGGCTGCGCTGCACCGGTGCCGGCAACCTGCGCCGCTGCGACCTGACCGTGGACGGCGAGGCGGCCTGGAATGCGGAGCTGGTGCTGCCGCGTTGAAGCAGGCAGCATCCACGCATGGCGTGGATCTACTGGGACATCCCGGCATGGCGTGGATCCATAGGTTTCCGGGTCGCTACCGGACTTCGGGGCGGACGTGGGGCTGCAGTAGATCCACGCCATGCGTGGATGGGCCACCGGTTACGCCGGCTCGTCCGGAATCTGCAGGCTTTCCAGCTTGGTGATGCAGTCCTTCAACTGCAGCTTGCGCCGCTTCAGGCGCTTGAACTCCAGCTCATCTTCGCCGTTGGCGGCCATGCGCGCGATCTGTTCATCCAGCGACCGGTGCTCGGCACGCAGGGCGACGAGGCGTTCGACGATTTCGGCGGGGTTGTAGGTGTCCACGGTCTCCGAGCATACACAGCGACGATGACTGCCGGGAGAGGGGAATCCCGACCCCGGGTCCGGGCTGCCGCAAGCCGGTAGAATGGAGCCATGTCCGCCGTGATCTCCCTGCCCGATCCCCCGCAGCGCGCTTCGCGCGATCCGCGCGTGGCCGGGCACCGGGCGGACAAGCTGGGCAAGCACCTGCGCCGCCAGGTCGGCCAGGCCATCGCCGACTTCGGCATGATCGAAGCGGGCGACAAGGTCATGGTCTGCCTGTCCGGCGGCAAGGACAGCTACACCCTGCTGGACCTGCTGCTGCAGCTGCAGAAAAAGGCGCCGGTGCCGTTCGAGCTGGTGGCGGTGAACCTGGACCAGAAACAGCCCGGTTTCCCCGAGCACGTCCTGCCGGAGTACCTGGCCGGGCTGGGCGTGCCGTACCAGATCATCGAGCAGGACACGTATTCGGTGGTCAGCCGGGTCATCCCGGAAGGCCGGACGATGTGTTCGCTGTGCTCGCGCCTGCGCCGTGGCGCGCTGTACAACCACGCCAAGGTGCATGGCTTCAGCAAGATCGCGCTGGGTCATCATTGCGATGACGTGGTGGCTACGTTCTTCCTGAACCTGTTCCACCATGCCAAGCTGGCCGCCATGCCACCGAAGCTGCTCAGCGACGATGGACAGCACGTGGTGATCCGCCCGCTGGCGTACGTGCGCGAGCACGACATCGCGCAGTACGCGCAGGCCCGCCGCTTCCCGATCATTCCCTGCACCCTGTGCGGCAGCCAGGAAAACCTGCAGCGTCGGCAGGTCGGCCTGATGCTCAAGCAGTGGGACCAGGACCATCCCGGGCGCATCGAACAGATCGCACGTGCGATGGCCGACGTGCGACCTGCGCAGCTGGCCGATGCCGCCCTGTTCGATTTCATGGCCCTGGGCCGCCGTGGCGATGCGGCGCATGCCGATGCCTGGCTGGCCGACGCAGTTCCCGAGACGCCTGCCGTTTAAGGTCGGGCGCCCTTCTTCTTCAGACACCGGAATTCCATGTTCTTTCGCAACCTGACGTTCTTCCGCTTCCCGACCTCCACTGATTTTTCCGAAGTCGATACCCTGCTGCCGCACGCCCTGCTCAAGCCGGTCGGCGCGCTGGAAATGAACTCGCGTGGTTTCATCTCGCCGTTCGGCCGCGAAGAGAAGGAAGCCCTCTCGCACCGCATTGCCGAACACCTGTGGCTGACCGTCGGTGGCGAGGACAAGATCCTGCCCGGCGCGGTGGTCAACGACCTGCTCGAGCGCAAGCTGGAAGAGATCGAAGAGAAGGAAGGCCGCCGCCCCGGTGGCCGCGAGCGCAAGCGCATGAAGGACGACCTGCTGCATGAACTGCTGCCGCGCGCCTTCGTGAAGTCCTCGCGCAACGATGCCTTCATCGACCAGCTGCACGGCTACGTGGTGGTGGACACCTCCAGCCGCAAGACCGGCGAATACTTCATGTCCGACATCCGTGGCCTGCTCGGCAGCTTCCCGGCGATGCCGCTGAACGCCGAAGTCGCGCCGCGTTCGATCCTGACCGGCTGGATCGCCGGCGAGCCCCTGCCCACCGGCTTCAGCCTGGGTGAGGAGTGCGAGATGAAGGATCCGGTGGAGGGCGGCGCGGTGGTCAAGTGCCAGCACCAGGAACTGCGCTGCGACGAGATCGACAAGCACCTGGACGCCGGCAAGCAGGTGACCAAGCTGGCCCTGGTGTTCGAGGACAACCTGTCCTTCGTGCTGGGCGACGACCTGATCGTGCGCAAGCTGAAGTTCCTGGACGGCGCGCTGGACCAGCTGGAGCACGCGGACGAAGACGGCCGCCGTGCCGAGTTCGACGCCCGCTTCGCCCTGCAGAGCGCGGAGATCCGCCGCCTGTTCCTGCTGCTTGAAGAAGCCTTCAAGCTCAGCAAGGCTGACTGAACAGGCAGGCCGTCGGCCGCCGGTCATCCGGCGGCCCCGCACGGCGCTATGCTGGGACCATGAGCCGTCTGCTGCGCCGCCTGATCTCGCCGGTCCCTCCCGCCACCGTACAGCGCGACACCGTTCGCCTGCGGCTGGAGGATGTCGAGATCGAGGTACTGCGCGTGCGCGATCCGCGCGCGCGCCGGATCAAGCTCAGCGTCGATGAGCGCGGTGCACGACTGACATTGCCGCCGCGCGCCAGCCTGGTGATGGGCGAGCGCTTCCTCGAACAGCATCGTGACTGGCTGGGCCTGCAGCTGCGCCTTTACCAGGGGCATGGACTGCCCGCCGCGTTGCAGCCAGGTGTCGACGGTGTGCTGCCGCTGCGCGGCGAACTGTTGCCGCTGCGCTGGCAGGAAGGCCGCTACGCACGACTGGAAATCGACGAACACGGCGCCTGCGTGCAATGGCCGAGCCGTGGCGGCGACGCGACCCTGCGCCGCCTGCTGCGCGAGTTCTACGAAGCACAGACCCGCGCCGATGTCGGCCGCTGGCTGCCGAAGTACCTGCCCGGCCTGCCGCGCGCGCCCAGCCGCCTGCGCTTGAAGGTGATGTCCTCGCAATGGGGCTCGCTGGCCCCAGACGGCAGCATGGCGTTGGATCTGGCACTGGTACTGGGCAGCCCCGCCGCGTTCGAATACGTGCTGGTGCACGAACTCTGCCACCTGATCCAGGCCAACCACTCGCCGGCGTTCTGGCACGAAGTGGAACAACGCTTCCCCGACTGGCGTGCGCAGCGCGACTATTTCCAGCTGGAAGGGCGCAGATTGAAAGCAATGCTCCGCCAGCTTCTGTAGCGCTGTGCTTTTGTAGAGCCGAGCCATGCTCGGCTATCGCGCGCGGCGCGGATGTTCAGCCACCGCGACCAAGAGCAGCCGAGCATGGGCTGCGGCTACTGAAGCGCGCGCAGCGCGCGACCCGCTTGGCTCCTGCTCTTCTTTTTCTCTTCCGTGGTGAGCACGGAAACTGTCCGTGGCCGGGCGAGGTGGATTGCGCAGGGGCGTGAGCCACATGGATGCGGCGACCGAGCTTACATGGACGTACTTGCAGCGACCCCTGCGCAATCCACCTCGCCCGGCCAAACCCTGGCAATCCAGCTCTACGCCCCCCACCACGAGGGGCTCAGCCGTTGGCCGAAAACCTCATCGACCCACGCGCAATGCCGCCGCCTCCGCCCATCGCGCCGCCACCCGCGGAGCGGTGATGCACACTGCCTGATCGGTCACCGTGGTCACCGCCCGCTCCAGCAGCTGGATGTCCGCTTCATGCTGGCGCGCCACATGCGGATCCTCGAAGAAGATCGCGCGCTGGCAACGACCTTCCAGCACGCGGTCGGCAATCTGCGCATCGCCCCCCATCGGACCGCTCTGGTAGCGCGTCACCCATGCCGTATCCGCGGGCCAGCCGCGGCTCCAGGCCAGCTCGTTCAAGCGCTGGCCGGTGGTACCGGTGGCTACACGTTCGCCGAAGCGCGCCAGCACGTCGAAGTGTTCATCGGCGAACGCCAGCATCGCCGGCTTCATCGCATCGTGCGCGATCAACGCCAGCGTCTGCCCTTCGAACGCATGCAGGTCGTCGGCGCCGGCATCGGCGGCCAGGCCAGCATGGACGCGCTCCACCTCGATCCAGTCGCGGGCGGTGGCCACGGTGGAAATGAAAGGCTTGCCGTGGATCACGCACTGGCGCTTGAGCGCGGTCGCCTCGGGGAACACCGAGGAAGGATCCACCGGATCCATCAGATAGACCGCACCGTCCAGCGTACGCTCGGCGCCCATGCCCACCACTTCGGCCACCAGCTTCATCAACCCGCCTTCGCGACCGTACGGATAGCGCTGCAGGCCGTCGTAACCGGCAAGGAAACCGTTGCGCTGGATCGCATCGTGGGTACGTCCGACCGCACACAGCGTCACGCCCAGTTCGCGCAGCCCGGGTTCGCTGGCGCGCAGCCAGCGGAACAGTGCCGCGCGCGCGTCGTTGTGATGGAGACGGTTGGCGGCCAGGCCGATGCGCATCGAAAGCTCCGGGATCGGTAGAAGCGGCAGTGTATGTCGCTATTGACGGTTTCGGAGGGTTTTACAAATTTCCTCATTGTTGCTGGGAAGCGCGTCGCTAGCGTGACGGGAGGTCGTACCGCGATGCGGCCATGCCCCTGCATGCGACATGAGGATGTCCACCGTGAATGTCGCTGGCCCGTTGGCCCGCATCGTCGCCCTGTCGCTGTTGTCAGCACAGGCCTGGGCCGGACAGTGCGAAGGCCCCATCCTGCTTGCCTACCCCGCTGACCGCGCACCGTTGTCATCCAGTCTGGACGACACGCCACAGGGCCTGGTGGCCGCCTACCTGGCGCTGCTGCAGGAGCAGTACCCCACGCTGCGCGCCACACCGGTCGCGGCGACGGCGCTGGCCGCCGGCGCGCTGCCTGCCGGGACCCAGGCCGTGCTTGGCTGGCCGCGTGCGCAGAAGCCGAAAGGCTGGATGGCCAGCGTGCCCTACCTGCAGGTGCCGCAGGTGATCGTGCGACGCCCCGACGCGCTGCCGATCATCGGCCTCGACGGACTGCACGGCCGCGGCGTGGCCAGCCCCGACATCGTGCCACTTGCCCGGATGCTGGAGGAGTCGGGTGCGGCCGTGCCGCTGCTGCAGGTGGCGACATTGGACACGGCACTGCGGCTGCTGAGCAGCGGCCAGGTCGATGCGGTGGTGGGCAACCTGGTGGACGTGGAAGCCACGCTGCGCAATCAGCCGGGCGACGCGCTGGACGTGGCAGCGCCGGCCGGCTTCAGCGATGCACTGGTATTGGCCGCACTGCCGGCGTGCGCGCATCTGGTGGCCCGCTTCAACCAGCTGCAGGCAGGCATGACACAGGAGCAGCGCGAGGCATTGCGGGCACGCTGGATCGTGACGTCCCCTCGTCGCGGCCACGCGCCGGTGTCGCCCCTGCGCGGGTCGATCGCTGTGCTGCTGGTGCTGCTGACGATGGGCCTGGTGTATGCGTTCGGCTACTGGCGGCTGCACCGCGAAGGCCTGCGCAGGCAGGCCCTGGAACAGCGCCTGCAGGACGTCACCGCCAACCTGCCGGCGGTGGTGTACCGGGCGCGGCGCAGCAGCACCGGCGAGTACAGCGTTCCCCATATTGCCGGCGACGTGCACGCGCTGTTCGGGATCAGCGTGGATACCGCGCGGGTCGACCATGGCAGTCTGCTGGCCGCAGTCCATCCGCAGGACCGCCGCTCGGTGCTGGCCTGCGTCGACGCCGCCGCACTGGTGCGCGGGCCCATCGACATCACTTTCCGCACGCGCGGCCCCAACGGCTGGCGCTGGGTACGTTCGCACGGGCGACCGATTGCCTGCAGCGACAGCGGCGTGGAATGGAGCGGATACTGGATGGATGTCACCGAGGCGCGCGCACGTACGCAGGCGTTGAACGATGCCCGGCGTGACGCGGAGCAGGATGCCGCCGCGAAGACCCATTTCCTGGCCACCATGAGCCACGAGATCCGCACGCCGATGAGCACGCTGCTGGGGATGCTGGAGTGCCTGGGCAGCGGCGCACTGGATGCGCGCCAGCGCCAGGTACTGGCGACCATCGATGATGCCGCGCAGATGCTGCGACAGATCCTCGATGACGTGCTGCACAGCCAACGCCTGCAGTCGGGGCCACGGTCACCGCAGTGCCTGCCCACCGATCTGGCCGGACTGCTGCGGGCGGTGCAGCGCCTGCTGGCTCCGGTGGCGGCAAGCAAAGGTCTGCATCTGCGCTGCGAGGTGGATCCCGCGCTTCAGCGTGGGTCGTTGGCGGATGCGCTGCACCTGCGCCAGATCCTGTTCAACCTGGCGGGCAACGCGCTGAAATTCACCCTGCAGGGTGGGGTGGACCTGCAGGTGCGGGTGCTGCACCAGCGCGAGCATGGCCAGCAGCTGCGGCTGCAGGTGACCGATACTGGGGTGGGCATCAGCCGCGAGCGCCAGCGGGCGGTGTTCGCAGCGTTTACCCAGGCCGACGCCTCCACCACCCGGCGCTTCGGCGGCAGCGGCCTGGGCCTGGCGATCTGCCGGGAGCTTGCGGCGTCGATGGGCGGGCAACTGCACCTGTGCAGCACGCCGGGCGCGGGCACCACGGTGTGGCTGGACCTGTACCTGCCGGCCTGTGAGGCGCCGTCGGTGGAGCATCGTGATGATGCGGCTGGCCTGCCAGCGTTGCCGCCGGTGCGGGTACTGGTTGCCGAAGACCATCCCACCAACCTGCAGCTGCTGGTCCAGCGCCTGCGGGAGCTGGGCCTGCAGGTGCATGCCACCGCCAGTGGCGAGCAGGCCTGGCAGGCGTGGCAGACGCAACCGTTCGCGCTGGTCATCACCGACTGCCACATGCCGGGCATGGACGGCTTTGCGCTGGCCCGCGCGATCCGCGCCGATCCGCGTGCCGATGCGGCAAGTGTGCCGATCATCGCGTTGACCGCCAGCGTGCTCGACAGTACCCGTCAGGCCTGCCTCGACGCTGGCATCGATCGTTTCATCGCCAAGCCGGTTGAGCGCCAGGCACTGCATGCCACGCTCGCCGCGGTGCTGACACCGCTGGCCGGTCTGTCAGTGCGCCAGTAGCCGGACGATGCTGGCGGCGGCGTCGCGACCTTCGGCCACCGCGGTCACCACCAGGTCGGCACCACGCACCGCGTCGCCACCGGCGAACAGGCGCGGATGGGCAGTCTGGAAGGGCAGCTTGCCCTTGCCTCCAGCAAGGATGCGGCCATTGGCCTGGCCTTCCACGCCGTGCTCGGCCAGCCACGACGGCACACTGGGCGAGAAGCCGAACGCGATGATCACCACGTCCGCTTCCAGCAGCGACTCGCTGCCCTCGATCTGCACCGCGTTCTGGCGGCCGTTGGCATCGGGTTCGCCCAGACGCGTCTCGATGACCGTCACCCCGATCACCTCGTCATCGGCGCCGGCTTCGATCGACAGCGGCTGGCGGTTGAACAGGAAGCGCACGCCTTCCTCGCGTGCATTGGCCACTTCGCGCGCGCTGCCCGGCATGTTGGCTTCGTCGCGGCGGTAGGCGCAGGTGACCTTGGCGGCACCCAGTCGCACCGCACTGCGCACGCAGTCCATGCCGGTGTCGCCACCGCCGAGGACCACCACGCGCTTCCCATTGAGGTCGGGCAGGGCGATCTGGTCTTCCCAGCCGGCGATCGGCCGGCCCTGCGGATCATCGCCGCCGACGATGCGGCTGTTCTGCACCAGGAACGGCAGTGCCGGCAGCACGCCCTTCAGGTCCTGGCCGTCGAGGCCACCATCGGTGTAGCGGTAGGCGCCGGTACCGACGAATACTGCATCGTGGGTGTCCAGCAACTGCTGCAGGCTGATGTCGCGGCCGATCTCCACACCGAGGCGGAACTGCACGCCCATGCCTTCAAGCACGTCGCGGCGGCGGCGGATCACGTCCTTGTCCAGCTTGAAACTGGGGATGCCGAACTGCAGCAGGCCACCGACCTGCTCGTAGCGGTCGTAGACCACCGCGGTGATGCCGGCATGCGCCAGGCGATCGGCACAGGCCAGGCCTGCCGGGCCGGCACCGATCACGGCCACCGTGTGGCCGGTGGGCTGCACCGCGGTCATATCCGGCCGCCAGCCGGTGGCCAGTGCCGTGTCGACGATGTACTTCTCCACCGCGCCGATGGTGACTGCGCCAAACTCCTCCAGCGTGCAGCTGCCTTCGCACAGGCGATCCTGCGGGCACACACGGCCGCACACTTCCGGCAACGGGTTGGTGCTGTGGCACAGCGTGGCCGCTTCGTGGATGCGGTTTTCCTGCACCAGCTGCAGCCATTGCGGGATGGCGTTGTGCACCGGGCACTTCCAGCTGCAGTACGGATTGCCGCAGTCCAGGCAACGTCCGGCCTGGTACTGCGCGTCTTCCTTGCCGAACTTTCCGTACAGCTCACCCCAGTCGCCGGAGGTGCGCAGCTCAACCGGGATGCGCTGCGGCATGGTCCGGGGCAGGTCGAGGAACTGGAAGGCGTGCTTGCGGCTCATGATCGTCTCGGCAGTGCGGTGCGCGCGCTCACGCGGCGCGGCGCAGGGTTTCGGTCAGCGACTCGATGCTGGCGGCCTTGGGTTTGACCAGCCAGAACTTGCCGATGTAATCGCGGAACTCATCCATGATCTGCTGCGCCCAGATGCTGCCGGTCAGCTCGCGATGACGGCCGATCAGACGGTGCAGATGCTGGCGATAGTTCTCGAAACCTTCGGCGGACACGCGATGGATGTCGATCAGCTCGTGGTTGTAGCGGTCGACGAAATCGCGGTCCACGTCCAGCACGTAGGCGAGGCCACCGGTGAAGCCGGCACCGAAGTTGAGGCCGACCTTGCCCAGCACCAGCACCACGCCGTCGGTCATGTACTCGCAGCAGTGATCACCGGCGCCTTCCACCACCGCCAGTGCGCCGGAGTTGCGCACGGCGAAACGTTCACCGGCGCGGCCGGCGGCGAACAGCTCGCCACCGGTGGCGCCGTACAGGCAGGTGTTGCCGATGATCGCGGTGCTGCGTGCCTCGAAGCGTGCGCCACGCGGCGGACGCACTACCAGGCGGCCGCCGGCCATGCCCTTGCCGACGTAGTCGTTGGCTTCACCTTCCACTTCCAGATGCAGACCGCCGACGTTGAAGGCACCGAAGCTCTGCCCGGCGCTGCCACGGAAGCGCAGTTCCAGCGGCGATTCGGCCATGCCCTGGTTGCCGTGCGCGCGTGCCACCGCCCCGGCCAGGCGGGTGCCGATGCTGCGGTCGGTGTTGTGGATCAGGAAGCGGTGTTCGCCGCCGCGCTTGTGCTCGATGGCCTCGGCCAGCAGGCCGTCCATCTGCGTGGCCAGGCTGTCCGGTGATTCGTACAGGCGCTGTGCGGCGCAGTGGCTGCCCGGGTAACTGGCGTCGGCCAGCAGCCGCGACAGATCCACGCGCACGTCCTCGCGTGGCGAGACGTCAAGCTGGCGCAGCAGGTCGGTACGGCCGACGATCTCCTGCAGCGAGCGTGCGCCCAGCACCGACAGCCAGCCGCGCACTTCCTCGGCCAGCAGGCGGAAGAAGTTCTCCACGCGCTCGGGTTGGCCGGTGAAGTGGTTCTCGCGCAGGCGCTCGTCCTGGGTGGCCACGCCGGTGGCGCAGTTGTTGAGGTGGCAGATGCGCAGGTACTTGCAGCCCAGCACGATCATCGGCGCGGTGCCGAAACCGAAGCTGTCCGCGCCCAGCAGCGCCGCCTTGACCACGTCCAGGCCGGTCTTCAGGCCGCCGTCGGTCTGCAGCAGGGTGCGCCCGCGCAGGTCGTTGGCCACCAGCGCCTGGTGCGCCTCGGCGATGCCCAGTTCCCACGGCACGCCGGCATAGCGGATCGAACTGACCGGCGACGCACCGGTACCGCCGTCGTGGCCGGAAATGGTGATGAGGTCGGCACCGGCCTTGACCACGCCGGCAGCGATCGTGCCTACACCGGCATGGCTGACCAGCTTCACCGACACCAGCGCGGTCGGGTTGACCTGCTTGAGGTCGTAGATCAGCTGCGCCAGGTCTTCGATGGAGTAGATGTCGTGGTGCGGCGGCGGCGAGATCAGGCCGATACCGGGCCTGGCATAGCGCAGCCGCGCGATCAGTTCATTGACCTTGTGCCCGGGCAGCTGACCGCCTTCGCCGGGCTTTGCGCCTTGGGCGACCTTGATCTGCAGCACTTCGGCATTGACCAGGTATTCGGCGGTGACGCCGAAGCGGCCCGAGGCCACCTGCTTGATCTTGCTGCGCTTGTCGGTGCCATAGCGCGCCGGGTCTTCGCCACCTTCGCCGGAATTGCTGCGGCCACCGAGGCGGTTCATCGCAATCGCCAGCGCTTCATGCGCCTCGGGCGAAAGCGCACCGAGGCTGATCGCTGCGGTATCGAAGCGCGGGAACAGCTCGCTGGCCGGTGCGACGTCGTCCAATGGCGTCGGCGTCGCCGCCGGCACCAGCTGCAGCAGGTCGCGCAACGCCGAGGGCGGGCGCGCATGCACGGCATCGCAGTACTGCTGCCACGCACGCGGGTCTCCACTGCGCGCCGCGCGCTGCAGGGTGGTCACCACGTCCGGGTTGTACATGTGGTATTCGCCGCCGTGCACATACTTCAGCAGGCCGCCGACATCCACGCCCTGCTGTGCATCCCAGGCCTGCGCGCACAGTTCACGTGCATCGGCATCCAGGCGTGCGAAACCGGCGCCACCGATGCGCGAGGCGGTATCGGGGAAGCACAGGTCCACGACCTCCGGTTCCAGCCCGATGATTTCGAACAGCTGCGCACCGCGATAGCTGGCCACGGTGCAGATGCCCATCTTCGAGATGATCTTCGACAGGCCCTTGTAGATGCCCTTGCGGTAGCGGCGGCCGATCTGCGACTGCTCGCCGCCCTTGCTGAGCTTGAGGATGCCGCGACGACCCAGGTCGAACAGGGTCTGGTAGGCCAGGTACGGGTATACCGCCGTGGCACCGAAGCCGAGCAGGCAGGCCATGTGGTGCGCATCGCGCGCGCTGCCGGTCTCGACGATCAGGTTGACGTCGCAGCGCAGGCCCAGGCGCGACAGGTGGTGGTGGACCGCACTGGTGGCCAGCAACGCATGCACCATCGGCCGCCCGGCCACCGGGTAGCGGTCGGACAGCAGCAGCATCACCATGCCATCGCGCGCAGCCTGTTCGGCTTCGGCGCAGATGCGTTCGATGCCCGCACGCAGGCCTTCGTCTTCGCTGTAGGACAGGTCGAGCAGGCGGTTGGCCTGCACGTACTGGTCCATCTTCAGCAGCTGGCGCAGCTTGCGCTGGCTCAGCACCGGCGAATTGAGGATGACGTGGTTCACCGTCTCCGGGCCGGCATGGAAGATGTTGGTCTCCTTGCCGAGCTGGGTGGACAGGGACATCGCGCAGTCTTCGCGCAGCGGGTCGATCGGCGGGTTGGTGACCTGCGCGAAGGCCTGGCGGAAGTAGTCGTACAGCGGACGGCTGCGCTGGCTGAGCACGGCCATCGGCGTGTCATCGCCCATCGAGCCGGTGGCTTCCTGTTCGGTCTCGGCCAGCGGCCGCAGCACCTGCTCCACTTCCTCGCTGCTGAGCTGGTACAGCTTGTGGTAACTGCGCAGGGTGCTTTCGTCGAAGGGTTCCTCCACCAGCGAGGGATCGATCAGTTCGGTCTGCAGGTAGGTGACGCCCTGCTGCAGCCACTGCTTGTACGGTGCACGGCCGCGGTTGATGCGATCGATGGCTTCCGAATCGAGCAGGTCACCGCGTTTGAGGTCGATGGCGATCATCTCGCCCGGACCGAGCTTGCCCTTGCGCACCACGCGCTCGGTCGGCACTTCCCACACACCTGCTTCGGAGGCGACCAGGAAGTGGCGATCGGCGGTCAGCATCCAGCGCGCCGGGCGCAGGCCGTTGCGGTCGAGGGTACACACGGCGTAGCGGCTGTCGCAGGCAACGATGCCGGCCGGGCCGTCCCACGGCTCGCTGTTGAGGCCGTGGAACTCGTAGAACGCAGCCAGGTCCGGGTCCTTGAATTCCAGCGACTGCGTGGCCGGCGGCACCAGGATGCGCAGGGCCTGGATCAGCTCCATGCCAGCGGACACCATCAGTTCCAGCATGTTGTCCAGGCTCTGCGAATCCGAGCCGTGCATCGAGATGACCGGGTCGAACTCGCCGATGTCGAAACGGGGCGTCTTCCACACCTTGCTGCGCGCCTGCGCCCAGCGGCGGTTGCCCTCGATGGTGTTGATCTCGCCGTTGTGGGCGAGCATCCGGAAGGGGTGTGCCAGTGGCCAGCGCGGCAGCGTATTGGTGGAGAAGCGCTGATGGAACACGATGGCGCTGGAGGCCAGTTCGCGACGCTGCAGGTCCGGGAAGAAGCGGCTGAGCTTGTCCGGCAGCACCATGCCCTTGTAGCTGATGGCATTGGGGCTGAGCGTGGTGACGTAGTAGTCGGCGTGCGCACGCAGCAGCTGTTCGCTGCGGCGACGGGCCAGGAACAGGGCCAGGCCGAAACCGGCGTCATCCTGGCCGACGCCGGCATCGACGAACACCTGTTCGATGCGCGGCAGGGTATCGCGCGCCAGTTGCCCGCAGACGCTGTCGTCGGTCGGTACCTCGCGCCAGCCGGCCACCTTGCAACCCACCGCCTCGATCTGCTGCTGCAGCTGTGTGCGGCACGCCTGCGCAGCGTCGGCGTCGTGCGGCAGGAACACCAGGCCGGCAGTGAAGCGCGCGCCGACGGCGATGCCCGCTTCGCTGGCCAGCAGTTTCAGGAACACATCGGGGCGGCGCAGCAGCAGGCCGCAGCCATCACCGGTCAGCCCGTCGGCGGCGACACCACCCCGGTGGGTCATTCGCGAAAGCGCGGCGATGGCGGTATCGACCAGCAGGCGCGAAGGCTGGTCGTCGAGCTGGGCGACCATGCCAAATCCACAGGCATCGCGCTCGGAGCGCGGGTCGTAAAGCCCTTGGCGGTTGCGGGGGGCCATCTCTACCTCGATGCAGATTGAAATGAACGGGGACACTCCTGCCCGCTCTGTAGAGCACGCCCTGTACGTCATGGTGGAGTGTGCCGCGCATGGCGCGGCCCGTCGGGAAGCCGCTTGGCGCACGCCCATACGGCGTTGCTCACCTTGCGCAGGCACTCGCCTGCGCTGCGGCGCGCGCCTTGTCTGGCCGCACGCCAAGGGTCTTCACACTCACCCTGACGCACACGCCGTGCTCTTCCTGGAGCGCATCGTGAGGCCACCGGATGCCTCGACTAGATCACAGGTTGCTGCAACGCCGCAATACACGGTTGCAGCCGCAACCAAAGCGCCGGCAAACGCTTGCCGGCGCGGGATGGGTCAGCCGCAGCGGACGCCGCTGACCACGTCCTTCGCGTCCACCTCGATGTTCAGGCGGTCGCCCACGAATTCCATCGTGGTGACGTCATTGGGGTGCAGGACGCGGATCTGCTTGGCCGCTGCATCTTCCTGGGCCTGCTTGCCCAGTGCTTCGGTATAGGCCTGGCCGACCAGGCTCTGCACCTGGCTGGCGTCGCAGTTGCCGACCGGCGGTGCTTCGGTGGCCTTGCCGGCTTCGTCGGCCGGCGCCTTGGCAGCCTCGGCGGCCTGCTGTGCGTGGGCGGTGGCCGAGTCCTGCTCATCCAGCGACGGCGCCTGGCAGGCGGTCAGGGCCAGCACGGCCGGCAGCAGCAGGGCGGAGAGGGAACGGGCGCGGATCGGGAACGACATCATGACTCCGGAATGGAAGGGACGGTGAAAGGCCGAGCATAGCGGCGAACCCACCCTCACGTGTTTGTCTTGCGTTATTGACGTGGCCACGCCGCGCCGCTCGGCAGACTGACGGCATGCCCGCCACCCCTACACCCGAACGCCAGGCCGCGCGCGCCGCCGGCCTGCGCTACGTCGATGACACACAGCCCGGTTTCAGCCGCGTCCGCGCTGGCAAAGGCTTCTCCTATCGCGATGCCGACGGTCATGCCATACGCGATGCCGCCACACTGCAGCGCATCCGCTCGCTGGCCGTGCCCCCGGCCTACACCGCGGTGTGGATCTGCGCCCATGCCAACGGCCATCTGCAGGCCACCGGCCGCGACGCGCGCGGGCGCAAGCAGTACCGCTACCACGCCGATTGGGCGGCGGTGCGTGATGCCGGCAAGTTCGACCGCATCATCGCCTTCGGCCAAGCGTTGCCGGCGCTGCGACGGCGTCTCGGCCGCGATCTCAAGCGCAGTGGCTTCCCCCGTGAGAAGGTGCTGGCGGTGGTGGTGGCGCTGCTGGCAGACACGCTGGTGCGCGTGGGCAACGAGACCTATGCGCAGGAGAACAAGTCGTATGGCCTGACAACGCTGCGCAACCGTCACCTGGATCTGCTTCGGGGCGGCCGGGTGCGCATGCGCTTCCGCGGCAAGTCCGGCCAGTTGCATGAGGTGACGGTGGGCGACCGTCGGCTGGGCGCGCTGGTGCGCAGCGTGCAGCAGCTGCCGGGGCAGGCCCTGTTCCAGTATCGCGACGACGCGGACGAGGTGCAGCCGGTGGATTCAGGCGCGGTGAACGACTACCTGCGCGAGGTGATGGGCGAAGACTTCACCGCCAAGGATTTCCGCACCTGGGGCGGCACGATGGCGGCAGTGCAGGCCTTCGCCGCCACCGAGCTGCCCGAACCGCCCAGCCAGCGCGCGCTGGCCAAGGCGCAGCGGGAGGTGGTCTGCCAGGTGGCCGCGCGGCTGGGCAATACGCCAGCGGTATGTCGCAAGGCCTACATTGATCCCTGCGTGTTTGCCGGCTGGGAACGCGGCGAGCTGACTGCACTGGCGGGCCTGCGCGGCCCGCGGCAGTGGGAGCAGGCGACGCTGAAAGTACTGCGTCGGGCGCGGCGCCTGGCCAAGCGCGGCGGCGCGTCGTAACGATCAGCCGCAGTAGATGGCAGTAATGTTGTTGGTGCGGCCCTTTTCGATGGTCAGGCGCTCACCGCCTTCACTGGCCGGCGGCACGCGCGGACCGTCGTGACGCAGCACCTGCACGTGCAGGCTGTCGCTGTCGACGCGGGCACGCTCGACGGTGGCATCCGATGCTGCAAGGCCGACCGCGCCGCGCACCATGTCCGAATGGCACTGGCCGGAAATCACCCCGTCGATCGGCTGGATCTGGGCGACGGGGCTGCTGCTGCAGGCGGCGAGAGCGAAGCAGACGGCGGCGGTGGCAATGGCATGTTTCATGGGGACGTTCCTCGTGTTGTGGCCTGCAGGGTGCGACGACGCGCGTGGTGGCGGAATGAATGCCGTGCACGCGATGGACACGGTGCGCTCACTGCCGCCAACAGCCTGCGTGGAGACACTGCACGAGCGGCGCACGCCGCCCCCGGTACTGCGGCGCACGCGCCCCGGTAGTGCCGGCCGCTGGCCGGCAACCCCCATCCCCCGAGGAGACCTGCATGGCCACCACCACGAAGACCCCCGCCCGCCGCAAGGCATCGCCGAAGGTGCGCAAGGGCACCCAGGCGGCGCCAGCCCCCGCCGAGACCGCCACATCCGAGCGCCCACGCGTGGTGAAGACCGCCACCCGCAAGGCCGCCGCTTCCGATCCGCGCGCGGCGCGTGTGGCAGCGCGGCAGCGACGCCTGCAGGACCAGGAAAAAGCGAAGGACGTACGCGCAGCGAAGAAGGCAACGAAAAAGGCGACCAAGAAGACCGCCACCCAGGCGGGCCCACGCCGTCAGCCGGAGACGATGCCGGCGCAGCAACTGGCCAAGCCAGGCCATGAGCATGCGCTGGAACTGGCACCGCGCTTCCTGGCACCGGACTACGTCGGCAGCGGCAAGCTGCAGGGCATGCGCGCGATCGTCACCGGTGGCGATTCTGGCATCGGCCGCGCAGTGGCAGTACTGTTCGCCCGCGAAGGCGCCGACGTCGCGGTGCTGCATCTGGACGAAGCCAAGGACGCCGAGCTGACCCGCCAGCACGTGGAGAAGGAGGGCGGCCGCTGCGTGGTGATCGCCGGCGACGTGCGCGATCCGCGCTTCTGCAACAAGGCCGTGAAACAGGTGGCCAAGGCCTTCGGCGGCATCGACATCCTGGTCAACAACGCGGCGTTCCAGCTGCATTGCGAACGGTTGGAAGACCTGGAAGATGCGCATCTGCAGGAGACCCTGCAGACCAACATCGGCGGCTACATCCAGATGGCGCGTGCGGTGCTGCCACATCTGGGCGAGGGCGCCAGCATCATCAATACCGGTTCGGAAACCGGCCTGTTCGGCAGCAAGGCGCTGATCGATTACTCGGCCACCAAGGGCGCCATCCATGCGTTCACCAAAGCACTGGCCAGCCAGCTGCTGCCGCGCGGCATCCGCGTCAACTGCGTGGCGCCGGGCCCGGTGTGGACGCCGCTGAATCCCGCCGACAAGCAGGCGAAGGATGTGGCCGAGTTCGGCAAGGACAGCGACATGGGCAGGCCGGCACAGCCGGAAGAACTGTCGCCAGCCTATGTGTTCCTGGCCTCACCGGCCTGCGCCAGCTACATCAGCGGGGTGATCCTGCCGGTGATGGGCGGGCCGCGCGGTTAGCGCGCAGCGGAATAGAAACCGGCAATACGCGGGATGAACTGCTGCGGGTTGGCGCCGACCAGATTGGTCAGCACGACAACGGCGAGGTCGTGCTCGGGATAGACGATGAAAGCCGAGCGCGCGCCGCCCATGCCACCCACCTGCAGGTCGGGCGCGGTGTTGAACACCGGCCAGCCGGCGGCCCAGTCGCCGGTGCTGCCATCGTTGAGGCGCTCGGCCGTCCACATCTGCTGCACCGCGCGCTGCTCCAGCAGGCGACCCTCCTGCAATGCAACCAACCAGCGTGCGGCGTCATCGGCCGTGGTGAGGATGCCGCCCCCCGCCCACAGGCTGGGCGGCATGTCGTAGAACCAGTGCGACAGCCGTGGCGTCGCATCCTTGGCATCGGTGGCGCGTGGCAGGTAGCTGTACATCGTCGCTGCGTCCGGGATAAGGTCGTAGCTGTCGCCGAACGTGGTGCGCGGCATGCGCGCGGTGGAGAACTGGCGTGTTGCCAGGAAGCGTTCGTAGGGCATGCCGGATTGCCGCGCGATGATCCGCGCCAGCAGCACGTAGTTGGTCTGGTTGTACTGGAAACGCTCGCCCGCTACGGCCTCTGCCGGCAGCGCGCGGACTGCCTGCCATGCGTCTTGTTCAGAACCACCGCCCAGCAGTCCTTCTGCATCGAGGATATCGGGCAGGCCGGAGGTGTGGGCAAGCAGCTGGCGCACGCGCACCGCCTGCCAGCTCGCGGGCAAGTCATCGAGATAGCGCCAGACCGGTGCGTCGAGATCCACCCGCCCGTCCTCTGCCAGCTGCGCCAAAGCGACGCCGGTGAAGGATTTGGTGGCCGAGTTGAGCGGGAACCGTGTGCTGCGGGTGGCGACCACGCCGTTCTCGACGTTGGCCAGCCCGTAGGTTTCCGACAGCACCACTTGGCCATCCTTGACCACGGCGATCTGCAGGCCCGGGATGCGCTGTTCCTGCATGGTCTGGCGGATGAAACGACGGGTCTGGTCGTTGGCCTGGTCCTGGTTGGCGGAGACAGCGGCGAAGGGCAGCAGGCTGATGATCATGAGCAGGGTTCGTAGCGTCTGGCGAGGCATGCGGGATCCGGAGGGCAGGTAGATCGGCGGCGATGACGGCTGCCGCAGGTGACAGGCCATGGGTCGGATGCGCGCCCCGGTGCAAAAGGTTTAATGTGCAGTTGATTAAAGATTGACGCCGAATTTCGAAAAAGTTTGTCGCCGCAGGAATTGCAGCCACTTCGGTCGTATAAATTATTGATTGGAAAGGAAATGTGTGAGCGCCTCAACGCGTGCGGTAACGCCCTGTCTCACGCACTTGGGAGCCAGAAGGCGGCCAAAGATTCAAAATTGACCGCTGAACAAGGGTAAGCCCACCCGGCTCCATCACTTCACGTAGTGTGAGGAAGAGTGAAAGAGGATCAACGTGGCGGGTGCCAACCGCAAGCGCGGCAGGAGGAACATTCCATAGCTCCACCTCGTCAAATCTCACGCCACATCCGTTGGCACAGAGCTGGCTGAGAAATTCACGCCCACCTTCCTGAAAGACCGCCAGTCGTCGGGTCGCTGGAGGACTCATGCCTGTGATGATGGCTAGAGCTGAAGGGCCGGAGAAACGAGCGGACTCAGGAATTTGCTCGCTGTAAGGGCGACGGACAATCTTAGTCACAGGACTTGCAGCGTGAGCTTGGACAAGAGACCAAGCGACAAGTGGCTCGTCCAGCTCAATTCGATATCCCTTGACTCCCCAATCCACGACCGCAAAACCAAAGGCAGAAATCTCACGGGCCACCAACCTGGCCCTCTGATAACGAAGTCCCAAAGAGAACAGCTTTCTTGCGACGACAAAGCAACGTTCACCACTGAGGAGTGCACTAGTGAGGACACTCTGCGCGGTAGGGCTCAGTAGTGCGCGACTCATCCTACTAGCCGAGCCCGCAGTCTAAGACTCGGGCGGCTTGCCAACGAGTTCTCTCTAAGTACTTCTCGGCGAGCACAGGGAAGGAACTGACAAAGTTCAAGTTCCTCATGGCGAACAGCGCACCTACCTGAGCAAGAGTCGGTATCGGATGTTCAGGAGGACTATGCATCCCCGCTTCAAGGGTCGTACGGATCGACTGAAGCAGGAGGGCTTCGCTCTTAATGCGTGCCCTGCCTGGAACGAAGTGGGAATCGAAGAAAAATCTATTCACTTGCTCTGCAGCAAGCTCAGGCGTGAGGATCAGGGACACTGCTGAGACCTGATACTTGCAAGCAGTGGCGACGACGTTGGCGATTGTCGGCAGACACGAATGTGCAACGTCTGGCAAGAGATCAGACTCCATCTCCTCTCGCAGCCGGCTGGAGCCGTCCAGCGACTGGTAGAAGGTTGCCAGGCAGCGCGCCCCCGTGCTCGTCAAATCTCCGGTCGAGATCGCACCAACTAGCTCTTGAACTTCAATTTCTCCAAAAAAAGGCCTGAATTCCGGACGGAGGAGACGAGTAGGCCCGACAAGGCTAGACGCGCAATAAACGCAGCGGTCAACGCCGTGAGTACTGAATACATTACGCTTTCCTCTAACAGGCTGCGGATCCATACATATCGGACAAGTTGTTCGCAACAGAACTTTGTGAAAGGGGCATCTCATCATGAAGCGCGCAGACCATATCAAACGGTCAAACGGTTGGCGCCCGACTCTGTGATCTTCGACAAAGCATTGCTCGCACCACGCCCGAATGTCTCGCAGCGATCTTCCAGTAGCAGCCCCGTTGTCAGCTGAGAGAGGAAGATATGTCAGCCTCGCTAAGTCTTTGTTGCCACTTAGAGCCTCGACAGCACTGAGCTGAGCGCGCAAATCAAATGCGCGCTGAGGCTTGCTGCAGTGTTCTCCAGTGGCAGAGTGCAACCTCGCTCGTCTAGCCAGTTCCACGAGCTGAATGAGGGTGACGCCATTAGCGCTCGCCAAGCGGAACAGAAACGACAAGAGAGACTCCACTTCATCTGTCGCAATACCGATCGGAAGGACCTTGAGAAAGAACGTGCTCATCGGACGCCGGGAAATCGATCGGGGTTACGTTGGAACGGCTTCTGCTTCTTGGGGCGCGGTACAGTTCGAGGCGTCTCAGCCTGCTTCTTCTTGGCAAGACCAATCAACGTAACTTCACCGCCTGCACCTGCTTCCCAATCCACTTGATGAAGTTGATCGATGCCATCCGCGATGTCCTTTCGCTGAACCTCCCACTGCAATTTTGTAGGACGACGCTCAGAGAGAGCTGCCTTGTCAAAAGGAATGCTCTGAGCCGAGCACCAAGACAGGCAGTCCTTGAGTCTGCGCTCAAGAACGCCGACACATCCATTCGACTCCGTCAGCAACATCTGTGCTGAATCGTTAAAGACCCGTCCTAGTCCTTCAAGCTTGGGGGTAGTCGAAAGGGTCTTGAGAATTCTCTTCCACTCGGTCAAGCCTGTAGTCAGTTCGTACGGAGCCAAGTGGAGCACGATCGTCCGAACTGCCAAGTGCGAACGAACCGAGAGCGCGGGCTCGAGTAGGTCGTAGCCTCCACACACAACAAGGTTTCGGTCAGACCCAGCCAATGTCTTTAGAGACTCCATCAGTGTCGCGGCGAACTGTGGATCCTTGGTGCGCGTGATAGCCTGGCCCTCATCGATCAACACGTACCGAACGCCTCGGCGGGACAGAAGCTCAGTCAAATTTCCCAGCAGGCCGTCCTCACTGAATCTATTCTCTCTTGGATAGAAGCCCGCCTGCTCACGCCGCTGAGGATCAAAAAGAGGGTGGCCGCCATCTTCAAGAAGTGATCGGATCAGCTGCTTGGGGGTCATCCGAGAGTCCCTGGATGGGTTCGCCTTCGCTCCAATGATAGGGACATGACCTAGCTCAACGAATGGGTAAAGCGTTTCTCGAATGTGCTTCGTGAGGAGGCCTAGCAATTGGGATTTGCCATTGTTGGAGGGCCCCACTATGAGGATGATGTCCCCGCCGTTGCTCAGGCTCGTGAAGGTCTTCAGATAGCGCCAAAGCGTAGCGAAGTTCGCGTGCATGATGGGTGCCGCCGTGAATGCTGGCGTCAGGTTCTCCAGCTCCAAGACAAACCTACTTTTCGGACACGCGATCATGGAGCATCACCGTCATGGATCTCGATCTCACCAAGATCGTCCCATTCGTCGATGTCGCCGCTGTCAGGCAGTGCGGAGTCCAAGCTTTGGCGGCATGGTGTTGGTGCCACGAGAAAATCCTCATCGTTGCTGCTGCCTGAAGTTACGTATGCCTCAAGCGACTGGTAGTCACTGGCGGCCACACGCAGGTTCCGACTGAGGTCGGGACCAGAGTAAGAGGTGAGGCGGTTGTCGCCGCGCCTAGCTCGTCTAGACACTTCGATTGCTTCGTGCAACGGCAGGAGGCTTGCAGTTGCCCCTCTTGCCTCGTAGTCATGCGCAGCCTCCTTCAAGATGGATTCAATGCTCCGTCCGGCCGATGCCAGCCGTTCGCGGCAAATCGCCGTATGCCAACGGCCATCCAAGAAGAAGTACATCACCGATCCACCGGACTCTGGATCGAGGCGAGGATGCAGCGCGGTCACTTTGATCGACTGACCGACCAGTACTGGAGAGAGGTAGCGACGATCATTCCAGCGTATGGCGCCCCTTGCTTCTGTCACGCTATGTGCGTCCTTGATGAAGGGTGAAGTGCACACGTGGAACCTGAAGTCCATCTCATGCGGGACTCCTTGGGGTCCAAAGAGATCCTCAGACTGCTTTCGCAGACGGATCAAATCTTGACCATCCTCTTCATAGGCTGATCCGTCATTGATCATGTCGATCGCGATATTGATATCAACCAGGAGATCACGATGACGCCGGTGCTCGAGATTCCTAGGCTGATGCGATGAGGACACCCCCCGTGTAGTCTTCACCGGCGGCACGTATCCGGTTCCACCCTTGATGGCGGTTTCCTGCAACGTCCAGTGGTAGCGTTCAATTTCACTGCCAGCCTTCGCCCTCGCCGGCGGGCGATGCATCACGGAGACTCCGAGGTCGGCCATGGCGATAGTGAACTGCTTGCTGCGATAGTCCGAGCCACAGTCAGTGTAGATGTATCGGGGCAGATACCCATGTTTGCGAACGCACTGGCGCATGAGAAGCCCGAGCGTGACTGTGCTGGGAGGCTCGAATCGAACGACGGCTGCAAGGATCTCCTGGTGCTTGTGGCAGACCAGACTACTGAGCTGAGGAAAGCGATCGGACTCCTTGCAGAGCACAGGAAGGCTGCAGTGATCACTGTGAGCAACCTGGAAAGGTAGCGTGCAGAGTGGCTTCTGAACGGCGGGGTCGCCGTAAGGTGAGTCTGAGTTCGCCTTGCGCTTCCCACCAACTCCATGCGCGTCTTTGAGGTTGTGGCGCCGGCGTCTCCAGAGTCCGTAGTACAAGCTAATCCCGACTGAGCCGATGACCTTGCCTTGTTTCGCGGCCTCAGAGATATCAACGCGGTACCTGGCAAAGGACTGCTGAACTGAGTCGTGGTTCGTGCTTCCGCGATCAATCCTGATGCGTGCAATCGCGAAATCGATGTCTTCGGGGCTGTACTTGCGCTTTCTGCCGCATTTGTCCCATTTCGGAATAAGGCCCTGTAAGCCTTGATCCTTGTAGGCCTTTCTAAGTCGCTGATGGGTGCGCTCTCCATAAGTACTGATAGAGCCGAACTCGGAAGTGTCTGCTCCCATCACGAGCGCAAAGCGAAGGCCGACGAGCAGTAGATGCTTGGGGTTGCAAGTGACCCACGCCATATCTTCACCACGCCTTGCCTCGGCCGCCAACTCATGAACGGCGGTACCTACTAGGCGGGCATTGCCTAGCGTACTGCAGATGCTCAGATTTTCGGGGTCCCACAAACTGCAGCGCTCAAGATCGACGAATACTTGGCCATCAGAGATGGCCCTAAGAATGTCCATCCCGTTAGGTAATCGTAGCCTTTCGAGAACTGTTGCTAGGCACGTCGGCTCGTGCTTGGCCACAAATTGTCTTATGCGCGAGAGTGTGTGTTCATCACACTCCGAGTCAACTATGGCCGGACTTGAAACTATTCTCAGGTTCTCTGAGTAGATCCATGAGATGGTCTCCGACGGAACCACCTGATGAGTAATGCCCATCTCTTCGAAGTGCTTATGTGGCGGCAAGTATGTGAAAAAGCCGTTCTCGTACGCCCAGTGATGTGGTCTGTCCTTGATAAGGGAGGTCAGCACTTCAAGTGGCTTGATCTCATATACAACTACTTTGTCACGGTAGATGACCAAGTAGTCTGGAGTATGGAGACAGTCTTGCACTCGACCGGCATCCGAGGTCCAAGGCACGGAGATCGTTGTGGGCTGGTCAATTAGGAAGAGAGTGGACGGGTTTGCGCTGATGCAAATTGCAAAGTCGTGCTCCGAGCTCGACTCAAACTGTATCGTTGCTGCAGTCGGGACTTCCCTAAAGCCGCCCTGCACGTAGCTCAGAATCTCGCCAATCCGACCCCGCTGGTGCGCTCCGCCGACCTTTCGACTTGGCCGACTATGGAGAGCCTGAATGACGTAATCGATCCCATCTTGCGTCAGACCAACGGAGCAAAGGTGCGAGATCGTCTCCTCCACACTCAAGAAGCCAGTCAGGCTACTTGCTGTACGAGGGCGGCAGCCTACAGACCACTCGGCCTCTGCGCACGGCCTCAACTCATCTTCAGATATGAACTGAAAATTGCCATTCGTGCATAGTGAATCCGGCAGACCTACCGGCCTTGTTGACCTGGCCATAATTTAGGCACAAAGACAGGCCTCCCCGCTTTGACGGGGCCCCACGAGGTGGTATCGTAGGGTCGTCTGGCCAAGAAATCAGACGTACCCTAGCGGTTCCCGAGGCCCGTGCTTCCGCAAGCACGGGCCTCGTTCTATGGGCTAGCCACTTAGTGCGCTTGCTCCTTATTGATCATCAGTCTAGTTCAGTCCATCAGTCCGCTTGTACTGATCAAACAGCCATCCGGCCAAGTCGCCCGCTCGAATGACGCGTGTTCTCCTCCCAGGAAGAAATACCGCCGGAATGCCTAGCCGGCCGTTTGCCGCAGCCCTACGTGCAGCTCCATAGGTTCGAAAACCCATCGCTTGCCAAGCCTCCGTAATCGGAACGAACAAGCCGTGCTCACTCGCGATCCGCTCAGTGAGCTCGCCGAGCGAGCGGGACTGAAGGACGTGTTGATGGATAGCGTGGGAATTCATCATCGGAACGCTAAACCATTTTTATCGTGAGGCAAACACCTCGCACAGACTCAGACTTGAAGCGCGTCCGGCACGCTGGCGACAGACTTTAGTAAAGCCTTGCGGCTAAAGGGCATGGCATCCCTTGCGTCATCGTTCACCAGTCGCACAGTTATTGCACTTGAGCGACGAACTTGAGCCTAGTGTCGCTGAGTTGCGCAGATGACGCGCGCGCATCGAAGCGACGTGCAGGGAGCGAGGGATCACTATCGTTCGCGTGGTGGCGCGTTGAGTGTTTGTACGTCGCATCCAGTAGTGCGGTGAGCTCGATGGCGGAAACCAATTGGCTTGGCCAACTGCCTAGGCAGACAGCATCATTTCTGTATGCAATTGATTAGTAATGATCGGTGCAATTTACAGCCTTATGAAACACTGTTGCTGCAAAGATTCGATTCCATTCGAATTGCAATCAGTGATCTCTTTGCCTTAATTTAGCGCCGCAACTTGTCTTGCTCTATCGTGATGCGCAGTAGCAGGCCAAATTGAAATCGGTGTGGGCCGCTAGGGCCAGCATCTAACTAACTACGTGGGCTATGGAGGCTGCGCCAATGCCGGAACACTTCATCTCAGTAGACGTTGAAACATCTGGCCCCATCCCTGGTGAGTTCAGCCTTCTGTCCATCGGGGCAGTCGTTGTCCATCAGCCGGAGTTGTCATTCTATGTAGAGCTGAAGCCTGACAGCCCAAGGCATGACCCAGAGGCAGTGGCCGTCACGGGCTTGGATCTTGATCAGTTGAGGCTGAGTGGCAGTCAGCCAAGTCGCGGGATGCAAGGTCTGTCCGATTGGGTCGCTAGTACATGCGTTGACGGGCAGCGACCAGTCTTCGTTGGTCTTAACGCTCCCTTCGACTGGTCGTTCGTCAACTACTACTTCCACAAGTACTGTGGAGGAAACCCGTTTGGCTTCACTGCGTTGGACCTCAAGGCCTACTTCATGGGGGTCGTTGGCGTCAGGTGGGATCAGACGAAGTCGAGCCAGATGTCATCCCTGCTCGGCCCCGCCCTGAGGCCGAATCACAATGCGCTCGATGACGCGCGGTACCAGGCTGAGCTTTGTCGACTACTTATGGTGCGGGCGGCTGGTCAATCATGACTGCGTGTCCATCACCCTTCTCTGAGCAAGGAGGGGCCTCCCCTCTCGAAAAAGCCATGCTTGGATCCCCTCGGGTTCAGGTGACTGGCCGACAATGACTGCCAGCGGATTCTCGAGGAATTGGGCATTTGCCTGTGCAAAGCGACCGACGCTGCTGATGTCTGTAGTTGAGATCCTGGGTACGCTTTGGGGATGGGTGTGCCAGTGACCGATGAGGCGCATTCCCAAGCTGTTGTACTTCCGGATCTCGTCCTTGCATCGGTTCGGGTCAAGCTCCAGCCAGGTCCAGCCGGCCCGGTCTCGGCCATCTGGTGCTGTTGCCACTGAGAGGACCAGGCCGCGTGGATCTGCTGGGTCAATGAAGAGTTGTCCACCGCGTTCGAAGTTCCACGCGCGTTGGCGATATCTGGCGAGCGACTCCAGGAGGCTTGCCGGTACGAGCACGGAGCCGTCAACGGCGGGCCAACTCCACTCCCAAAGAAGATCATTCATTAGGAACCGCCTCAGGCCACGCGCGGGTCAAGGTCATACTTGTCGCATGCTCAGGAAGGACAGGGCCGATGTAGCTTCCCCCAAGTCCTTCAGCCAGCTGCGGGTTCGACACACTACTAACCCACAGGCGTTCCTCTCCACGGTGAGCCAGGCTAGCAATTCCAACCTGTGCAACCATGCCGGCTACCCCTGACATTCCAATTTCGCCACCAGGGATGAAACTTTGCCCACACGCAGGCAACGGGACACTGCCGCCTCCTGGCCACGTTGTGAATGCGTGCTTGAACCTTCCTTTGTCCGTGAACAGATGGCGGGCATCTGCGGAGCCCGCAGGCGCGACTAGGGCATGACCGACGAGTGCGTTGGGCTCACTCCAGGATTGAATCAGTCGCCAGTTGGCGCCGTCGCTCTTCTTTCGCCAGAGTGCCACCTCTGATGCCCAGTCGGCACTGGTGACGATCACAATGTCAGCGCTTTCGAACACCTCTGGATGCGTCAGTAGCGCGAGTTCGACATGCGCCGGGATGGCGACTACCGAAACAATAGGAACATCTCGCTGTAAGCGGTCTCGCATCGCGAGCGCCTTGTTTCTACCGAGTTCATCCGTCCCCAGGACGTGACGACCCAAGTTGGCTGATGTCAGTTCATCGGGGTCAATGACGGTGAGGTGACCTACACCTGCCCGAGCTAGGTGTAGTGCAACTGGGCTGCCCAGCGATCCTTGCCCGACGATGACAATGCGGGCTTCAGATAGAAGAGGAGCGTCAATGCTCCGATCTCGCGATAGGATCTCGCGCCGATCAAGAACGTTGATGGTGGCCGAGACAATGACTAGGCTGTCCCGACTGGTCCGTGTCGCCTGCCTACGGCCCGCTCTCACCCCTAGCGTGACTCCACGATTCGGAAGCAGGGAGTGATCCCGCAGGTTCAGACAGTAGATGGCAGAGTCGCTGCCACCCGGAAGCTCCAGGGCGACCCATCTACTAATCATCGAGCTCGACTCTCCAAACCAGAATAGAAGTTTGGCGAAGTCGTCTACCGCCACATGGGGCGTGAGCCAGGCAAGCCATCCTTCTGGTGATGGGGCCTTGATCTCCGGATAGCTCGTCAACCTTAGATAGAATGCAGCGCTAGCCGGTGCCCGGATGTTCACCCGGACGCCTGCAACTCTCCTAATGTGTGCGCTGATATCGTCGGCGCTTTCAGCTATCCAGACTGGCTCAATGCCGTCATGTGACCGCATGCGTGGCACAGTGACGGCAATGAGGGATCTTGAACGCGAAGGTCGCTTCAACAGCGAGACGTTCTGATTCGAAACGGACTGCTGATTCTTCCAGTAGGAGATTGCCTCTCGCTGGAACTCCTCACTCCTGAAAGCTGGATCGGCCGTTGGGAGCGAGATTTCTATGATCTTTCCCAAGCGGGAAAGACTGTCTTTGACCACAGTCTCTGGACTTCCGTTTACAGGCTTTTGCTGGAATCCATGCAGGCACAGTCCGGTTTCCATCGCGTGCGGCCAAATCAGCCAGGGCGAAGGCTCGACCCGAAGACTCAAGGTCGATCGTGGGAATGACTGGGGAAATCCAACTCTTAGCCAGCGTTGAACCCCAGCGTAGTCGACGGGCAACGGGAGCCGGAAGACGGCAGCCTCACCAAGCCGTGGTGAAACCGGCTGCAACAGAGAGGCTCCATCGTCACCCAAGTAGGTATGGAGCGCGGCAATGCCGCGCTCCACAGGCGTGCCTGACTCAGCCAAGGCGGTCAAGCGATTCCGCCGCTTCTTGCGATTGACCACTGGACGCACCACTGCCAAACACTGCACCCATGCTCGCAATGTTCCGAGTATGTCCGGCCTTCCGTCCTGGCATGGTCCAGTCGTTCGGAATTTCGTTGTTCACTGCCGCAACGAAGGTTCCGCCAAGGGCAAAGCGTTCCTTGACTGCGTCATTGAAGGCTTCCGCGGACGGGAACTCCTGAAGTCCAATAGACATGGACTCTGTAGCGCTCGCGTGCCACTGATAGAAGGCTTGGACGTAGGCTGAGCCCTCATCGGCCCGATTCCACTTCTCGGCAAAGTTCTCGCCGCTGTCTTGCGGATTGCAGACCTGATACTGGCCATCCTCATAGCGGATGTACTTGGCCATGTTTCCCACGATCTCAAGTATTGCTTCAAGAGGCTTCCGCGGCCGCTGGTGCGAGTCTGCAGCGACATCTTCATATGCGCGTGTCGCCAGCGTTGTAATCACAGCGGAGATGGGGCGATGCTTGGGATCTCCGCTTCTAACCGCCCACTCATCGCGATGGCGCTTGAGGAGCTTGATGGCAGCACGCAAGGGGTCACTGTCGATGTACTGCTCATACTCTGGTAGCGGAGCTTGGGTGGCGGCATCCATCACCAACGCCTTCCTGGACAGCGCAGCGATGCTCTCCAGCGTGATCTCCTTCTTGGTCGCGGCATCGAGCCAGTGCATGTAAGGGATCGGGCTACTGGCTTTCCAAGCCATCAGTTCGCGATCAGGAACCTCAAGCTTTCCTTGCCCATCGGCTTCAGTATTGCCCGGCACTGCCCGAGCAGGAGTGACATCGATGTGGAAGCCCGGGTTTGTATCTGCATAGATGATTCGGACACCACGGCGGAGGAGCTTAACTTCCGCTTCCACGCGAGTTCCTTCAGAGATTCGATCATAGATCTCATCCAGTACATCTTGGGCGGACGCGCCGTCTGCATTTGGGAGCCACACAATCGCATCTGCATCCACCGTTCCAAGATCGGCTGGGGCACCTGCCAGGGGCTTGATCGTGGTTCGGAGCCCGATGGAGCCCTGAACGAAGATGTGAGCGTTACTCAGAATTGGATTGGAGGAAGCATTGAGGATCCCTTCCAGAACTCCGTAGCGGTCATCAATTTTTTCGTACTGCGCCTCGCTCAGGGAGATGGATCTTGCCGCACGAAGCAAGAAGTACTCCCAACTATCGCGCTTCGTATCGTGGTCGGTAGGCAGTGTCATGCACGATCTCCGGGGGTGATTGTGAAGGCTTCTACGAAACGTCCGTCCTGGGTCTTTTCACGGTCATAGACTACGTAGGGGTGCTGATGCTCGGTTGTCATCAGTGCGCCAAGTTCAACGCAGAAAGCGGCCGGTGCGGCGATGAACAAATGAATGGGTTCGGGGCTAGAGGCTTCAAGATGGCTCATGAGTATCTGCAGAGCATCTCTGAACGCGGAGATGGCGCCGCGGTTGCTGACAATCGAGTAACGAGGATCTTCGATCGTGAGCGTCGCAATGCGTGCGTTGGGTACTACCAGGAGCACATCCCGCTCTGGAATCTTCGCTGAGATGGAGACGACGAGTGCAACTGGCTCCGCCCCGTCATCGGGGATGTGAAGCTGGTATTCCGGTGGTGCAGCAGACGGATCGGGCCAGCGTAAGCCGTAATCGCGGCTCTTAGAGAACATCACCCGGTTGGATCGATCCCCGATAGTCTGGCCGAGCATGATCAACGCGGGGATGTCCGCCAAGCCCACCACAGCCAGAGCAGGTTGATCTCCGTAGCGGCCGCCGCGTCTCTCTAGTTGTCGCTCTAGATGATGCCGCACTTCGTCCTTGATGTTTGCCCAGTAGCGTTGATCTCGCCCATCT
This sequence comes from Stenotrophomonas sp. As-7, assembly GCF_030291015.1. Taxonomy (NCBI): domain Bacteria; kingdom Pseudomonadati; phylum Pseudomonadota; class Gammaproteobacteria; order Lysobacterales; family Lysobacteraceae; genus Stenotrophomonas; species Stenotrophomonas sp. As-7. Next base: position 119,486 of record NZ_CP127405.1, read on the forward strand.
GCACCAGGAGACTTGAGCGTGATCTTGATGATGTCGCCAAAGGCGGACAGCCCTTCAGCAGACATCGCCATCGCGAGGTCTCGCTTGGAGATGTCGGCATTGGTGACGAAGTTGCTACCCTGGACAATCAATCCGATGGCGCGTCCGGCATCCGGCACGCTCGCCGCCAGTCGAATTCGCTCCTGAAATGCTTGATGCAGCTCTGTAAGGTCTGAAGTGGGGTAGCCATCGGCATCCCTGTCTACCCTATCGTGGCAACCAGGGCAGAGAAGCATCAAGTTGTTCGTATCGTTGGTGAGATCAGCTGCCTCCTGCGCTCCATGGCTGGGGTCAGCTCGAGGACCCTTCGGGCTAGCAGGCATGATGTGAGCAACTTCACCCCATGCCATTTCCTGGCTGACGCGGAAGTCGCAAGTAAGGTCTTGGCCGCAGAGCTCACAGTGGCCGGCGGATCTCACCCAGACAAGCTTCTTAATGTTGCCTGTGGTGTGAAATCGGCCGCTTCCGGCCGAAGCGTCTGGCGATGTTACTTCTGCGTCTTCATGAGCCTGTTCCATGTGATCCCTCCTTGACGACCCCTTCATTCTTTGGGGTGCCAAGGTGTGATTCAAGTCTCATTTTTTATGTAATCGATTACAGCGCATTCGAAGCATCAAACCCAAGGCTCACAGTAGGCCAGCGCCCTCTGCAAGCGCGATCAAATCGGCAACGAAAGATTGAATGTGATAGTGGCCTGATAGTCATTGGGAGCTGTTGAACAGGCCCCAGCAACTTCAGTCATCGTTCGCCGCTGTGGCTGGCCATTTGACCGACACCGGCAGTCGTGCCTGGGCACTTCGCCGCGCTCGCTTCCTTCGGCGGGGTCTGGCCCGAGCTTCGGCTTTGTTCTGGGCCCGAATGATGATGATGATCGTGATGACAATGGAGATTGGAAACAGTAAGGCGATGCCAGAAAATATGCTCATCTGGGCAAAGGTACTCAAATTGTCCATTCGCGATTTCCTTCGTGAGAGCTAGCGTCTCACTGCATCAAAGTCTCGGTTCCCACGATGGGCGCCTCTAGGCCGGTCGGTGCTGTGCGCGATGCAGGTGAGCTCCAAACAAGAGTCGAGAGATATGCTTCGCCGGTGGCGCAGAGCAGAACAACTGGTCTAGGTAGGCTTGTAGCTCACCTGCTGACAATGTTAGCCAATGAAAGCGCCCGCGAGTGCGGGCGATATGGCTGCATTAGGGGAAAATTTCGTGCCAAAGAGAGCTGCAATCTCCCAAGTGCGGGCAGTGTGGCTGCATTACTACTCAGGCCTCGACAGATCCTGGTACTACCTGTGAACTGCATTTCACTCTGCGCGGGCATCCATCAATTTGGTCGGTCTCATGTTGGCCGAGTCATCACCCTTCGCAGCAATCTATAGACTCCCACTTCGGGGCAGTGATCTGATTGTCCAAATCTCGCAGGAAGGGGCGACATCCTTTTGCCGACCACAGGACACGGTATTCATCCTTCGGTGTTCGGGCAATGAGTCGAAGGCGGCCCTAACGAAATTTAAGGGGCTAAGGCAAGCTCCGGTTTGAGCATTTCGAACCCAAAGCACACGATTCAACTGCGCAGAGGGTGACGACGACTCTATCGCTTTGTTCGAGCGCTAATCAGGACTCCAGCCAAAACTACGGCGGCGGCCAGCCCCTGGAGCGAAGTGAGGTGCTCAGACAAGATGGTGGCTCCCATTCCTGCGGCAAGGACTGGGACCGTAAGCTGCAGGCTGCCTGCGGACATTCGGCTGAGAAAGCCGCGAATCCAGTACCAAAGCGCGTAAGCCAAACCTGATGCGAGTGCACCCGAGCACACGGCATAAACGGTGCCAGTCAAGTCAAGCTGAAGCCCGTCAAACACGAAAGGGACAATCGCCAAGCAAAGGACGCTTGCCATCAAGAAGTTCTCGGCCGCTTGTGCAGTTACATCCTTGCGTGGGGCAATCAACGAATACGCACCCCATGCAAGGCCGGCGACGGCCATCAGAGCCGCGGGCACCATGGGAGGCGCACTCACCGATGGTCCAAGGAAGAGGATTAGTCCAGCAAGGGCCAAGGTCGGTCCCCACGGGCTTGATCTTTCGCCGCGGAGGTAGCCTGCTCCTACCATCAGGAGCTGCGCGCACGCAAAGAGGATCAGTGCGCCGGTGGCTGCGCTGATTCCTCTGTATGCGTAGGAGAACGCCAGCGCGTACACCAGTAGAAGTGTCCCGTGCCACAGGCTGGGTCTGCGCAACGACCATCCTTTGCCATGAGTGCAAGCAATGAGGATGAGTACAGCCGCACCTGATGCAAGGCGAATGAGGGTGAAGCTGGTTGGATCAATGGTGGTAGTGGTGAGCGCGAGCCTGGCCAGTAGCGAATTGGCGGCAAAGCCAACCATGGTGAGACATGCCAGCAAAATAATCACCGAGGCACTGGGCCTCCTGGATCCATCCAATCCATCGCTTCTCAAGCAAACCTCCTGTACCGCATCGGCGTCAGGCTGGTGAGCCACCAAACAGACAGACTCCAGCTAGGGTGGCGGGCCGAACTCAGCCTAGCTGAACCAGCTGGGACGAGCCAACCCCGACCAAAGAAGCAGACACCACCGGTCTCCACGTATGGCCGAGAGCGGACATCGATAGGGACAAGCAAAGGTTGAGCCCAGCGCCATCGTGTAGGAGAAGAGGAGGTCGCGGCGTGCGTTGATCTATCGCCGCGACCAGACTTCGCCATCAAGTGCAGGCAGTCAGACCGTGGAGCAAACAGAACTCGTCTGAATCATTCCTACGAAAGCATCCACCGCCGGGACTTCGTATGCCCCCTCACGACGGATGATGCTGAATGAACGCTCGATCGCAAGCGAATCTATAGGAAGGCGAACCAAACTTCCGTCCTGCAGGTCGCGCGTCACACTGATGCCTGGGAGCCACGCAATTCCTCCCCCGTGTATCGCTGCCTGCTTCAGTGCCTCGGTATTGCTGAACTCAACGATGCTACCGGCGGTGGCATTCAACTGCCGCAGCAACTCGGTGATCAACTCACGCGTTCCCGAGCCAGGCTCGCGCATCAGCAGTGGCAGTCCATTGATGTCCGAGGGCGTGGCCCGCTTGCGCCCTGCCAATGGGTGCTGGGCTGCTACCACTGGAACAAGCTCGTCACGGCTGAACTCCTTCGCGACAATGCCTTCAACGCGGATCGGCCCTTCCACAAACCCCAACGTGAAACGCAGGTCAGCCACGCCTTGTGCCACCTGCTCGGTGTTGCCCACGAACAGCGAAATTCCGACCTGGGGGAACGTTGATCGGAAATTGGCCACGAGACGGGGAAGCACATAAGTCCCGACGGTATTGCTGGCACCAATGGACAGCTGCCCAGTGCGAGCGTCGGCAAAGTCACGCATCGCTGCCTGCGCACTGTCGGCGACGGCGAACAGTCGCGCCGAATAGGCATGCAGCACCTTGCCCGGCTCGGTCAGGCGCATACCACGCGGCAGCCGCTCGAACAGCACCACCCCGAGACGCCCCTCGAAATCCTTCAGCTCTCTCGACAGCGCCGGTTGAGATACGTGCACGCGGCCGGCTGCGGCCGAGATGCTGCCGGTCTCGGCGATAGCGTGAAATATGGCCAGATGATGGAGGTTCATACGCATGGGCTGAGCTCAGAGCTGTCCGATGAAGTACTGGACGATGAGGCTGCTGGTTGCGACAGCCACCCACACGCCCAAGCCAAGGGCGATCGGGCGGATTCCGGTGGCTGCCATTCGCCGCAGGTTGGCGGAGAGACCGATGGCAGACAGCGCGAACACGATCAGCACTTCAGCCAGCATATGCAGCACCGGAAGTGCGGCTTCCGGGACCAAGCCAGCGGTGCGCAGGCCAGATGCAACAAGGAACCACAGGATGAACCACGGGAAAATCGCACCGAGCTTGAAGCCGCTCGCACCAACTGTACCGGCGCTGCGCCTCTTGGCTATGGTGGCCATCACCACGGTTAGTACCAGACAGATCGGGATGATCAGCGTCGAGCGGGTGAGCTTGACGATGGTGGCGTATCCACCAGCCAGATCACTGTAGGCGTAACCGGCCGCGACAACCGATGAAGTGTCGTTGATGGCCGTGCCGGCCCACAGGCCGAAGCCCTGGTCACTCATGTTCAACAGATGGCCCAACAGCGGGAACAGCAGCACGGCCACGAGGTTGAACAAGAAAATGGTGGAGATGGAGAACGCCGTATCATGATCGTCCGGCTTGAGGATGGGCGTGACCGCCGCAATCGCCGAGCCGCCGCAGATCGCCGTGCCTACGCCAATCAGCACTGTCATTTTTCCTTCCACGCGCAGCCAGCGGCCCAGCAGCCAGGCGCTCAGAAATGCAACCGTCATAGTTACGAGGGTCACTGAGAGTGATTCCATGCCGGTCTTCAGCACCTCAGTCAGGCTGAGCCCAAAGCCCAGGGCAATGATCGACCACTGCAGTACTTGCTTGCCGCCAAAGCGGATTCCCTCATCGAATCGGCTGCTGGGCGCTATCAGATTCTTCAGCAGGATACCGAGCACGATGCCGAAGACTGGGCCTCCCACCAGCGGCAACCAATGGCCCAGCATAAGGGCGACCGCCGCGATGCCTGCAGTCAGCAGCAAGCCAGGAAAGTTGCGTTGGATCCACGATGGGGCATGCATGAGAGGGCGGTTCATTTCAGCAACTGCATTGGAGGAGAGTGCAGTTTCGCCTTTGCATTCCCATGCATCTAATACAAATAATCTAACGCACGCATATCGAAAATGCATATATGGGGCCGTATGTTCTCCGATTGGATTGCCATGCCAACAGAGCATGGCGGCCATACTGAAGATGCATTTGTTGCACCTCCGCCAACGGCAAATACTGATCGTAACAGGTGAACTCCACCTGCAGTAGCGAGCAGAGCCGCACAAACGCGGCAAGTCCGAAGGAGGCAATCCATGAAACCCCCCATTGGCATCGTTCTGGCCCTGAGTCTTGCCGGAACAGTGCTGTCAACCGGCGCACAGGCGGCCCCCCCCTCCTGTGGTGCGCCGGATTTCACACAGGCGGCTACCCCCGCTCGTGGCGCGCAAGGTATGTCAATTCAGCTGCTTGGCACAGGGGGCCCTATCTCCGACGACGGCCGTGCCTCGTCCGGTGAGGTCATCTGGATCAACGGAAAGTCACGCGTCCTGATCGATGCGGGCGGAGGTACATATTTACGATTTGGCCAGGCAGGTGCTCGTCTTGAAGACCTCCGGTTCATCGGCATCTCGCACTTCCACACCGATCATAGTGCCGATCTTCCAGCCCTCCTTAAGGGCGCCTTCTTCGTGGGCGAGCGCAGCGAGATTGAGCTGGTAGGACCCAAGGGCTCTAAGGCATTTCCTGGCATGGTGGGGTTCTACGAGGCGATGTTCGGGCAGGGCAAAGGAGCCTTCGCTTATCTATCAGGGCTGCATGACGGCAGCGATGGACTGCAGATCCGTGTGCGTCCCTCTGAAGTCGACAGCGCCAAGGCCTCGCCGTCATTGGTCTACCAGGACGCTGAGGTCCGTGTGACGGCACTGGGCATTCCGCATGGCGATGTACCCACGTTGGCGTTCAGGATCGAAGGAAAGCAGGGAACCATCGTTGTCTCGGCTGACCAGAACGGACACCGTCCAGAGTTCGTGACGTTCGCAAAGGGGGCTGACCTGCTGGTAATGCCAGCGGCTATCGATGACGACGCAGACAGCGAGTCCAGCTTCATGCATGCCACCCCGCGGACGGTGGGTGAGCTAGCGGCTGAGATCAATCCGAAGATCCTGGTGCTGAATCACTTCATGGGCAAGTCGCTGCAGGACAAGGACAAGAACATGGCCGAGATAAAAACCATCTTCCATGGCGAGGTCCATGCCGGTCGCGACCTGTCCTGCTACACCCTCGACGCGAGCAAGGAAACCAAACCATGAAGCACTCGAACATTACTCTGTCCATCGCACTGGCCTCACTGGGATGCATTGCCGGCATGGCCGAGCACGCGACCGCTGCGGAGTCCGCCGACGTGTCCGTCGCCAAAGGCGCCGTATCGCACGGCGGGAAGTGCGCAAGCGGAAAGTGCGGTACGGAGAAGAAGTATGGAAAAGCAGACGTGCAGGGGACGCCACAGGGTCGTCTGGTGCGCGCCCGTGACGGTAAGTGTGGGCTGACCGGCGAAGGTCACGCGGTTGTTGAGACCGCTGCCCGCAAGCTCGCCGAAGGTGTCTGCGGGCAATGAGCTTGCTGCGGAGAGGCTTGGGTCTCCGTCGAGAGCATGCCAAGCAGCTGTGCCAGCGAGGAAACATGCCGGGTGTGGATTTCCTGGAAGTTGTCCCGGACAACTGGATGGGTTTGGGCGGTCAGTCGGCTGAAACCTTGCAGACACTGGCTGGCCACTACCCAATGGTTGCCCATGGCCTGAGTCTGTCGATCGGCGACGCGCAGGACATCGACTGGGGCTACCTCCGCCGGGTGCGTGAGTTCCTGGATGCATATCGCATTGATGTCTACAGCGATCATCTCAGCGCCTCACGCGATGACCAGGGCTATATGTACGAGCTCGTTCCGGTCCCGCGCTCTGCCGCAAGTGCCAGGCATATCGCAGACAAGGTTAGAAGAGTCCAAGAGTACCTGGGCCGCCGACTGTCTCTAGAGAATGTATCAAGCTACTACCGAGATCCGCATGAGATGGCTGAGGGCGAGTTCATAGCAATGATCTTGCAGATGTCCGGCTGCGCATTGCTTCTGGACATCAACAATGTCTACGTAAATTCAATCAACTTCAACGAAGACCCTAACGCCTTCCTGCAGTGCATTCCGGAAGACGCGGTGAGCTACTACCACATCGCCGGGCACGCTGAATCCGCTGGCTGCATGCCCTTACTCGACACCCATGGCAGCGACGTGTGTGAGGAGGTAGTGGATCTGGGAAAGTCAGTAGTAGCTCGTTTTGGCATGAGGCCGCTTGTGCTGGAAAGGGACAACAACGTACCGCCATTGCCAGCGCTGTGCGATGAACTTCAGCGGATATACGCCAGCCTGCTTCAGCAGGAAGGGAGTGGTTCACGATGAATCCACCCGTGTGGCAGGAATCTCTCCGTGATCGATTTGCCGCCATCAGGGCTGATCGTCTGCACCCATATGCATGGATTGTCAGAGACAACGTCCGTGAAGCTGTGCAGAGCTGCTTTCCAGAGTTCTGCAGGCTACGGGGAGGCGACGAGCTGCAGAGGGATGTGGAGCATTTCATTCGCCATCACGCTGCATCGCGTGCGCCCTACGTGGATCTGGCAACTGAGTTCATGCTCGCAACCAAGGATAAGCTCAATGAGAAGCAGAAGGTTGCTATTGAGTACGAGTGGTGCCTGATTGACTGCGATATGGACGCGCGTCATGTTCCGCCACCGCCCGCTACATCGACTGCGGTGCTGCAAGTCACAACCAATCCCACCCTGCGCCTCCTGGCCACGCCCTTCGATCTACTTGGTGGTGCTTGGTCCACCAATTCTGCAGCCGGGCCATCCTCACCGTACGTCTACGGAGTCTTCCGCGACCACCGGCACACGGTAATTACCTCCGCACTCACCCGGAACGATGTCAACCGCATGCTGTCGCTTGCGACAAGCGGAAATTGCACGCCGCCTGACGACTGGACAAAAACAAAACTCGCGCTTGGACTCCTGGTTCCTGGCCGAAGTAACAACGGAGAAACATCATGAAAACCGCTCCAACCCTGCTGAACCGTGCACTTGAATGGACCCGCAAGTTCGACTTCATTGCGCCGCTGTCGATCCGCCTCTATCTCCTCCCGACGCTCTACACCGGAGCACACGCAAAGGTCACGGGCTTCAGTGGCGTGGTCGACTGGTTTGGCGCTTCGGCAGCCAATGGGGGGCTTGGATTGCCGTTTCCCACGCTGATGGCAAGCCTGGCGGCAGGCACCGAGGTGGCCGGCGTGATTTGCCTTGCCCTGGGGCTGTTCACTCGCGTGATATCAGTGCCACTTCTTGTGCTGATGACCGTTGCAGGCCTTTCGGTGCATTGGTCACACGGTTGGGCAGCCATTGCCGACAAGACCACTGAGGCGAGTCTTCGAATGGACGGCCTGATGGCTTGGTTGGCCCATGATTTTCCCGGTCGATTCAACTACGTCACCGAGCTTGGCGATCCGGTCATCCTCAACAACGGCATTGAGTTCACGGTGACCTTCTTGCTGATGATCCTTGTGCTGTTCTTCCACGGCGCGGGTCGCTATGTCAGCGCGGACTACTGGCTGGCCCGAAAGTTTCCACGGGTCTGGCCGGCCTGAGTACCAAGGCTACCTCTAACCATCTTCTAGTGAACCTGCCAAAGAAGGAGCAATATGAACAAGCAAAGACGTAACCGCACCCTGACAATGCTGCTGCTGGCAGGCATTGTTCCGGTGGTATGCGCAGCCCCAGCCGAACCGTCCAACGTGCACGCACAGGGAGACAGACTGGTTGATGGAAAAGGGATGACGCTGTACATCTTCGACAAGGACGTGAAGGGTAGCGGAGAGAGTGCCTGTGACGAGTCCTGCCTGAAGCTGTGGCCAGCAGTCGTGGTGGACGCTGCGAGCTCCATGGATCCTCCCTATGGATCGATCTCTACTGCCAATGGCGTACGGCAATTGACCCACAAGGGGCGACCCTTGTACTACTTTGTCAAAGACAAGAAACCTGGTGACTCTCAGGGGGATGGGGTTAAGGACGTGTGGCACGTCGCACGGCCTGGATGATGTCGAACAACGGGAGGTCTAGAGTTCCTCCTGTGACTTCTAAGTGATTCCATCTGCGTGGCCATCGTGAAGGGGCGCGGTAGAACACCGCGGCCCTTCATTAGCTGGCAGACAACACATCATGTCTCCAGCCGACTGGCGAGCTGTAGTCATTCATCCAGCTCGTTCTTCAGTCTGATCGCGAGCATTCTTGCGGTCGCGAAGGTTGTACCATCCCTGCCCATCTCCAGATCAACGAAGACCTTTCTGCCCTCGCTGTGATGCAGCTTTCCGACCAACGAAAGTTCGACCTCCAGAGGAGTCGGCTGCAAAAACTCTACGGAGAGCGAGGCCGTGACATAGCGGGTCGCTATGGGACGGTCGTCAAGAACTGTCCCTTCGTCTGCGCAATGAAATGCAGCAGCGGCCGCTGTCCCGTGACAGTCAAGCAAAGAAGCTACTATGCCTCCATAAGCAAATCCGGGGACCCCGCCGCAGTAGATCTTCGGGATTGTGAACGTCGCTTGCACCTGCTTGTTGACATACCAGCTCTTGAGCCGGTGGCCATGGGGGTTGGATTTCCCGCAGCCAAAACAATGAGAGAACGCTTCCGGGTAGCGATCCTGGATGGATAAGAGACTCACAGGGATGCCTTCGTGAATTCTTGTGGATGGTCTATCTCGACAGATCGAAAGGTCAATGTTGCCTTCAATCCGCCACCGGGTACTGCAGAGTACTGAAGCCGACCGCCGAAGCGACGGCAGATTGCATGCACGATTGATACCCCAAGACCTGCGCCCTGCGTGGCATCTCGACCCATGTCTCCTCGCCAGAAGCGCCGCCCCAACTGTGCAGCCTGGTCTTCGCTGATTCCCGGTCCCTTGTCCAGGATGCTCACTTCGATGACCGAGTCGTCAGAGAACGAAAGGCGAACATCGACCATGGACTCGGCAGGTGAGTAGCGCAGCGCGTTGTCCAGGAGATTGCGAAGAGCGGTATCCAGCAGCGCCGCCGATACATCGGTCGAGCGATCATCGTCGGGCAGCGAAATTCTTATCCGATGATACTGCTCGTCGCAGAAGCGACCAACGACCTCCGAAACCACCCCGGCAACGGAGATACAAGGATCTATCGGTATGGCGACCGCCTCAGCACGAGCCAGGTTCATCAGTTGATCGAGAGTTCGATGCAGGCGTGCCGCGCCAAGCTTGGCCCGGGCTATGGAACTTGCCGCCGAGTCGGTCGACTTGTCCTCGGCCAACTGAAGGTGTGTGACAACGGCAGTCAGTGGTGTTCTCAACTCATGAGCAGCGGCATCGGTGAATGCCCTCTGGTCACTCAGCGCCTTGGACAGCCTGAAGATCAGGCCATTGAGCGCGTGGACGACCGGGCGAAGTTCAGGAGGCACGCGGCTATCGGGAACTGGACTACTGTCGTCCGGAAGCCTCGACTGAAGGTGAGAGCTGAGCGAATGCAGTGGCCGAAGGGCCTGTCCGATGCCAAACCAAAGCGCAGCAAGAGCTCCGAACAGCGCTATCAGGAACGGGATGCCCGCACCGACGAGAACCTCACGGCTGATTGCTAAACGCTGATCCATGCGGTCAGCGGTGGTGATCTGGTAGCCGCCCTCACGGAGGGTGTATACCCTCCACTGCTCGCCGTCCACGCTCTGCGTCGACGCGCCTAGCGGAAGATCCTTCAGCTCACCGCCAAGATGAGGATCGGTTAGGGCAAGAAGCTCGCCATCCAATGAACGGATCTCGCATGCAATGCCATTCCCTCCGCCAACACGGATCGCATCCACCCAGTCCTTTGAGAACGTTCGTGGTGTCAAAGATGACCGGAGCATTAGACCAGAAGCCATTCTGGCAGACATCTCCAGGCGCTGATCCAAGGAAGCATCAACCCTATCCCGCACATCTCGAATGATCCATCCTGCCGAGACAAGCCAGAGCGCAATAAGTGAAAGACCGGCAATAAGCACCGCACGAACGCGAAGGCTCATTGTCCAATCCCCCAACCAAGGCGATATCCGAGCCCGCGACTGCTCTCGATTGACTCAGCTCCGAGCTTGCGCCGGATGTTGTAGATGTGAACATTCATGGCGTTCTTGCCAACATCCTCACTCAGCCCATAGAGCTTTCGATTGAGGGATTCAACACTCGTCCACCGCCCGCGACCATTTGCGAGGTGGCTGATGAGATCTACCTCTTTGCGTGACAGGGAAACTGGAGCCCCATGGATCCAAGCGAGACCAGACTCGGGCTCAACCTTCAGCGGCCCAGCAATGATCTCGTGCACTCCACGTCCAGCCACACGTCGGATGAGCGCATGCAGCCTTGCCGAAAGCTCCCGCATGTCGAAGGGCTTGACCAGATAGTCATCCGCGCCCTTTTGCAGACCGCTTATCCGATGATCGACTCCATCACGTGCTGAAAGGATCAGCACTGGAACTTCGCCATCCATTCTTCGCAGGACGCTCAGTAGATCAAAGCCGTCGCGGTCTGGAAGGCCAAGATCAAGCACGATGGCGTCGTAGACGTTATCGACAAAGCGCGCCTCCGCCTCCGAAGCACTGGAGGCCAGGTGAGTGATGAAGCCGTGCGGCACGAGCCCTTCCTGGATGCCACAGGCAATCAGATCGTCATCTTCAATAAGCAGCACACGCATTCTGGAAGGTACCTTTGAGGTGCTCGTCATTCTAAGAGCGAAGCACCTCGACGGCACTTAGTCTGGCTTTAGTGCGATTCGTCAGGATGACCTTGTTCATGTTCCCGTCCCCCGCGCACAGCTGCGGCTTTCGAGCGCTTGCGGACATCCCCCATCAGCAGGAGCAAATCATGTTTCCCACGACCCCTCTCGGGCGAATCGTACTGGGAGTAGCCGCCCTGAGTCTGGCTTCATGTACCCAGGCAGAAGGTGCTTCAAAGCCTCCCGCAGTAACCCGCCCTGCTGTACTTGCCGCATTGGAGCGGCAAGGCGTCTCCGTAGCGGCTGAGTTTGATGCCTCGTCCGAGGTTCGCGCATACGCTGGCTCTATCAACCAGCAGCCGATGGCCATCTATGTGATGGGCGATGGATCTGCCGTAGTTGGAACCCGGCTTGGGCCTGACGGTAAGCCGGTGGACGAGGAGAAGATCCAGAAACTGGTGCTCAAGCCCATGAGCGAGGCTGTCTGGTCAAAGCTGGCCGCATCGACGTGGGTACAAGATGGCAGCCCGGATGCTCCGCGGATCGTCTATGCATTCGGTGATGCGAACTGTCCTTACTGCCACAAGTTCTGGGAGGCGGCCCGCCCCTGGGTAAAGTCGGGGAGGGTGCAGATTCGTCATGTCATGGTTGGCATCATCAAGGAGGACAGTGCCGCCAAGGCTGCTGCAATTCTCGGCGCAAAGGAGCCGGAGGCAGCGTTGAACATCAATGAGATGCATGCGGACAAGGGAGGGATACGTCCTCTCGCGAGCATTCCTCCCAAGGTAAACGAACAGCTGCAGAAAAATGCGCTCCTCATGGTCGAGCTTGGTTTCAGCGGAACGCCGGGCATCCTTTACAAAGATGCATCGGACGTGGTTCAGCGAACCAATGGCATGCCGCCGCCCCAAGCTCTGGAAGCCATCCTCGGGCCAAGGCCCTGACAGGTGCCTCCAGCTCAACCCGTACCCTTCCCTCTGCATAAAGCATTGAAAAATGAACGAGAACCGATTCCGAAAGCGCTCTGTTGCCGGCCGCGAGCTACATCCAGAGACGCTGATGATGTCCTATGGCTATGACCCGTTTCTGTCCGAAGGTGCCGTGAAGCCGCCGGTGTTCCTCACCTCGACGTTCGCCTTCAGAACGGCCGAAGAAGGTGCAGAGTTCTTTGACTTGGTCTCCGGCCGGAAGCCCACACCCGAAGGACAGTCTCCTGGGTTGGTCTATAGCCGTTTCAACCACCCCAACCTGGAGATCATTGAGGATCGATTGGCTGTGCTGGACGGATCGGATGCCGCAGCTGTCACTTCCAGTGGAATGTCCGCGATCAGCTCGGTGCTACTCGCATTCCTCCGGCCTGGAGATCAGATCGTTCAGTCGGCGCCGCTCTACGGCGGAACGGAGACACTGATTGCGAAGATTCTCCCCGAGTGGGGCATTGGTTCCGTCGGGATAGACGACGGGCTTTCCCCTGACTCGCTGCGCAGCGCACTTGAGGCTGGTGCAAAGCGAGGGCCAGTGAAGATCTGCTATGTCGAGACGCCTGCCAATCCCACTAACGACCTGGTTGACCTGCAGGTCCTCAAGAACGAGATCGATGCGTTCGCGGCACGGCATGGCTACCGCCCGCTCATCGTGTGCGACAACACGCTGATGGGCCCAATCTTCCAGCGCCCCTCACTCCACGGCGCGGACCTTTGTGTCTACTCCCTGACCAAGTACGTGGGCGGCCATAGTGATCTGGTAGCAGGCGGCGTAACTGGTCGGAGGGAGCTCATCTCCAAGGTGAAGTCCACCCGGGGTGCATTTGGTTCGCAGCTCGATCCGCACTCCTGCTGGATGATTGCACGCTCCATGGAGACGCTTGTCTTGCGCATGCGTCAGGCGGCGGCAACGGGCAGCAAGGTCGCTGATTGGCTGTGCAAGAACTCCCACCATCCTGTAACCGTGCTTCACCCGGAAACCATCGCAGACGCTCGGTATCAGGCCGTGTACACGCGACAGTGCACAGGGCCGGGCTCGACGTTCTCGTTCATCTTGGAGGGCGGCGGCGCCCAAGCATTCAAGTTCATCAACGCACTTTCGCTTTTCAAATCCGCAGTCAGTTTGGGTGGCACGGAGTCACTTGTCTGCCATCCGGCATCGACGACTCAGTCTGGCGTGCCTGCGGAGCTCCGTGCGAAGGCCGGTGTATTCGAAGGATTGATCAGACTCTCCATTGGTTTGGAGCATGAGGATGATCTCATCGCGGATATCGAGAACGCTCTGAAGAGCTGCTGATTGAACACCGCTCCGCCAGGGATTACCTGGCGGGGCTTAACCTTGAGGGGTGCAGGAATGAAAGAAGCGAAGAGTACGCAGTTGGTCTATCGACTTCTTACCGGTGTTGATGATGCTGGCTTCTGCAAGCGAGTCAGTGCTGCACTGAGAGATGGGTTTCACTTGCATGGCTCACCTGTCATGACGTTCGATGGTGAGAAGGTCATTGTTGGGCAGGCAGTCACCAGGCGCATGAGCGAATCTGAGCATGGCGATTGAGACTCTGGGAACGGAAAAAGTGAAGTTGACTAGGCGTCCGCGTGGACTGCACTGCGTATCGATGGTCGCGTTTCTGGCTATCGTCTCGCTTGGCGGTTGTGGCCAGGCTCAAGGAATTGCAGGATGGAGCATGGATCATGTCGTCTCAGACGTTCCGGTTCCTGAGCCTGTATTTGATGCGCTGGACAGGGCCTCCTACGTCCAGGATGGGAGCAGTCGAGCACCCGATATCATCTACGTCTTCTCGGACCCAAATTGCCCGCATTGTCATGCACTGTGGCATTCGCTCAGACCCTGGGTAGCCTCAGGAAGGGTCCAGGTCAGGCATATACTCGTTGGCCTAATCAGGGCAGACAGCCCTCAGAAGTCTGCAGCGATCTTCTCGTCATCGGATCCATCAGCAGCGCTGGCCATAGTGGCCGGCGGCGGGGAGGTCGAACTTGACCCGGATCTGCCCCTGCAGGCAGTTTCTGACAATCAAGCCCTAATGGAACGTCTTGGGTTGAACGCGACACCTGGGATGATCCTGCATCTGAGCGGGGGGGCAACTTCCGCCGCGATTGGTACGCCGGGCAATGACTGGCTGGTCAGCCAGTTGGGCAAGCCCTAGATCAGCTCGTTGAGCCACTCACCCCCGTGATCGTCTACTGATCCTTCGCGACCTTCTGACCAAATAGCGCTGCCGCCTTGGTCCTGAGGGCTGCTTCACTAAGCTCGCCCACATGAGTGTGAACCAAGTGTCCACCTGAGTCATAGAAGAGCGTTGTTGGGTAGACTTTCGCCCCCACCGCCTCCGCAAAGGAAGCGGTTGGATCCAGCAGTACGTTCTGGGATGAAAGTCGGTTCTGTTTGATATAAACCACTACATCAGCAGCTCCCTCCCCTTGGTTGACAAATGCAATGGTCGCACCCGGCAGCTCACGTTGGGCTCGTTGCATGGCTGGCAGCTCCCTACGACACGGAGGACACCAAGTCGCCCAGAGGTTCACGATGATCGGCTTTCCTTTCAAGCCGGAAAGATCGTAGGGTTGCCCTCCTGGATGGAGCAGTGACAGATCCGGGATGGGATCACCCTTGGGCTGCATCTGGTCGACAAGCGCCAGCGTGCCCCATCCCACTGCAGCCCCGACGATGATCGAGCTCGCTGACTTGATCATCAGTGTGTTTCTGCCACGTGTGCGCCACAGCGCGACGCTGACGGCAGCGACGAGGCCGAGCCACCCAACATAGCCTCCATCACCAATGGCCATCACAGATAGGGGCTCGGTGAGGTATTCGCGCCACCAGATCACGACGTAGCCCATCCTGGCCGTCACAACGGCTATGGCGACCGCGTCTACAGCCAGACTGATCGCGAGCGCTCGATCCTTCGAGGGCTGCCTCCGAAGAAGCATGCGCAGAGTTAGGTAAACAGATGCTGCTCCCAACAGCACAGGAAGAACAAGGGGCCAGACATGGCTCATCGACATCAGTGGCCCTCCGTCCGATTCAGCGTCGTGAGGAAGCTCTCTAGGCCCACTTCGCCGGTAATCCTTAGATCGCGTCGCTCACGTCCATCAGGATCAAAGAAGAGAATGGTCGGGGGGCCAATGACTCCGTAAGCCTGAAGGAGTTCCTGGTCGGCGCGATCGTTTTTGGTCACATCAGGGCGCACCACGTGCATGGCGGACAAGCGTGATCTAACGTCCCTATCGCTGAATACATCGCGTTCCATCACATGACAGCTGATGCACCAGTCTGCATAGAAGTCCACCATCGTCCACTTTCCTTCCAGAGCCGCATCCTGGATTTGCCTCTTTAAGTCCGAGAGTGAGGCTGTTTCAGCAAACTCCAGGGATTCAGCTTCTGTAGTGGCGTTTGCCAGGAACGCCAGTGGTCGAAGAGGATCAGGGTGACCGGCTGCCGTTCCAAGGACGATGGACATTGCCCAAGTAGCCGCCACCATCGAGGCGGCCTTGCCGAAGGAGGATGCGGCTCCCTTCATTACGTGCTTGGCGAGCGACAGAAGTGCCATCGCGGCAGCAAGAAGCAGTGTTGCCCAAAGCAGCGCAGTAGCCGATGGGGGCATGAATCGCGAGCCCATCGAGACGGCGGTAGCCAGCATGACGTAGCCAAATGCAGATCGCACACGGTCCATCCACTTCCCAGGCTTGGGTAGGACTCGAGGGCCGAACGCTGCCAGGGCAAGCAGCGGCGCCCCCATTCCCAAGCCCAGTACGAATAGTGCGGCGGCGCCAAACAAGGGGCTTCCAGACTGCCCGATGAAGAGGAGCGCGCCAGCAAGTGGCGCGGTCATGCATGGCCCAATGAGCAAGCCCGACAGCGCGCCCAGAACGACCGCGCCAGCGTAGGCCCCACCTCCCTGTCCGGCACCGAGTGAGTGCAGGCGATTGGTCAGCGCCTGAGGAAGTTGAAGCTCGAAGGCACCAAAGAGCGACACAGCAAGTGTCAGGAACACTAAGGCTAGTGGCCCAAGGAGCCAAGGTGACTGGAACATCGCTTGCAGGTTTGCGCCGGCAAGACCAGCAGCAAGTCCCATGGCGGAGTAGGTAATTGCCATCGCGAGTACATAGGCGGCAGTGAGGGCGAGCGACTTGCGGGTGGATGAGCTCGATCCGATCACGATGCTAGATACGATCGGGATCATTGGCAGCGAGCAGGGGGTGAAGGCCAGTAGTAGGCCGAACCCAAAGAACATCACCAGTGCACCCAGGCTCTTCGAGCTCAGGGCGGATGCAGCCCGCTGATCGTCAGCGAGATCTTCCGTTGCTTTGACGGGAGAATTGAGCTGAGCTGGGCTATCTTCGGCAGGCGCCGCAGCGAGGTCCACGCTCACCTGCGAGTCCGTGGGAGCTGGTGGAGCAGCACCTTGTGCGTCGACATCGGCGTGTTCGACGCGACCCGCATCGGCTGGGCGCCGCTCGGGTGAGGGGGTGACGCGTGCAGTGGTGGGGACTGGCGGAGTTGAGGCCGTCTCGGCCGCGGTGGTTCCCTGCGGTGGCAATTTCGTACGAATCTTCTGTGGTGGATAGCAGATGCCGGCCTCCGCGCAACCCTGCCAATGGATGTCCACAACTTCATCCGGCTTGCCAAAGATGCGCAGCGCAAGGGCATCGCCCTTGTATGTTTCTGTGTCGCCGAAGAACTCGTCATGCTTTGCCTCAGCTGGAGGCAATTCAATCCTCAGTGCTTTCCCAGTGCTGTCGGTTGCCCGCAGGGAGTGCTTGTAGATGTAGTAGCCGTCAGGAATGTGAACCGCTGCCGTTGCCCCATCAGCGGATGATTCCGGAGGCGCTAGCTGGAAGACCTCATTCGCCGGAAGTACCTCATTGTCAGTGCCCCACGGAAGCGGGCTTGAGCTTGCCGTCGAGAGGAACATCATCGAACCCAACAGGGCGGCCACAACCTTGGTCCAAACTCTCACGCTCTTCGCTCCGTCTACTTGGCCGTGCGAAGAGTAGGTGTGATCGCTAAATTGATAATCGCGTGTCGAACTGAACTCGTCCTGGGCGGGTGGTCCCCGAGGGCGGGGCGTATGGTGGCCACCGCATATTCCAAAAGCGTCAGCGGGGAACCCGCGCGAGTTCAACCTTTTGTTGGCGGTCTGGCTTCGCCGGGAGATCCGCTGCAGGGCAGGAATGACAGCTTTGATCCGGAAGATGTACTGCGGGCGGGTCGCCTTCAGGCAGAGTGGCTGAACAGGGCGAGCGGGCGGCAGGTTGCAGGAGGCAGGCTTTTGGCTGTGTCGCTTCGCAAAGGACAAGCGTCCGTGCACGACCTCGGTGCCGTTTGAATCAGCAGCTTGGGGCCTGTTCCACTGCCGGACGGCACTGGCTGAGTTCTTCTGCACTCCACGACCAGAGCTTTCCAATTTTGCGTATTCAGGTTGTTGTCTGTCACCTACGGGCAACGCAGACCATCTTATGGTTGATATCTATTCAGCCAAGGTCAGGCTATGCCTATTCGTGCAGCGGCATATGTCAGTGAGTCAGCCGATCTCGATCTCGGTAAGATCGATCAGATAGTCTCGGATGCAGCTGCCTTCAACCTTCAGGCAGGCGTAACCGGGGTACTTCTGTTCGACGGAGCTAGGTTCCTGCAGTACATCGAAGGTCCGGAGGACGGGCTTGGTGTTGCCCTACAGCGCGTGTACGGGGCGACATCCCACCAGAACGTCATCGAACTCAATCGAGGGAGGCTGGGGCGCCGCCAATTCCCTTTCTGGTCGATGCACTGGATTCGTGTAGACCAGATGGCATTAGGAAAGGTTGCGATCTCGGACTGGACGGGCTTCGCTCGGGCCGGCGAAGACCTAGATGGAAGGATCACGGCCGTGGATCAACTCTCGGTCATCGTCTCTCCGCATTTGATGGCCTGACGGCGTCGCAGGTCGTGCGACGCGCAAGCGTAAGCTGATCTGCATGCTTCCTTCTATCGGCTACCAGAGCTTCCGCACCGCCCCAATTCCCTCGGGCTGGGTCCAGATGGGTGGCCGCTGGGGACTGTGGTGGAACGGGCGCCAGGTCGCTAGCATCAGCCCAACCCGCGAGGGTAGCTACCGTCTGCATCTGAACGCTTTGAAGATGTGGCAGACCAAAAATGCTCCCGTCGTCAGCATCCGGCAGGGCAAGCGCTTCGCAGAGCGATGGTGCGCCGCTAGGCTGTACCCGGGCATGCCGCTGCGAGAGGCGGTAATCCGACTGACCGACAACACGCCGATTGAACCAAGGGGGCCGCTCCCGGGCCTGCCGCCTACCCGGGAGCAACAGCGGCAGGCCGAGCGTTTAGGCGCGGCAGCGGCGGCTGCTTCTGCGACGGTCATGGCTGCGCTGGAGCCGCAGCGACCTCCCGCAATAACGTACCCACGGCACACATCCGAAACTAGCCGAACGTAGCTGCCGGGGTTGGCTGGTGACTAGGAGGGCTTTCGAGACTAGGCGGATGTCCGCTTGTGGCCGAAAGCTGACATCCTTCCACATCGAATCCAGCGTTGCTACAAAGGGCGCTATTCCGACCCCATCAATCCATTCGCCCAATTGTGCTTATGCCCGAGAAACAGGAGCCTTGCTGATGTCTACGATCAATGAGCCTTGGGATGTGACGATTGCGCTGCGAGATCTATCCGCCGATCTGGCACGACATGTGCACGCGGCGACCGTCCCAACACATCGTGAGTTGAGCGAGTGGCTGCACTATATTAACCGGGCGGCTCCGGTGTATTGGGCACTTGAAAGCGCCTGTGAAGACATTGTTGAGGATGGCGTTACGGAGGCCCGAGTTCAGGCGCTAAAGCAAGCCCTGACCTATGCCCAAGGACAGGTTGAGTACTGGCATAGGAAGGATCGATGGTAGATTACCTCAATCCTATTTTTTCGCGCGCTATCTCGTTCTAAAGAGCGTGTTAGGCGGCTGATAGGGGTGCTGCGGCGCTGGGTTCTCGCTCACGCTCCGCTCAGCAGCGATGCTTTGATGAAGAAATGCCCGCCTGCCGGAAAGCACGCGACGCCTCAACTTTGGCGTCCACCCCTGCTGCTTTCATAGAAGGCCTGTTCTTGGCCGAAAGCAGACGCGTCGGCGCCAGACCGCGCGATCAAGAGTGCTAGAGTCCGCTTTCGACCTAAGGCGGACATCCGCACCTTATTGGCGCGAGTTTGCAATGATCGCCGAGCCTGCGGAGGGACTGCTATTTGCGGGCTTGTTAGCCGAGCGCAGTCGCCCTAAGATCGATCCGTATCCAAGGAAAAGACCATCACATGGTTTTTTTGGCTAAATCGTCTAGCCGGGCTCTCGGGTCTAGTTATTGGGTAGTGAGCCCACATCGATAACTTTCAGGACGCGTCATGCAAGAAGCACTAAAGCAGAAGCACAAGCTTCGTCTACTGGTTCTTCACAAGCTCTACGAGCTGAGTGGCAGTGATGTGCATAAGTTCGTTAACGGCGGTGTGCTATTCCAGGCCTGCGGAGACGAGGACGAGGGGGCCTTCAAGTCGGCAGTTGACTACTTGGAGGGGCAAGGCCTTGTTGAGGTAAGACGAGTGGTGATGGGGCTGCCAGGGATGGTACGTATCAAGCATAAAGGTATCGTCGAGGTAGAGAGCGCCTTCGCTAAGCCAGATGAGGCTACTTCGAACTTCATGCCGGTCAACATGCTCTACGTTAACCAGATGATCGGCTCCGCAATTCAGCAGGGAACTTCCTCGAGCGTGCAGACGCTAACGAGCAAAGTAAATGTGGGTGAAAGGGAGTCTCTGGCAGAGTTCGTCGAATTTGCCACGAATATTCTAGAGTCGAACAAATCCGATTCTGATCTGTGGAGGGAGTTGAAGTCAGAGGTTGAAACGCTACGGGCTCAATCCAACTCCCCAAACCCCAAGCGTTCGATCATCAAGGATGGACTTTCAAGTCTTGGCCGCCTGTGCGAGGGTGCTGCGTCTGGTGCGATCGGAGCCCAACTAGCAACATATATTCCCTCTTTGCTGGCCATCTTCGGTTGATGCCTAAAGTTCATCAGAGGGCGAAATATGGGTTCGTTAGTACTTGAGTTGCAAAGGGATGCACTTGATAGGTCAGTTAGTGCTGCTGATCTTCTTCGTAAGGCCCTGGTTGTTGCGAGGAAACTCAAAGTTACCGATCTGGTTGATTGGCTCACATATGAACTGAACGGATATCCGCAAGGCGCAGAGGTTCCCGAGTACAGGAAGCTTCGTGGTGAGCTAAAAGTTCATAACCCATATAACGGCTGGGTTCCGCTCCTGGTGTCAAACCCGGAGCATGCTGAGCTACTCTCGAAGCGTGGAACCTCTCAGGCCATTTCGGAGCTGGACAAGATTGCGAATGGGGGCAGCAGTATGGCGTATGTCCGTCTGCCTCGAAGCATTGAAAATAGCCTGATGAAAGGTATGGAATTCCCCTTGCAGCCCGCAGTAATTCTGTCTCACACCCAGATCCACGGACTTGTGGATAAAGTGCGGAGCATAGTGCTGGAGTGGGCGCTTGGGCTAGAAGAGCAAGGCATCATGGGAGAGGGGATGAGCTTCTCAGCGGAGGATCAAAAGCAGGCTGGAAACGTCACGCTTAATGTGGGGAATCTAGGGAACTTGATCGGATCAATGCAGGACTCTCAGATCCAGCAAGACACAACAAGTTCAACACAGGGGTATAGCAAAGGATTGGATCTAGAGGCTGTTGCTCAAGTTATCAGAGAGCTGCGCAGCCGCATGGATGAGGTGAACCTGGAGGTCGATGCGGGTGCTCAAATCAAGTCTGAAGTCACTTGCGTTGAAGCCCAGTTGGCAGCTCCTAGCCCTAATGTGAGTGTGATAAAGGAGAGCTTGCGAAGCACACGTGCAATTCTTGAAGGCGTTGCTAGCTCAGGGGCATTTCAAGGCATCATCACGGCGCTGGGAGCATTCCGCTAGCGCTTTCCAATAGTTCATTTATGCTGAGCCCGCTTCGCGGGTCGGCTTAATTCCAGAGTTGAGAACGTCCGCTCGGGGCCCGATGCACACACTCCATGTCAGCTCATCAGTTGAGTGGGCTCTTCGGAACAGCACTTCCTCGAAGTGACTGCAAGAACTAAGTATTGACGCGGGTGCATCCGACTGGCGAGTGGTAACGTGCATCGAATGTTCGGCCGGATCTGCCTGACGACAGCCTGCAGTCAGGCGGGAGGGCGCATTGGGGTCTTGAGGTAGCACACTCCGTTGGACTCTGCCTTGGGCCAGCGGCCCGCGCGGATGTTGACTTGGACCGACGGCAGCAGCAGCGCTGGTGCGGCCAGCGTCGCGTCCCGACGCTCGCGCATGGCCACGAACGCATCTGCGTCCACCCCATCGTGAACGTGCACGTTGCGCGAGCGTTCCTCGGCGACAGTGCTCTCCCACGCGTAACTCGCGCGGCCAGGTGCCTTGTAGTCGTGGCACATGAACAGCCGTGTGGCGGGTGGCAGCGCGAGGAGCTTCTGGATCGATTGGTACAAGGTGCGGGCGTTACCACCGGGGAAGTCGGCGCGCGCAGTGCCGTAGTCCGGCATAAACAGAGTGTCGCCCACGAACACCGCATCGCCAATCCGGTAGGACACGCATGCCGGTGTGTGGCCAGGTGTGTGTAGCACTTCCACTTCGAGCTCGCCAATAGTGAAGGTCTCGCCATCGCGCAGCAGATGGTCGAACTCGCCGCCATCGCCCGACACGTCGTTCAGGTTGAAAACCGGGCGGAACATCGCCTGTACGTCGCAGATGTGCTCCCCGATCGCAACCCGGGCACCGGTGCGCTCCTTGAGATAGGGCGCCGCGCTCAGGTGGTCTGCATGTGCGTGGGTCTCCAAGATCCAGGCTACCTCCAGCAACTGCGCAGCCGCGTCAGCCAGAACCTGATCTGCCGATGCGGTGGAAACATTGCCGCTGCGATGGTCGTAGTCGAGCACGGGATCGATCACGGCCGCCTGCCGCGTCACTGGATCTGACACCAGATAGGTCACGGTGTTCGTGGTCTCGTCGAAGAAAGCCTGGATCTGAGCAGAGGGTCGCATGGGGAGTGTCCTGCCTTGGAAGTGGTGTATTGACTATGTATTAGTTCATGCTAAATTAGCAATACATGAAATATATGGCGCCATGATGCTCAGCCAAAAGGATCAGTCGTTTTTGCAGGAAGGCGCGGCTAGGGCCGCGGCCATGTTGCGGGCGGTTGGCAATGAGCACCGCCTACTCGTCCTTTGCCTGCTGATTGAGCATGGCGAGATGACAGTCGGCACCCTGCTTGACCACGTGACCTTGAGCCAGTCCGCCTTGTCCCAGCATTTGGCCAAGATGCGCGAGGAAGGCTTGGTGGCCTACCGGCGTGAGTCACAGACCCTGCACTACCGCATTGAGAATCCGGACGTGGCCAAGCTCATCGCCACACTCAAGACCCTCTTCTGCCCATGACCCGCCACCAGAGGCTCCCATGTCACTGAAATCCATCTCGCCTCAAGCTGCAAGCGAACTCCTAGGCCGGGGAGCCGTGCTGGTGGACATCCGTGCTGCGGACGAACACGCCCGCGAACGCATAGCCACGGCACGTCATGTACCCATGGAAAGTCTGCGAAGCGGCGACCTGCAGCTTGATGGCGCGCCAGCCGTCATCTTTCATTGCCGCTCTGGCAACCGGACGCGGGTGAACTCGCCGGCGCTGGGGGCCTCGACGGCCTGCGAAGCCTACGTGCTGGAGGGCGGGCTGGACGCCTGGAAAAAGGCGGGGCTGCCCGTAGTGGTCGATGCCTCGCATCCAATCGAGCTGCAGCGGCAGGTACAGATTGCAGCGGGATCCTTGATCGTGCTCGGAGCCGTGCTCGGTGCCACGGTCTCGCCCTGGTTTCACGCGCTCTCGGGCTTCGTGGGAGCTGGGCTTCTCTTCGCTGGGGTCTCGGGGTTCTGCGGGCTGGCACGCGTACTGATGCGCATGCCTTGGAACCGTAAGGCGACGCAGCCGAGCACATGAGTGTCTGGGATTGCGTCGTGGCTGACAGCGCTACGCAAGATTCCTGCGTTTACGCCCCTAAATTCGCAGGAATATAGGGTAAGAGCGACGACACTCGTTTGGTCGTAATCAGCTGCGATCCATAGTCGCTCTTGAAGAGCGACCACCCGCAACCGCAGGTCGCCGCAGCTATCAAATTGGACGGATCATGTCCGCGAGTTGAGGCGCACAGATGTAGCCAAAAGAGCATCTCGACACTCTGCGTAAGGCCGCCGACCGACAAACTTTTCCGAAATTCGCCGTCGATTTGACGTATACGACAATCTTTTCTGAAATTCGCTGCCGATTTGTCGTTTACGACAATCTTTACGCCCCTGCATATTTAAGCCCGCCGCGCGCCCTACCGTTCGTCGGCCCATGACTTCCGGGGGGTTGACTACAGGTGTCGTCATGGCAACAGTAGCGACACGTGTAGTCAAGGGAGTGTTGTCATGCGTGGCAAGACCATCGGGGACCAGGAACTGGCCCTGCTGCAGTATGTGGATGAGCAGGCGCCGGCCAGCGTCGGCGAGGTCGCCAGCGGCTATGGCGAACCGCGCGGGCTGGCCCGGTCCACCGTGTTGACGATGATGGAGCGCCTGCGTGCCAAGGGTTACCTGCAGCGCCGGCAGCAGCAGGGCGTCTACCGTTACCAGCCCACCCGCGGCCCCGAGAGCGTGCTGCAGGGTGCCGTCGCCCAGTTCGTCGACAACACCCTGCAGGGCTCGGTGTCACCGTTCGTGGCGTACCTGTCGCAGCGGCAGAAGGTCAGCGACAACGAACTGGCCGAACTGGAAGCGCTGGTGGCCGAACTGCAATCGCGTCGCCAGGAGGACTGAGCCATGGATACCTCGATGTTGATTCCGATGCTGGAGCGGCTGGGCTGGACGAGCCTGCAGACCGTGCTGCTGGTGGCGCTGGTGTACCTGCTGTGCCGCGCGCTGCCGACACTGTCGGCAGCCACCCGTTGCCGCTTGTGGTGGCTGGTTTCGCTGCAGGCCGTGGTCGGCCTGTTGTGGAGCCAACCGCTGCAGCTGGCCTGGCTGCCCGCACCCGATGCGGTGGCAATGACGACCGTGGATCTTGCCGCGGACGCGATGTACACGATGGCACCGGAGGCATCGGCGCACCTGCTGGCGAACACGCCGATTGGTGATGTCGGCAGCACGCCGGTGGCCTGGTGGGCATTGGCACTGGCCGCGCTGTGGGCGTCCGGCGTGCTGCTGATGGCCCTGCGCACCTTCGGTGAGTGGCGCCGTTGCCGCGCGCTGCTGGCAGCGTCGTATCCGTGCGAGGACCAGGCACTGGTGCAGGCGCTGCAGCTGGCCGCGGATGCGCACGGCCTGCGTCGCGCGCCACGCCTGTGGATGAGCGACCAGGTTGACGCACCGCAGCTGGTCGGGCCGTTCCGTCCGGTGCTGCTGCTGCCGGCGGGAATGAACGCGCTGCAGGGCGATGCGCTGGATCTGGCACTGACCCACGAACTGCAGCACCTGCAGCGTCGTGACCTGCAGTGGGGACTGCTGCCGGCGCTGGCCCAGCATCTGTTCTTCTTCAATCCTCTGCTGCGCCTGGCCGTGCGCGAATACGCCCAGGCCCGCGAGGAAGCAGTGGATGCGGCCGTGGTCGGCCAACATGGCGCCAGCCGCCATGCCTATGGCCGCCTGTTGCTGCAGCTGGGTGTGGCGCCGCAGCCGCACCTCGGCGTGGCCAGCGCAGCGCCCAGCGCCACCAGCCTCAAGCGCCGCCTGCTCTCGCTGCAGTCGCACCGGGCGTGCCCGCGCCTGCTGGCCGTTGGCTTGACCCTGGTCGTGTTGGCCGTGGGTGTGGCGCCGATGCGGCTGGTGGCCGCTCCGGTCCCGCCCGCGCCGCCGGCACCGCCGCGTGCTGTGCCAGCGCCGCCGCCGCCAGCCGCGCCTGCCGCCCCCGCGGCCCCCGCGGCACCGCCAGCGGCCGCCGTGCCTGCAGAGCCTGCCGACTGGGCTGAGCCGGCTGAGCCGGAAGAACCGGCCGATGCTGACGAGTACGAGGAGCAGGACACGAGCACCCATTCGCACACCGGAACCACCATCGTCACCCATGGCCAGCTCGATCTCGGCACGCCACCGCAGCAGGCCTTCGTGTTGGTCGATCATGGCCAGGCGTTCGCCAACGCCGGCATGGATGACGTGATGCAGGCGCGCAGCCGGATTGGTGACGGCCCGGCGCTGTGGTTCCGTCAGGGTGACAAGCGCTACGTGGTGCGCGATCCGATGCTGATCCAGTCGTTGCAGCGTGCCTATGCCGGCGCCGCCGATCTGGGCCGCCAGCAGAGTGAACTGGGGCGCCAGCAGAGCGCGTTGGGCCGTCAGCAGGGTCAGCTCGGCCGCGAGCAGGGCGAGCTGGGCAGGCTGCAAGGTGAAGAGGCGCGTGAGATCGCCCTTGCCGCCGCACGGGCTGCACGCAGTGCGATCAACGATCGCGACATCAACCGTGAAGCGGCAGCCGAAGCGGCACGGGCCACCCGTGGCGCGGTGGATGATGCGGCGATTGCGCGGCAGGCAGCGGCTGAAGCACAGCGCGCGTCACAGGTTGCCCGCAACCAGGCGCTGCAGTCCGAGCGCAGCCGCGAGATGAGCCGTCTCGCCAGCCAGCAGGCCGCGCTGGGAAGCCAGCAGGCCGCGCTGGGCAGCAAGCAGGCGGCACTGGGCGAGCGTCAGGCACGCCTGCAGGCGCAGGCCGCGAAGCAGGCAGAGCAGGTAATCGCGCGTGCGCTGGCCAGCGGCAAGGCCGAGCGGCTCTGAACCGGTAGTGCCGGCCAGCGGCCGGCACTACCCCGGTTGATCAGCCGCAGCTGGCGCGCTCGATGCGGTTCTGCGCGTCCACCTGCACGGTCACGCGGTCCTGGCGGAAGTCCATGGTGACGGCCATGCCGGGCTTGACCACGCGTGCATTGCGCGCGCCACTGTCTGCCACCAGCTTCTTGATCGTCGCTTCGTCGGCGGTCTTGCCGGTGAAGCTTTCCAGCTTTTCAGGATTGCACTCCTGGGGACCGTCAGACACCTTGGCCGGCAGGCTGCCCACCTCGGCGGAGGCGTTGCCACCGGCATGGCTGCAGGCCGCCAGCGGCAGGATGGCCGCAAGCAGCAACAGGGAGGATCGACGCATGGCAGTACTCCTGGGTGACGTTCAGTAGCGGCAGTGTCGCCGGGACGTGTGTCAGCGATGTCAACGCGGCCTGAACCCGCCCTTCCCGATCATCCGCTTACCAGCGCCAGCGTCTCCCGCTCGCGCTGCTCTTCCCGCACCAGCCGCTGCAGCAGCAGCGCCAGGGTCACCACGTCCTGGTGGTTGTGGTCGGCCACCCGGCGCAGATTCAGCGCATCGCCGCCGCGCAGGAAACGCAGCCACGCAGCAGGGGCTTCCGAGCCGGGCAGATCATCCTCGCGCACCACACGCAGCAGCTGCCGCTCGATGGTGGACAGCTTGCAGTTCTCCCACGTACCGCGATAACGGCGGCGGGTGGGATACAGCAGGTCGACGTGGTCCCGTGCAGTGATGGGATCGGCCTGCCGGGCCAACCGGTACCGCGTCTTCAGCAGTGGTGCGTCGTAGCTGCGGCCGTTGTAGCTGCAGAACACGGTATGCGGCTGCAGCCAGCGGGCGAAGGTGGCCAGCATGGCTTCTTCAGCGGCCATCGTGGAGATCAGCAACTGGCGGATGCGCAGGCCCTCGCCGCGCTGCGGGCACACGTGCCAGTCGGCAGCGCCGATCATGAAGGCGCGGGTGCCGGTGCCACCGGCCAGGCCGGTGGTTTCGGTATCGAAGAACAGCAGGTCGCGCGCGGCCACGTGCTGGTCTTCGCGCTTGGCGAACGCCAGCGACAGCGGCATGGTGGGAATCGGCTGTGGCTGCAGTGACTCGATCAGGAACAGGCCGGGCGCGATCTCTTCACCGGGCAACTGCCGGTCCTGCGCACTGGCACGTGCCGGCGCCGGGCCGCCACGCGAGCGCATGCCGAGCAGGCGATGCAGGCTGCCGACCTCGGGCCGTCGCAGTGCTGGCGGCGCAGGCGTGGAGGTGGCGGTGCCGGTCGGCTTGTGGCGGATCTCCTGTTCCACCCAGGCAAACACCGAACGCTCGGCCGACGGCTGCCGCGCATCGTTGGCGGCCACGGGGGCCGGTGGCGTGTCCTGTGCCGGCGCGGCAGGCGTGGCTGCTTTCGGGTCACCGGCCTGCTTCCGCAGCAGGCGCAGCTTGTCCAGGCTCAGGCTCACGGGGCGATCAGCTCCATCGGGTCGCGTGTGCTCACCACCACGTCGGCGACATGCTGGCAGGCATCGGCATCGAACAGGTCGAGCACGCGCAGCGCCAACGCACGCGGTGAGGTTTCATCTTCTTCCTGCGCGGCCAGCACCGGGCCAACGCAGGCCGGACAACCCGCCCTGCAGTCGCAGCGCTGTACCAGTTCGCGCGCGCGCTGTACCAGCTCGGCCTGGCGCTGCCACAGCGGCTCGCTCAGACCGACGCCACCGGGGAAGTTGTCGTACAGGTACACGGTCGGCACGAACTCCTGCAGCAGTTCCACCGCGCCCGGCTCGCCATCGCTGCCACGCAGCTGGCCGCGGCCGCTCTGGTCGGCAATCGCGATCCAGGTGCCATCGCCGTTGCCCACCGACTTCTGCAGGTCGCGCGCATCGGCCATCACCGCCACCGTGGCGACGATGTGCAGCGCATAGGCGGCGCCGAGGAACCCATCCAGCGCATCCTGCTTGCTGGCGAAGGCGCGCAGCAGCAGCGCCTGCGGTAGCTGCCACCATACTGCGGTGGTGTGCAGTTCCTGGTCGGGCAGGTTGACCGGGCCGTAGCCGATGTTCTCGTGCGTGTAGTAGCGGATCTTCTTGTAGCCGGCCACGCGGCGCACCACATGCACTTCGCCATGGTGTGAATCGCCACGGCCGGCCACGCCACCATCGAAACGGTCCAGCACCTTGAGCTTGGTGAAGTCGATGCTGTCGGTGTAGTAGTCCACGTGGGTGCGGGTGACATAGGCCTTGCGGCCTTCCCAGTCCAAGGTTTCCACCTGGTAGGGGGTGGACTGCACCATGTGGATGGCGCCTTCGTACAGGGTGAGCGCGGCAGCCGAATAGTCGACCTCGGCGATGATCTGCTGGCGGCCATCGCTGCGGTCGACCACCACGAAGTTGCCGTCGGCCACCGCACGCAGGCTGACCGCGTTGGCCGGGTAGCTGTCGGCGATCCATTCCCAGCGCTCGCCTTCGCGGTGGATCACCTCGGTTTCGGCCAGTGCTTCCAGGAACACTTCCGGGTCGATCGGGCCGAAGCCATCGCCGACCCGGAACGGCAGTTCAAACGCCGCGCAGCGGATGTGGTCGAACAGGATCAACGGCTGGTCGGGCGCGATGCGTGCGTGTTCCGGCGACGCTTCGGCGAAGAAGTCCGGATGCCTTACCACGTACTGGTCCAGCGGCTGCGAGCTGGCCACCATCACCCCGAGGGCAGGCTGCTGGCGGCGGCCGGCGCGGCCGAAGCGCTGCCAGGTGGCGGCCACGCTGCCGGGATAGCCATTGAGGATCACCACGTCCAGGCTGCCGATGTCCACGCCCAGTTCCAGCGCCGAGGTGCTGACGATGCCGTCGATGTTGCCGGCACGCATCGCACGCTCGGTCTCGCGGCGCTCGGTGGGCAGGTAGCCGCCGCGGTACGCGCGGATGCGCGGTGGCTTGCGCGGGTCGTGGTCGAAGATGTCCTTCAGGTACTTGGTCAGCACCTCCACCATCAGCCGGGTCTGCGCGAACACCAGCGTCTTCAGCCCGGACTTGATCGCGATGCGGGCGATGCGGTTGCTCTGCGAGCGCGCCGAGGCACGCAGGCCCAGGTCCGGGTTGATCACCGGCGGGTTCCACAGCAGCACCTGCTTCGGCCCGCTGGGCGCGCCGGATTCGGTGATGGCGGTGACCGGCGCTTCGATCAGCGCCTCGGCATGCGCCTGCGGGTTGCCGATGGTGGCCGAGCACAGGATGAACTGCGGTTGCACCCCGTAGAACGCGCAGATGCGCTTGAGCCGGCGCAGCACGTTGGTGACGTGGCTGCCGAACACGCCGCGATAGGTGTGCACTTCGTCGATGACGATGTAGCGCAGATTCTCGAAGAACTGCGCCCACTTGGTGTGATGCGGCAGGATCGCCTGGTGCAGCATGTCCGGGTTGGAAACCACGATGTCGCCATGCAGGCGGATCGCCTGGCGGGCATCGCCGGGGGTGTCGCCATCGAAGGTGAAGGCCTTCACCCCGAGGTCGCCGGCGCGGTTGAGCTCCAGCAGTTCGGCCACTTGGTCCTGGGCCAGTGCCTTGGTCGGGAACAGGTACAGCGCCTTGGCCTTGTCCTGCATGGCGGCGCTGACCACCGGCAGGGTGTAGCACAGCGACTTGCCGCTGGCAGTGGGGGTGACGATGGCCACGTGCTCGCCACGCTGGCTGGCGTCCCAGGCCTCGGCCTGGTGGCTATAGAGCTGCTCGATGCCGCGTGCCTTCAGTGCCGCAGCCAGGGCCGGTGGCACGGAATCGGGAATCGGCGCGTAGCGGCCTTCGCGGCCGGGAATGGCGAAACTGCCGGTGATGCGATCCTGGTAGCGGCGCTGCAGGCGTGCACTGAGCAGGGCGCCATCGCGGGCGGGCAGGCCATCGCGGGTAGCGAGCTGCTGCTCCGCATCGGCGGTGCGCTTGGCGAGTTCGTAGGCCATGGGAAGAGGATTTTCGGGGGATCACATGGCACCACAGATGGGTCTCAACATGTGAGACACCGTGACGGGAGGGAGTGAATCATTCAGTGCGGCGCGCTGTGCGCTGAACGCCCGTGCCACCGCCAACGAAATCTGAAGCCCGCATCCGTATCCTTGGTCGCTGGACGCAACCAACAGGGTGGATGGCTGTGGCACGACGTGGAACGCAGGGAGCACTTCTGGCCAGCCTGCTGCTGACCGGCATCGCGCAGGCGCAGCAGGCCGCGCCGGTGACAGTGCCCGACCCTGCGCCTGCTCCCCCTGCGGACGCACCGGCAGCAATCACCGCGCCGGTTTCCAGCACCCTGCCGCAGGACAACGTCACCACCCTCGGTGAAGTGCGTGCGCTCAAGCCTGAAGACGACCAGCCGCTGGACCTGTACCGCTTCAAGAATCCGCTGAAGGCCGAGAACAACCGCTTCAGCCGCAACTGGAGCGAGCCGCCGTCGCCCGAACAGGTCAGCATGGCCGGGGGCTACATCATGATGGGCGTGGTCAAGGGCGTGATGGCGGCCGCAAAGGGAGTGAACAAGCTCACCGGTGGCCCGGACCAGATCCAGTCGGCCATCGCGCGGCCGCCACCGGAACTGAGCGCCGAGCAGCAACGGCGCGCACTGCAGTTCTGCGCGCAGCAGGACGGTTGCGGGGCACCGCCCCAGAAGTAGGCGGTATCCTGCGGACCTTCCCTTCGAGGTTGCCTGGATGCTGCGACGTACCCTGTTCCTGCTTGCCACGCTGAGCCCGCTTGCCGCCTCCGCCAGCGAGCTGACCGATGGTGGCTCCTGCCGCAATGGCGCGTTTCCTTCGGAGCAATCGGGCTTTGCCCTGGCCAAGGTGGTCGGCACGCCGCGCCTGTATCTGCTGGGTGACATGGACGGCTGCCCCGCGAAGGGCGAACCCGCCTGCCGCCAGCGCAGCTACGTGGTGAGCGGCGATACGGTGGTGACCGGGCGCGATCTTGGCGGTTACCGCTGCGCCTTCTTCCCGAACAAGGTCGGTGGCAGCGCAGGCTGGGTGGATCGCAGCAAGCTGCAGGCGTTGCCGGTTCCAGCCCCTACGCTGCAGGCCTGGTCGGGAGACTGGAAGGACAGTGACAACGGCCTGCGGATCCGCGTGCGCGACGGCCAGCTGCACGTGGAAGGCGATGCCTACTGGCCCTCGGCCAACCCGACGCCGGCCGAGCGCCCGGGCGGCCCGAACATCGGCGCGGTGAGCGCGCAGGCGGTGCCGCATGGCGCCCAGGTCGACTTCGTGGAGGACACCTGCACGGTGCACGCGCAGCTGTTGGGGGACGTGCTGATCGTGGCCGACAACAGCGAGTGCGGCGGCATGAACGTGCGCTTCAACGGCGTGTACCGGCGCGCCGGGAAACGTTGAACGGCGCATTCCGAGTCAGTAGATCCACGCCATGCGTGGATGGTGCTTGCGTTCCAATCAGCGTCGCCGCTCAAGCCACCACAGCAGCGATGCGCACAGCACGAACGCCAACCACCACGGCCAGCGCGACCCCGGCACGCGCTGGTCCGCCTGCGAGGTAGCCGGTGCGGAAGTAGCCAGCCGCTGCGCGGTGGAATCGATCATCGCTTGCCGGTGCAGCGCAGGGGCCTGCTGCGGATCGAACACGTAGCGCCAGTACGGGCGGTCGCCTTGCTGCAGGCGCTGCCAACCGGCCTGGCGCGGCCACCAGCCCGCACATCGCGCCGCGCCGGTGCTGCCGTCGACGATCAGCGGTACGCCCTTGCCGTGTGTGTCGAAGGCTTGCAGCGGTGCCTGCATGCCACACAGCGACTGGCGTTCGCCTGCCCAGGCCAGTGCCTGTGGCGACCATGGGCCTTCGGTGCCAGCCTGCGCGCGTGCCAGGGTGGCGAACACTGAGCTCCACAACTCGCCGTGGCGATCCTCGCGACCGGCCAGTACCCAGCGCCAGCTGTCAGTGATCGGCAGCATGCCGATGCGACCCTTGCCGACGGCGCGCCAACCGCCGATGGGCTTGCCGTCGCGATCCCGCAGCAGGGCGCGGCTGCCGTCGGCCTGCAGTGCCAGGTACTCCAGCGCCGGCAGCGCTGCTGCGTGCGACGCGCGGTCCGCTTCTTCGCCATCACCGGTGGGCAGGGTGCCGGCGGCAAGGGGCCCGCGACGTGCCTGCAGCATCGTGGCGTCACCCTCGGCGGGCATCGCCGCGATCTGGCTGCCGGCATCGCCCTGCAACGGCAGGCCAAGATCGCGCAGGCGTTGCCGTGTGCTGGCCGATGGCGCGCCGGTACTGCGCACCAGCAGGCCAAGGCCGTCGCGCACGGCCTGGCGCACGGCCGCCATCTGACCGGCGCCGAGTGCGGCCAGGCTGCGTTCGTCGAGCAGCAGCAGGTCGCTGCGCGCCAGCGTGGCTGCGTCCAACGCCACGCTGCCATCGCCCACGCTGAGACCTGCGCCGGTCTCGGCCTGTACCTGCACGCGGATGCCGGCATCGGTGGCCCAGCGGCGCAGGTACTTCAGTTCGGCGCCCGGTGCAGCAGCGCGCACCAGCAGGCGCAGCGGAGCGGCGGCCAGCGTCTGCTGCGGCACCGGCACGCTGTCGGCCACATGGCCCTGCGCATCCAGCAGGCGCAACTGGAACACGCTACGGCCTTCGGCGCGGGCGACGCCGCTGAGCTGCACACGGCCATCGGCTGCCAGCGGCGCACGATCGACCACGGCGCCAGCCGGGTCCAGCAGTTCGGCCTGCGCGCGTTCCACGCCGCGTGCCTGTGCGTGCACATCGAAGCGGGCACCGGGAGCTGCGTCCGCAGGCGGCTGCAGCGTGATCCAACCGTTGAGTGCAGGCGCTGCCTGCCAGCGCGTATCGGTGGGCAGTGCGGCATCGCGATCACGCGCGGCCAGACCGGCTCCGACCAGGGTCACCGTAGAGGACGGATAACGGCGCAATGCGGTGGCCAGGTCCGGCACGCGCGCTGCACCGGCCACGTTCGTTGCTTCCGGCAGCAGAACCCGGGTTGCGCCGGCCGGCAGCGCACCCGCCTTGTCGGCCTCGGCGCCGATCACCACCAGGCCGGTCGGGGCAACGCGTTGTGATGGCGGCAGCAGGCAGACGTACAGCAGCGCAGCGGCGGCGGCCTGCAGCGTGAGTACGGCGATCAGACGGCCGCGACCCCGCGTGGGCGAACGCAGCTGGCGGGCACTGGCGACGAGCACGATCAGCCCCAGCACGAGCGCGATCCACACATTCAATGCCGATGTGCTCATGGCTGGGCCTCCAGCGCGTCGAGGTAGCGCTGCCCCATGGCATCGGCTGCACTGCGTCGCATCACCTGCGGCAGTGGCCGCTGCAGTGCGCGCCACAGCTGCGCACGCAGGCGCTGTCGGCACTCGGTGCAGCTGGGTTCGATGCGCAGTTGCTCGATGGCGGCAGCCAGGTCCAGTGCGTCGGGCAGGAAGGCGCTGTTGCGCTGCTGCCAAGCGGCCAGCATGTTCAGGTCGGGCGTACCGCCCTCGTCGCCCAATCGCTGCCAGGCCTCGACGACGGCTGGGTCAAGGGGCGTGCGCGCGGCCAGCGGCAGTGCGCGGCTGGCCAACCCGGCACGGTCGCCACTCAAGCGTCGGCCCTCGTCGATCGGCGGCAGCTCCGGGCCGACGCGGGCGAGGTAGATGCGCTCGGCCTGCTGCACCTGCTTGATGAATGCCAGCGCTTTGTAGGCAAACGGCAGGGCCTGCTCGGGGCGCCCCTGGCGCAGCTCGCCTTCGGCCGACCACATCTGGTCCAGTGCTGCCTTCAGTGTGGCGCGCGTCTGCGGGTCAAGCAGTGTCGCTGCCTCGGCGTGGTCGTGGGTATGCCCGTACTCGGACAGCACGTCGGTGGCACTGCCGAACACCGGCGGCGTGTCGCTGCCGTTGGCCGCGCCGCCGTGGTCGTGGCCGTGCTCGTCATGTGCGCCTGCCTGCGCCTCGTGATCGTGCTCATGATCGTCATCGTGCGCGTCGGCCGCGGGTGTATCGCTGGTGGGCAGGTCGCTGGTCGGCGGTGGCTTCGGCGCGCCCTCGCTTTCCTCGCCCAGGAACTGGCCGTAGCGCAGGCGCAGGATGCGCTGGTCGACGCCGATCGCATCGCTGCGCTTGATGAAGGTATCGGCGGCAACGCCCCGGCGTTCGCGGATCAACGCCTCGGCATCGATGATGATCTGCCGCTGGCTGCGGAAGTACGCAGGCAGGGTCTTCTTGATGCGGCCTTCCAGTTCGGCACCGAGCACCGCTTCGGTGCTGGGCAGGCGCAGGATCACGCTGCTGCTGCGGCCGACCTGTGCTGTCGGCGCGTGATTGTCGCGCACTTCCAGTTGGGCGATCACATCGTTGCCGGGCTGTGCGCCCAGAGCGGCCAGGTCGAGGGTGTGGGCAAAGCGCCGCGCCGTCGACTCGCCACTGCCGTTGAGGGTCACGCTGCGCCGGACGAAGGTGATGTTCTCGCCGCTGCCCTGGGTGGTGGTGATCGACAGCGTCGCCTGCGGGACGACGCCATGATCGTCGCTGGCCTCGAAGCGCAGCGCCCACTGCCGCTGTCCGGGACTGCCCAGCACCAGGCTGGCAGCGGGTTCGATCACGCGTACCGTGGGCGCACGGTCGGCGACCACGTCGAGCCGATGCAGGCGGGTATCGGCCAGTGCCGGTTCGCTGACCACGCGATACAGCAGCGGGGTGCGCGCCACGTCCTGCGCCTGCCACTCGCCGTCGTGCTCGCGCAATGGCAGGCGACGGCCATCGTGGAACTGCAGCCAGGCCTTGCTGGGTGCACGGTCGAAGCGCAGCGACCAGGACAGGCGACTGTCGGCGGCGACCTTCGCGTCGAGTGCGTTCTGCGTACGCGTGGGTTGGCCGGTGTAGGCCGGTGCATCGATGTGCAGGCGGGTGGACTGCAGGCGCAGTGGACCGGCCTGGCTGCTGCCTTGTGGCGTCGCAAGGGCGGCGGTGCCCGGTGCGGCGTTGTGCGGCCAGCCCAGTGCCAGCACAGCGACGGCGATGCCGCCGATCCAGCACAGCGCCACCGCCCTGCGCGGCCAACGTGGTCGCAGCTCGGGGAGGTTGCGTTCAAGCGCCGCCAGCACGTGCGTGCGCTGGCGTTGCTGTAGTGGATTGAGCGTGCCGGCGTTAGCGAACAGCAGGTCGGCGCTGTCCTCGCTGGCGCCACTGGCATCCAGCCGGCGCTGCAACCAGTGCCGGTCCAGCTGCCGGGCGCGCGTGGTTGCCACGGCCGCAACGAGGAGCAGGGCCACGGTCGCCACGACGCAGGCGATATCAAAACCCGACAGGCGCAGCGCCAGTGCCGCCGCTGCCAACGCCCATGGCAGGCCCAGCAGCAGAGTGATCGCGGCGCGGCGCCGGCGTGCGCGCTGCCATGCCTGCTGCAGCGTCTTCATGGTGCAGCCCTGCGTCGCGCGCTGCTCGCCATCCAGCGCTCAAGCGCGAACAGCAGCACGATCATCAGCAGCAGCCAGGAGGTTGGTTCACGCAGGGGCGGCGTTGCGGGGGGCAATGTCGTGCGACTCGGCGCCTGGTCCTGCGCATCACCCAGGTGCGGGGTCGATGGCGGTTGCAGGGCCTGCAGCAGGTCGCGGGGCAGGCGGTCATCGCGGAGTGCATGGTTGCCGGCCGCGTTCCATTCGCCGCGCAGATGCAGCAGGCGGCCTTGGCCGATGCGCTGCTGCCACAGCAGCGGTGCATTGTCTGCATCACGCAGCAGGACGGCTGCGCCCGCGGGCGGCTTGGCAGCGGTCAGCACCGTGCCGCCCTGCTGCAGCCAGCGCTGCCAGGTGCCAGGCAGTACATCGGCGCCGGTCCACACGCCAATCTCGCCGCGACCCGGCAACGCATCGTCGGCCAAGGGCGCCGCCAGTGGTTGCGTACTCCATGCGCGCTGCAACGCGCCCAGCCAGTGCTGCGCTGCCGCTGGGGCATCACTACGCGTACGCAGGCGTGGCGCCACGGCGGCGTGCGGCACTGCAGTGACGGCCAGCGTGTGCGGCTGCCACTGCACCTCGCGCGACAGCTGCAGGCGGGCACCATCAAGGCCTGGCAAGGGATCGGGTACGTGTACGGTCAGCGCGGTGCTGGCCGGCAGCTGCGCATCCAGCTCGCGCAGCAGACTGGGCAGCGAAGCAACGTCTACTGGCTTGGGCTGGTCGATGGGCGGAAAGCCCGGCGCCAGCCAATGCCAGTTGCGTGCATCGGCGCTGCCGCGCAGTGCGGTCGCGTCCAGGCCCGGTGCCACCACCGTCCACGCCGCTGGCACCGGTGCAGGACCGGTCAGCGCCGGACGCGCCAGCAGCAGGGCCAATGCGGCCAGCAACAGCAGGCGCACCAGCAACAGCGGCCAATCATCGAAGCGGATGCGCTGGCGTGGCCGTACCTGGGCGCGCAGCCAGCGCAGCGCGGCGAAATCCAGCGGCGTATAGGGATGACGACGGGCGAGGTGGATCAGCAGTGGCAACAGCCATGCGGCCAGCGCGGCCAAGCCCAGCGGAAACAGCAGGCTCATGCGCCGCCCCTGCGGCCGAACAGCGCCTGCAGCGGTTGGTCCAGCGGCTGGTCGAGCCAACCGGTGGCGGTGGCGATGCCACTGGACTGCAACCGCGCCCGCAGCGCGGCATGGGCCTCGGCGAAGCGCTGCAGGTAATCAGCGCGGATCGCGGCGCCATCGCCGAGCAGTTCCTCGCCCGTTTCCGGATCGCGGAAGCGGTGACCAGCATCGAAGGGGAAATCGCGTTCGTCGGCGGTCAGCACCTGCAGCAGCATCACCTCGCGGCGCGCGCTGGACAGCTGCTCCAGCAGCACGATGCCCGCGTCATCGAAGCCATCGCCGATGGCCAGCAGCAGATCGCCGGGGCGAACGCGCTCCCACAATGGCCGCAGGCGCTCGGCGGCCGGCCATCCGCCACGTGCCTGCAGGGCATGCAGTTGCAGGTGCACGCGGTCGCGCTGGCGCGCGCCATGCGCGGCCGGTACCAGTTGCAGGCCTTCGCCATCGATGGCCAGCAGGCCGAAGCGATCACCCTGCTGCAGCGCCAGCTCGACCACGCAGGCTGCCAGTTGCCGCATGTGGTCCAGGCGGCTGCGTGCCGGTGCCGCGCGATCGGCCTGGGCCGCCGAGGCAGTGGCATCGAGCAGCAGCCAGACGGTGATCGGGCTTTCGCGCTCGGATTCACGCACGAAGAAGCGGTCCGAGCGCGCGTACAGCTTCCAGTCGATCTGGCGCAGTTCGTCGCCGGGCTCGTAGGCACGGTACTGGGCGAACTCGAGGCCGGCACCGCGGCTGCGGCTGGCGTGCTGGCCGATGCCGCTTGCACCGCTGGCCAGGCGCGGTCGCAGCCGCAGCGCACGCAGCCGCGCACGCAGGTCGGGTGGCAGCAGCAGCGGCGTGCCGGCGGTCACCAGTGGATCAACCCGGGAATGGAACGGCCTGCAGCAGTGCGGCGACTACATCGTCAGCCCGTTTCTGCTCGGCCTCGGCGGCGAAGGACAGCAGCAGGCGATGACGCATCACCGGTGCGGCCAGCGCCTGCACATCCTCGCGGGTGGCGGCGAAACGTCCCTGCAGCAGTGCGCGCGCCTTGGCGGCCAGCACCAGCGACTGCCCGGCACGCGGGCCCGCACCCCATTTCACCCACTGGTTGATCGCCGCCGGTGCGCCCTCGCCGGGACGGCTGGCGCGGACCAGGCGGGTGATCCAGGCCAGCACGTCGGGGCTGACATGCACCTGCCGTACCGCCGCCTGCAGCGCGATCACCGCGTCGGCATCCATCACCTTCGGCACGCTTTCGGTGGAACTACCGGTGGTCTGTTCCAGGATCTGCCGCTCTTCTTCCTCGCTGGGGTAATCGACCAGCACGTGCAGCAGGAAGCGGTCCAGCTGTGCTTCGGGCAATGGATAGGTACCGGCCTGTTCGATCGGATTCTGCGTGGCCAGCACGAAGAACGGCGCCGGCAGCGTGTAGGTCGTGCCGGCGTAGCTGACCGTGCGTTCCTGCATCGCTTCCAGCAGCGCCGCCTGGGTCTTCGGCGGGGTACGGTTGAGCTCGTCGGCCAACAGCAGGTTGGTGAAGATCGGGCCCTGCTGGAAGCGGAAATGGCGATGGCCGGTACCGTGGTCTTCTTCCAGCAGTTCGGTGCCGAGGATGTCGCTGGGCATCAGGTCCGGGGTGAACTGCACGCGCCGGAACTGCAGTTCCAGTGCCTGCCCCAGCGAGCGAACCAGCAGGGTCTTGCCCAGCCCCGGCGCGCCTTCCAGCAGGCAGTGACCACCGGCCAGCAGGCCGATCAGCAACTGCTCGACCACCGTGTGCTGGCCGACCACGGCGTGGGCGAGCGCAGCGCGCAGATCGTGCAGGCGCGGCAGCAGGGTATCGAGGTCGGGGGAGGTCATGGGCGTAGTCCGTTCAATTGTTCAATGCATACATCACGATGTTGACGCCGAAGCGGGTGTTGTCTTCGGCCAGGAAACGCTTGTTGCGCCAGTCATAGTCCCACTCGCAGCCGTAGTCCTTGTTGCTGTAGAGCAGCCCCAGCCGACCGTCGACCTCGATGCCTTTCAGGTAGTCGTGCACCAGGTCATCGCCCCAGCCGTTGAGCTCGAAGCTGGTGGCCGGCGGGCCGTCGGGGAAGCGGAAGAAGCTGCGGTACAGCGCGTGGCTGTTGGGCAGCTTCTGCAGCGCCTTCGGCCCGAACAGCCGGCCCATCTGCGCTTCGAACGAGGTGGCAAACAGGCCATCGATATCGTGGTTGCAGTCGTCGACGAAGACGAAGCCCCCATTGCGCACGTAGCGCACGAAGTTCTGCCGTTCGGCGGCGTTGAACTCGACCAGGGTGTGCCCGGCCAGGTAGCAGAATGGCGCCTCCAGCATGCGCGGGTCGGCCAACGCCACCACGCGTTCCTGCGGGTCCACCCGCAGGGAGGTGTAGTCGATCAGCGAGGTGATCAGGTTGGACGGCATGCGCGCATCCACGTCCCAGTCACCGGAGTCGTACTGCAGGCGGGTGAACCAGAAGTCGTAGCGCGAACTGCGCGGGCCTGCCTGTGCCCATGCCGGCAGCGCCGCCGCCGAAGCGGCAGCGGCCAACCAGCGCAGGCAGGCCCGCCGATCCATCAGACCGCGTCGGACAACGAGGTAAAGGTGAAATCGCGCAGCTTCATCGGCGGAATCATCATCACGAAGTTGGATTCGTCACCGGCCACGCGTACCGGCTTGCCCAGCTCTTCGATGTTGTTGAGCATGATCACCGGCGATTCGTTGAAGCGGAAGTTCTTCACCGGGTGCTTGATCTGCCCGTTCTCGATGTAGAAGGTGCCATCGCGGGTCAGGCCGGTCAGCAGCACGGTCTGCGGATCGACCATGCGGATGTACCAGGTGCGGGTGACCAGGATGCCCTTCTGGGTGCCGCGCACCAGCTCGGCGGTGTTCTTCTCGCCACCGCTCATCAGCAGGTTGCCGGGCGTGGCCTTGGCGGTCTTGCCCTGCTTCTGTGCCCAGAAACGCGAGTAGTCGAGGTTGGCGATCTTGCCGTTCTCGATGATGGCGATACGCTCGCGCGGCATGCCCTCGTTGTCCCACGGCAGCACCGGCGCATCCGGATGCCACGGGTCGGCATGCATGTTCACACGGGGATCGTAGACCTGCTCGCCCAGCTTGTTGCCGCCACCCTTCTTCGACAGGAAGCTGCGGCCTTCATCGGCCGAGCGTGCGCTGAAGAAGTTCATCATGAAGCTGATCAGGCCCGCGGCCGCCGCCGGTTCCAGGATCACCGTGTACTTGCCGGGCTCCAGCGCCTTGGCTTCCTGCGACTCGGTCGCCTTGCGCATGGCGATGCGGATGTCCTGGTCGGCCTTGAAGTCGGCCGCGTCCTTCAGGTTGCGACCCACCCAGCCCGAGCCACGGCCGTCTTCGGTGCGCACGGTGCAGGTGTAATCGAAGTTGGTGGTGCGCTGGTAGCCGAAGTTGCCGTTGCTGTTGGCCGTAGCGTAGAAGCCTTGGCCATCCTCGAGGAAGCCCGCAGCGATGAGACCGTTGCCACGGCACGGCGCGATCGAATCGGCGGCGACCTTGGCGCGGAACGCCGGATCGATGGCGGCAGTGGATTCGCTGAAGGTCGGGCTGGCGCGGTAGCTCTGCTTTCCGATGGCCGGCATGAACTCCGGGTTCTCCGGGGCCAGGCGGGCCAGGTCTTCGGCGCGGCGGACCACGCGCTGCAGCGCGGCGTCGTCGAACTCGTTGATCGAAGCAGTACCCACGCGCTTGCCGAAGGCCACGGTAACGGCCAGTTCGGTGTTGTCGACGATGCCACTGGTGGATACGTTGTTCAGGGCGAAACGGATGTTGCCGTTGATCGACCCTGCCAGTACGGCGGTGCACTCATCGGCCTTGGACAGGGCGATGACCTTGTCGAGGATGGCCTTGGCCTGGGCTTCGGTGAAGATACTCATGGTGTAAGGGCTCCTGACCGGTCAGCCGAGGCTGCGTGCGGTGTTGATGACGTTGATGCCGTTGAAGCGCGCGGTCGAAGACCCGTGCGAGACCGCCGATACCTGGCCGGGCTGGCCCTTGCCGTCGAAGAACGAACCGCCCAGGCGGTAATCGCGCTCGTCGGCGACGGCGCTGCAGGCATTCCAGAACTCCGGCGTGCGGATCTGGTAGGCCACGTCTTCAAGCATGCGGGTGATCTTTCCGTTCTTGATCTCGTAGAACAGCTGGCCGCCGAACTGCGCGTTGTAGCGCTGCTGGTCGATCGAGAACGAACCGTCACCGATGATGTAGATGCCGTTCTCCACGTCCTTGATCATGTCCGAAACGCTCAGCGGCGACTTGCCCGGCGCCATCGACACATTGGCCATGCGCTGGAACTGCACGCTGGACCACGAGTCGGCGTAGCAGCAGCCATCGGATTCGGTCTTGCCGAGGATGTGGGCCTGGTCGCGGATGGTCTGGTAGTCCACCAGCTTGCCGTTGCTGATCAGGTCCCAGCGCTTGCACTTCACGCCTTCGTCGTCGTACGCCACCGCGCCGAGGCTGCCCGGCTGGGTCTTGTCGGCGAAGATGTTGACGTGCTCGCTGCCGTACTGGAAATGCTGCTCACGCTTGTCCAGGGTGGCGAAGCTGGTGCCGGCGTAGTTGGCTTCGTAGCCGAGCACGCGGTCCAGTTCCAGCGGGTGGCCGATCGACTCGTGGATGGTCAGCCAGGTATGCGACGGATCCAGGATCAGGTCGTACTTGCCAGGCTTCACCGACGGCGCCTTCAGCTTCTCCTGCGCCTGCTTGGCCGCCGCGATGGCATCTTCCTTCATGTCGTAGGACGAACCGTAGTTGACCACGCCATTGGGCGTCAGCACCTTGCCGGCAGCGGCGCCATCCAGGTACTCGTAGCCCAGGCCCATCGGCGCGGACAGGCCTTCGCGGGTGCGGAACTTGCCGCTGGCCTTGTCGATGGCGGTGATCGTCATCGGTGCCCAGATGCGGTGCACGTCCTGGTCGATGTAGGAGCCGTCGGTGGAGGCGAAGTACTTCTGCTCGTTCACCAGGAACAGCATCGAATTGACGAAGCTGGCGCCGGCGCCCATCGCCGCGGCGTTGACGTCCAGCAGCAGGTCGACCTTCTCCTTGATCGGTACCTCCATTGCATTCTTGCGGATCGGCGTCTTCCAGCTGACCTCGCCCACGCCCGGCGCCTTGGCCAGCTGCACCGGCGCGGTCTGCACGCCCGCGTTGGCCTTGGCGATGGCCGCCGCCCGCTGCGCGGCACGAGCCACGTCGGCGGTGCTGAGTGCATTGGTGGCGGCAAAGCCCCAGGCGCCGTTGACGATCACGCGGATGCCCACACCGGTGGACTCGGTGTTGACCACGTTCTGCACCTTGTCTTCGCGGGTGATCACGAACTGCCGCAGGTAGCGGCCGATGCGCACGTCGCAGTAGGTGGCGCCGGCGCTGCGTGCGGCCTGCAGGGCGGCGTCGGCCAGTCGCTTTTTCAGCGCAGGGTCGAGGCTGGACTGCAGCTGCTCGGCGGCGATCGCCTTGCCGAAGAACGACGGCACGATCAGGCCGCCAGCGGTAAGCCCGGTCAGGGCCAGGAAGTCACGTCTGTGCAAGGCTGCTCTCCATGAAGGACGGGTGGCTCAAGCGCCGAGACTGCGCGCGGTGTTGATGATGTTGATGCCGTTGAAACGGGTGGTGGACGAACCGTGCGAGACCGCTGACACCTGGCCGGGCTGGCCCTTGCCGTCGAAGAACGAACCGCCGAGGCGGAAATCGCGCTCATCGCAGATGGCGGTGCAGGCGTTCCAGAACTCCGGCGTGCGGATCTGGTAGGCCGCATCTTCGACCATGCCGGTGATCTTTCCGTTCCTGATCTGGTAGTACAGCTGGCCGCCGAACTGAGCGTTGTAGCGCTGCTGGTCGATGGAATAGGAGCCACGGCCGTGGATGTAGATGCCGTTCTCCACGTCCTTGACCATGTCCTCGACGCTGAGCGGTTTCCTGCCCGGCGCCAGCGAGACATTGGCCATGCGCTGGAACTGCACGCTGGACCACGAGTCGGCGTAGCTGCAGCCATGCGAGGCGTCGCGGCCGAGGATGTGCGCCTCATCGCGGGTAGCCTGGTAATCGACCAGGATGCCGTCGCGCACCAGGTCCCAGCGCTGGGTCTTCACCCCTTCGTCGTCGTAGCCGACCGCACCGAGGCTGCCCGGCTGGGTCTTGTCGGCGAAGAAGGTGACGATGTCGCTGCCCCAGCGGAAACCGGCATCGCGCTTGTCCAGCGTGGCGAAGCTGGTGCCGGCGTAGTTGGCTTCGTAGCCGAGCACGCGGTCCAACTCCAGCGGATGACCGACGTTCTCGTGGATGGTCAGGAACAGGTTGGACGGATCCAGCACCAGGTCGTACTTGCCGGGCTTCACCGACGGCGCCTTCAGCTTCTCGCGTGCGTGGCGGGCGGCGGCGATGGCGTCCTCGACCGGATCGT
Organism: Stenotrophomonas sp. As-7; assembly: GCF_030291015.1. Classification (NCBI taxonomy): domain Bacteria; kingdom Pseudomonadati; phylum Pseudomonadota; class Gammaproteobacteria; order Lysobacterales; family Lysobacteraceae; genus Stenotrophomonas; species Stenotrophomonas sp. As-7. The sequence continues at coordinate 162,753 of NZ_CP127405.1, forward strand.
AGGAATCGCGGTACGCGGTGATGCCACCGGGCAGCTGCACCTTCCCGCGCGCGTCCCCGTCGAGGAATTCGTAGCCCATGCCCATCGGCGAGGACAGACCGGCGCGGGTGCGGAACTTGCCGCTGGCCTTGTCGATGGCGGTGGCGGTGAACGGCAGCCAGATGCGGTGGATGTCCTGGTCGATGAACGAGCCGTCGCTGGAGGCGAAGTACTTCTGTTCGTTGACCAGGAACAGGGTGGAATTGATGTAGTCGGCGCCCGCATTCATCGCGGCCGCATTGAGCGCCAGCAGCAGCTCGACCTTGTCCTGGATCGGCACTTCCATCGCATTGCGGCGGATCGGCGTCTGCCAACGCACCTCGCCCACCGACGGGGTGGGCGCCAGCTGCACCGGGCGGGTCTGGATGCTGGCGTTGGCGCGGGCGATGGCCGTGGCCTGCTCGACGGCGGTGCGCACTGCCGCTTCGGTCTGCTGGTGAGTGGCGGCGAACCCCCAGGCCCCGTTGACGATCACCCGCACGCCCACGCCGGAGGACTCGCGGTTGGTCACGTTGCCGACCTGGTATTCGCGGGTGATCACCGACTGGTTGAGGTAGCGACCGATACGCACGTCGCAGTAGCTGGCCTTGGCCGAGCGCGCGGCGGCAAGGGCGACCTCGGCAAGGCGTCGGCGCTTGGCCGGGTCGACCGGGGCCAGCAACTGCTCGGCGGCGATCAGCCGCGAATGCGGCAGGACCAGGCCCGCCAGGCCCAGACCGGAAAATGCCAGGAACTCACGTCGTTGCACTGCGTCTCTCTCTCACTTCCGTGCGGCCGGCAAAGGACCGATCCGATCACGTCAACTCCCCGACTTTCGCCAGCGGCGGGCATTCGGGCAAGTGACTGCAGTCATGGTAGGGGTGGGTTTCGGCAGGGCTGCGCCCTGCACCTGCAGAGGCCAGGGCCAGAGCAACGTCAAAAGCTGGCATTCCGTGGGTTGGCGGGGCGGTGTCGGATTGCGGGGACGCCGCAAGTACGTCCCTGTAGGCTTGGCCGCGGCATCCATGCCGCGGACACCCCGCAATCCGACACCGCCCTGCCTCTGACAGATTCCTGCGGCTGTTGGTAGGTGTCGACCTTGGTCGACACATCTTTCAGATATCGAAATAAATCTGGGGTCAGATCCCGTTGCATAGCAACGGGATCTGACCCCGTGCCGTTCCGACAGATCGCGGTCAACTGTCGAAGGCGGGGTGGGTCCGGTTGAGGGGGTGCGAGCGGCATGGATGCCGCGACCAAGCCCCCACGGATGGGTCTACGGCGTCCCCCTCAACCGGACCCACCCCGCCAACCCACAGGAAACCAGCTTTTGCTGTTGCTTCGGCTGTTGCTTCGGCCGTTGCCGTTGCCTCTGCGGGTGCAGGGCGCAGCCCTGCCGAGCAACACCCCCTCGTGCACAATGAGGCCGACCCCGCCTGGACGCCGTCTCGATGTCGAGCAAGCCGTATTCAGAAGCCTGCGAGCGCAATCGCGAACCCATCGCCGCTGCGCTCGACCCGTGGATGGGCGACCGCCACCGGGTGCTGGAGATCGGCAGCGGCACCGGCCAGCATGCGGCCTTCTTCGCCGAGCGCTGGCCATGGCTGCGCTGGCAGCCCAGCGACCATCCGGACCATCTGCCCGGCATCCAGGCCTGGCGCGCCGAGGCGGCGCTGTTGAACCTGCTGCCGCCGGTGGCGCTGCAGGTCGAGCTGCCACCGGCGGCCGGCCTGAGCCTGCCGGAAGGCAGCACGTTCGATGCTGCATTCACTGCCAACACCCTGCACATCATGAGCTGGGAACACGTGCAGGCGCTGTTCGCCGCATTGCCGGCACTGCTGCGCCATGGCGCGCTGCTGGCGGTGTACGGGCCGTTCAATTACGGCGGTCGCTACACCAGTGACAGCAACGCGCAGTTCGATTCATGGCTGAAGGCACGTGATCCGCGCAGCGGGATCCGGGACAGCGAGGCAGTGCAGGCGCTGGCGGCCGACAACGGCTTTACCCGCCTGGGGGATGTGGCGATGCCGTCCAACAACCGCCTGCTGCTGTGGCGGTTGGGCTGATCAGGCGTCGGGGGCCATGCTGGAAAGGCGGGTCGCCGCAGCACGCAGTCCCTTGAAAACAGGTTCGGACACGGTCGAAGGGAAGCCGCTTGGAAGCTGGCGTGTGACGTGTTCGATGGCGGGCTCCACGGAAGCGATCAACGCTTCGATCCATGGCTCTGCGCCATCGGCTACGCCACAGGCACGTGCGGTTTCGTTCCAGTGCCGGCGTCGCACAAGATGCAGTTTTCGATGGCGGTTCTTGCCCTCTACCGCCATGGCAAGCTGCGCGTTGTGCGGATCGAGTTGATTGGGCCCCCGGCCGAGGATGGGATATACCGACAGCACGTCGTAGACAGGAGTCAGACGGAAACGCCCACCCGCGTCGATGTGGACGCTGAAGTTCTTTGCGTGGCCGTCGGTCGCGGCAAGCATCCAGAACAGGATCTGCGTCTTGAAGAAGGTTGCTCGATCCTCAGGCTGCTCGGATTGCCGAAGCAGATCCATGATGGCCACGATGCCGGGGCCGCCATCGGATTCGTACTTCCGGGCAGCGGGGAGGCCAAAGACCTGACACATATCTTCCTGCGGCAAGCGAAGCCACCACACGCGATCCGCAGCCAGTCGCCGGTCGAAACGTTCGACGATCAGTGCACCTTGATCTTCAAAACGCCCCATCTGCGTATCCGCGACGGGAATTCCAAAGGCTGCCAGCAGGTGCATGCACAGCCACTCGTTCTCCACGGACTGGTGCATGTCCGCACGCATGTTGCCGACGATACCCAACGGCAGCTTGAAGATGTGCGTGGACGGCGTACTTCCGGTAGGAATGCACCATTGACCATCGTGCAGCAGCAGGCCGGTCTTTTCCTGCGCTCCAGCGATGGAAATGCGGAACGCATCGTCGCTGGAAGAAGTGCCAGGCAATGCACTTGTTGTGACCTGGCGCAGGACTTCAGCGACGCCTGAGTCATTCAATGGTTCGAACGTTATCCGCTGGATGGCATCCGGTGTGCGCGAATGTGGCAACAGCTGCACCGCGCCCACACAATCCCGGCCAATGGCTTCAAGCAGATCGAACGTATTGCTGCTGCGCGTGGCGAACCGGTCGCGGATCCGGTTGCGGATGGTGACGTTATCGGGGAGAAGATTGTCGAAGTAGTCGTTGACCACCTGACCTTGATGGCTTTCACCGTCGGGCAGCAGGGGGAGCGAAAGGGACAGCGGTCGCGACTGCGTCGAACCAATCCATTGGCTGAGGTAGGAAAGGCGGGATGCCCGGTTCCGCGCATCATCCCAGAGCGCTACCTCGACACCATTCATCCAGACCCGCAACGTACCCATGGCTTACCACTCCGAAGTCGACGTGTTTTCCCGGGGACTTCGCTGCTGCAGGCTGATTTCCAGGCCCAACACGGCCCAGACTCGCATCAATCGCTCGAAGCTGGCAGACGCTGGATCGCGTTCCAATGCGCCGACTGCCTGGCGGGAGATGCCCAGTCGCTCGGCAAGCTGTGCTTGACTCAGCCCGGCCTGGCGTCTGAACGCGCGCATCAGCGGCGCAAGTTGCTGCGGTGTTCTCACCGTATGCGGCGGCCTGTCCATACCGGCAGTCCTCGGGAAAGATGACCGTACGCCATCACGTACGCAAAGGATAGGTTGCTTTACGACACACAACCTATCTCTTTCCTGCGCCACAGGCAACCTATTGATTGCATTCTCAAAAGGCAATCAATAGGTTTCTTTTTGCGGTGTGCTACTACGCCACCTGCACGATATGCAGTGCCTTCGGGTTGCGCCACTGCGCCAGCAGCACCGCTTCGCGGGCCTTGGCCTTCTCGAAATGGGCTTCCTTGACGTGGCCGAAGCCGCGGATGTGCTCGGGCACGCTGGCGATCTCCACCGCCAGCGCCAGGCGGTCATCATCCAAGCCGTCCAGCAGCACCTGCACGGTCGCCTCGTAATCGGTGATCAGCTGGCGCTCCATGCGGCGTTCCTCGGTGCGGCCAAACACATCCAGGCGGCCGCCACGCAGGAACTTCAGCTTCGCCAGCAGGCCGAACGCCTTGAACATCCACGGGCCGTACTCCTTCTTCAGCAGCCGGCCCTGCTCGTCCTTCTTCGCGAACAGCGGCGGTGCCAGATGGAAGCGCAGCTGGTAATCGCCCTCGAACTGCTGCTGCAGGCGGCGCTGGAAATCGCCGCTGGTGTAAAGGCGCGCCACTTCGTATTCGTCCTTGTACGCCATCAGCTTGAACAGGTAGCGGGCCACGGTTTCGGTCAATGCGGTGGACCCACCGATGCGCTCGGCTTCGGTCGCGCGCACGCGTTCGACCAGCGTGCGGTAGCGGTTGGCGTAGGCGGCATCCTGGTAGTCGGTCAGGAATGCCGAGCGGCGCTCGATCATCTCGTCCAGCGAGCGCGACAGGCGCGCGTCGTCCAACGGCAGGAAGGCGACATCGCCACCATGGGTCGGCAACCCACGCAGCTCGCGCTCGTCGCCGGTGTTACGCGGTGCGGCGGTAGCGCCCCACTCGTTGCCTTCCCATTCGCCCGGCGGCAGTGCATGCAGCGGGCCCGGCGTGTTCTCGGTGTCGGTATGGCGGTTGCGCACCACGCCTGCCGCCTGCTGCACGGCCTGCGGATCGACCGCGGCCAGGCGGCCCCAGGCAAAGGCCTGCTGGTTCATCGCCACCGCGGCGCCGTTGAGCTCGATGGCACGCATCAGCGACTCGAACGACAGCGGCACCAGGCCCTGCTGCCAGGCGTAGCCGAGGATGAACAGGTTGGCGGCGATCGCATCGCCGAGCAATGCGGTGGCCAGCTGGGTCGCGTCCAGCAGCAGCGGCTCTTCGCCACCCAGGGCCACGCGCACGCCGGCGATGATGTCGGCGGCGGGGAACTGCATGTCCGGGCGGGTGGTGAACGTGCCCGGCATCGCTTCATAGGTGTTGAGCACCACCTGCGAACGGCCGGCACGCACTTTCGACAGTGCCCAATAGTCGTTCACAACCACCATGTCGCAGCCCAGCACCAGGTCGGCTTCGCCAGCGGCAATGCGCACGGCGTGGATATCCTCGGGGCGGCGGGCGATGCGGATGTGCGTGGTCACCGCGCCACCCTTCTGCGCCAGGCCGGTCTGGTCGAGCACCGAGGCGCCCTTGCCCTCAAGGTGACCGGCCATGCCCAGCAGGGCGCCGATGGTCACCACGCCGGTGCCGCCAACGCCGGTGATCAGGATGTTCCAGGGCTGCTCCAGGGTGCCGCGCACCACCGGTGCCGGCAGGTTGTCCAGCAGGGTGGAGGCATCGCGCTTGCTGCCCTTGCGCGGCTGTCCACCGTGCACGGTGACGAAGCTCGGGCAGAAGCCGTTGACGCAGGAATAGTCCTTGTTGCAGTTGGACTGGTCGATGTCGCGCTTGCGCCCGAACTCGGTTTCCTTTGGCAGCACCGACACGCAGAAGCTCTTCTTGCCGCAGTCGCCACAGCCTTCGCAGACCAGCGAATTGATCATCACCCGCTTCTGCGGATCTTCCAGCTTGCCGCGCTTGCGGCGACGGCGCTTCTCGGTGGCGCAGGTCTGTTCGTAGATCAGGATCGAAACACCCTTCACTTCGCGCAGGCGCTTCTGCACCGCGTCCAGCTCGCTGCGGTCATGGAACTCCACGTCGCTGGGGAAATGCTCGCGCTGGCGCGTCCACTTGGTGATGTTGTCCGACAGCACCATGATGGTGTGGATGCCCTCGGCACGCATCTGCCTTGCGATGTCCGGCACGCTCAGCGGACCGTCCACCGGCTGCCCTCCGGTCATCGCCACCGCGTCGTTGTAGAGGATCTTGTAGGTGATGTTGACGCCTGCCGCGATCGCCTGGCGGATCGCCAGCGATCCGCTGTGGAAATAGGTGCCGTCGCCCAGGTTCTGGAACACGTGCTGGGTATCGGTGAACGCGGCCTGCCCGGCCCACGTCACGCCTTCGCCACCCATGTGGGTGAAGGTGTCGGTGCTGCGGTCCATCCAGGTCACCATGTAATGGCAACCGATGCCGGCCAGCGCGCGCGAGCCTTCCGGCACGGTGGTGGAGGTGTTGTGCGGGCAGCCGGAGCAGTAGTGCGGAACGCGCGGGAAGCTGGCGCGTGGCAACGCAAGCTCGGCTTCCTTTTCCTGCATCCACTGCAGGCGCTGCTCGATGGAGTCGTTGTTGAAGAACTTCTGGATGCGACGACCGATCACGCCGGCGATGGTGGCCGGGGTCAGTTCGCCGGTCGACGGCAGGATCCACTCGCCGGCCTCGTCGTACTTGCCGACGATGGACGGGCGCTGGCCCCAGCTGGCCGGCCAGTTGAAGAACTGCTCCTTCATCTGGCGCTCGATGAAGGCGCGCTTCTCCTCCACCACGATGATGTCTTCCAGGCCCTGCGCGAAGCGCGCGATGCCTTCCGGCTCCAGCGGCCATGTCATGCCGACCTTGTACACGCGGATGCCGATGTCGGCGCAGGCCTGCTCGTCCAGGCCCAGGTATTCCAGCGCCTGCAGCACGTCCAGGTAGCTCTTGCCGGTGGTGACGATGCCGAGCCGCGCACGCGGCGCGTCCATCACCACCTTGTCGATGCCGTTGGCACGTGCGAAGGCCTGCGCGGCTTTCACCGCGTAGCGGTGCAGGCGCATTTCCTGGTCCAGCGGCGGATCGGGCCAGCGGATGTTGAGGCCGCCGGCGGGCATGTCGAAGTCTTCCGGCAGCACGATGCGCCGGGCCAGTGGATCGACCTCGACCGAGGCCGACGATTCCACCGTCTCGGCGATCGTCTTGAAACCGACCCAGCGCCCGGTGTAACGGCTCATCGCCCAACCGAGCAGGCCCATGTCGAGGATGTCCTGCACACCGGCCGGGTTCAGCACCGGCATCATCGCGCTGACGAATTCGTCCTCGCTGCCATGCGGCAGCGTCGAGCTGCGGCAGGCGTGGTCATCGGCGGCCAGTGCCAGCACGCCGCCATGGCGCGAGGTGCCGGCGGCATTGGCGTGCTTGAACACGTCGCCACAGCGGTCCACGCCCGGGCCCTTGCCGTACCACATGCCGAACACGCCCTTCACGTTGGCGCCGGGGAACAGGTTGGTCTGCTGGGTGCCCCACACCATGGTCGCGCCCAGGTCCTCGTTGAGGCCGGGGGTGAACTTCACCTTGGCCGCTTCCAGGTGCTTGCGCGCGCGCCACAGCTCCAGGTCGAAGCCGCCCAGCGGGCTGCCACGATAACCGCTGATGAAACCGGCGCTGTCGATGCCGGTGGCTTCGTCGCGCAGGCGCTGCATCAGCGGCAGCCGCACCAGCGCCTGCACGCCACTCAGGTAGATCCGTCCTTCGTTGCGGGTGTACTTGTGGTCGAGCGTGTAATCACGGTCGAGCAGGTCGGCGGAGGCGGGTGAGGTGAGTTGCGCGGTACTGGTCATGGCTGGCCTGGTCAGGATCGGCTGGCACCGGCCGCGCAGGTACACGCGGCGGGAAAGGCGCGAATTGTAACAGTGGGGGGCAAAAGCCCCGGCACTCGCGCCAAGGACGTGCTGGGGTTAGGATCGGGGTGAGAGAGGGAGGGTTGGTGTTTCAACCTTGGGGGAATCTGGATGTCAGTTGCAGGACAGTTCCTGGCCGGCGTGTTGCTGGTCTCGGGAGCGGCCACTGCGTGGGCCGCGCCGGCATTGCCGGCACCGCAGGAGTTCTATTTCGACAGCGACGCCGCTGCCGCGCCGATCACGGTGGTGCAGGGTGAAGGCGAAGATCTGGTGGCACAGCTGCTGAAGCACCGCGAGCGTGGCCGCAAGGGGCTGGAAGCTACGGCGCAGCTGGCGTCGGTCGCCATTGCGCAGGGGCGCGCGGAACTGGGCGACAAGCTCTATCGCGAGGCATTGGCCGAAGCGCCGGTGCAGAGCGCGCTGGGCCGCAGCGTACGCTGGAACTATGGCTGGGACCTGTTGCGGCAGGGCCAGGCGCTGGCCGCGCTGGAACAGTGGCAGGCCGCTGCCGGCACCCTGCGCAGCAATCCCGGCTGGGTTCCGCCGAGCTATGCGCTGGCGCTGTGGCGGGCCGGCCAGCAGCAGGAGGCGGTGAAGTGGTATGCCGCTGCCGTGCGCACCGAGCCGGCGCAATGGCGCGACAGCAGTCGTTACGCGCAGCTGTTGCCGGGCTGGCGCGATGACGAACGCGCGACGTTGGCCGAAGTACAGCAGGCCTGGGCGGCCGCGCCACCCGCCTGGCCCTGAGGGTGGGGGTTCGGCCGGGTTGCACCCGGCACCCGCAGAGGCAACAGCCAAAGCCAAAGCGGCTTGCTGAGGGATGGCGGGGCGGTGTGGACAGGCAGGACACGCCGTGAACCCGTCCCTGGGGGCTCGTTGGCGCCATCCATGGCGCCAACGGTCCTGCCTGCCCACACCGCCCCGCCTTCGACAGATTCCCGCTGCTGTTGGTAGGTGTCGACCTTGGTCGACACGTACATCCACGCCATGCGTGGATGAATCTGCATTGGAATCGAATGATCGATATCTGATCGGAATGCAGCCGAGCGTGGGCTCGGCGCTACAGAAAGCGGCAAGCCAACCGCTTTTGCTTTTGCTCTTCTTTTTTCTTTTCCGTGGCTGGCCGCCCACGGAAACTGTCCGTGGCCGGGCGGGTAGGCTGCGCAGGGGCGTGAGCCGCATGGATGCGGCGACCGAGCTTACAGGGACGTACTTGCAGCGACCCCTGCGCAGCCTATCCGCCCGGCCAACCCACAGCTGGCGCCTTCAGCGACCATCCACGAGGGGCTTCGCCGTTCGCAGGAAACCCTCAGTCGTCCGCGGACACCGTGCGCCCCGACGCCCACTCCCGCAACGCCGCCACCTGCTCGGCCATCAACACCGACAGCGGCCGCGTTGTGCGAATCTCGCCCATCAGCAGTTCGGTATCCAGTGGCCGGCCTTCGGCATGCGCCGAATACAGTCCCGCCACGATCGCCTGCTCGATTTCCGCGCCGGAAAACCCGTTGGCCGCCGCTGCCAGTGCCGGCAGCGCGAAGTCGTCGGCATTGAGCTGGCGCCGCCCCAGGTGCAGCCGCAGCAGTTCCACGCGCACATCGGCCGAGGGCAGGTCGACGAAGAAGATTTCGTCGAAGCGGCCCTTGCGCAGCAGCTCGGCCGGCAGCTCGTGTACCTGGTTGGCGGTAGCCACGATGAACACCGGCGCCTTGCGCTCGGCCATCCAGGTCAGCAGGTAGCCGAGCACGCGGCGCGACACGCCGCCATCCTCGGTGCCGGTGGCCAGGCCCTTTTCGATCTCATCCATCCACAGCACGCACGGCGCCAGCTGCTCGGCCGAGGCCAGCGCCTGGCGCAGGTTGGCTTCGGTCTCGCCGTGGTACTTGTTGTACAGCGCGCCCACGTCCAGGCGCAGCAGCGGCACGCCAAAGCCGGCGGCGGTGGCCTTGGCCAGCATCGATTTGCCGCAGCCCTGCACGCCCAGCAGCAGCATGCCGCGCGGCGGGTCCAACCCGGCCGGTGCCGAGCCGGCGATGAAGGCGACGCGACGCTGGTTGATCCAACGCTTCAGCCGGTTGGCCCCGGCCACATCGCCGAAGCGGGCGCTGTCGTGCTCGAAGAACAGGTGGCCGCTGCGGTTGAGCAGCTCGAACTTCAGCCGCGCCAGCTGTGGCAGGTCGTCGTCGCGCAGTGCGCCATCGGCATAGATCAGCTGCCGCGCGATGCGCCGCGCATCGACCAGGCTCAGCCCCTGCAGGTTCTTCAGGATCTTCTTGACCGCCTCGCTGTCCACTTCCACCCGGCGTCCGCCGTGTTCGCGTGCATAGGCATCGGCTTCTTCGCGCAGCATCTTCAACAACGCATTGGCGTCGGGCAGGCGCGGGTTGAAGCGCACCGCCAGGGCTTCCAGTTCGGCCGGCAGTTCCACCTTGGCGCCGATCAGCACCAGCACGTGCGGTTCGCTGTGGCGGCGCTGGATCAGGTCGCGCAGCGCACGCTGGTGGCTGGCATAGCCCAGGTAAGGGTGGAAATCGAGCAGCAGGTACACCCCGCGCTGGTCGGCCTGGCGGATCATCTGCAGTGCGGCGCTGGCATCGGGCGGGCCCACAGGCTCGTCCTCGCGTTCCAGATCGATGCGGCGCAGGCCCTCGGTGATCGACCAGCGGTGCAGGGCCCGCCAGACATGCATCAGCGTCTGCCGGAACAGCTCGACGATGCGACCCTCATCCTGGGTCTCGACCACGATCAACGGCGTGTTGGCGCGGATCAGTGCGCTCAGGTCCTGCAGTTCGCTCATGGCGGTTCGGTCCTTCGGGGGCGCCACGATAGCAAAGGCCGGGGGCGCTGGTTCAGCACGGCTCTACCTTCCGTCACCATCGGCGGTGTACGCTCGGGGCACGTACCCGGAAGCGAGGCTGGCATGAAGACGATCCTGGTGGCCGGTTCCAAAGGCGGGGTGGGCAAGTCCACCATCGCCACCCACCTGGCCGCGTACGCGGCATTGCAAGGCAAGGCCACGGTGATCGCCGATGCCGACCCGCAGGGGTCCAGCACCCGCTGGGCACAGCGCCGGGCCGGGCTGGAAAGCGCGGTGCTGCCGATCGACGTGTACCGCAAGAAGCAGTGGGCGCAGAAGCTGCCCGACGGTACCGATACCGTGGTGATCGATGCACCGGCTGGCGCACTGGCCGACGATATCCCGCATTTCCTCGACGCTGCCGATGCAGTGGTGGTGCCGGTACTGCCCTCGGCACTGGACATCGAAGCCATCGTCGGCTTCCTCAACAGCCTGGCCCAGGTACCCCGCGTGCACAGCCGCAAGCTGCCGGTCGGGCTGGTGCTGAACCGCACCAAGCCCTGGACCCAGACCTCGCAGCAGGCCCTGCAGATGCTGGCTGACTGGCCCTATCCGGTGGTCGCCCAACTGCGCGACAGCCAGAGCTATGTGGTCATGACCGGCCTGGGTCGCAGTCTTTTCGATTACCGCTCCGCCCAGGTGCGCGAGCACCAGGCCGACTGGGAACCCCTGTTGTCCTGGCTGAAACTGTAAGAGCCGTAGGTCTCCATCCCTTTATTGGAATCCCGCAATGCGCGAACTGATCCTGCTCCGCCACGCCCACGCCGAACCGGCCACTACCGGCCAGGCCGACCTCGACCGGCCGTTGTCGCCGGTGGGGCTCGCCGAAGCCGAAGCCGCCGGCAAGTGGCTGAAGGAGAACAACCTGCTGCCTGATTGCGTGCTGTGTTCCCCCTCGCGGCGGACCCGCGAAACCCTGGAAGCGGTGATGGCAGCCATCGGCTATGTCGAAAAGCGCCTGGAAGACCGCATCTACGAGGCCACCCCCGGCACCCTGGCCGCGCTGGTGGACGAGCGCCGTGACCTGGACCGGGTGCTGATCGTCGGCCACAACCCCGGGCTGGAGCAGCTGGTGGCGCTGATGACCGATGGCACCAGCAGTGATTACCGCGGCATGCCGCCGGGCGGCGTGGCCGTGCTCGGTTTCGCCCGCGAGGCAACGATCGAGCCGGGCGTGGCCAGCCTGAACGCCTTCTGGTGGCCGTGAGCCGATGAGGTTTGCGTTGCCGGGCCGCTGCCTGCTGCCAGTCGTTCTGGCGATCGGCCCGGCCTGGGCCGCCGCACCGCCACCGACCGCGCTGCCGGCGGTCGTGGCCGAGTCGCCGCGTACGCTGCAGCTGGATGTGGTGCGCTCGCAGATCGGTTTCGAAGTCCGCACCCGCTTCGGCCAGCGCATCGAGGGGGTGTTCCCGCGTTTCGAGGGGCGCATCGAGGTGCTGTCCGATGGCCGTCACCAGGTCCACCTGAAGATGTTCACCCGCACCGTGGAGATCCCCGGCAAGGACCGCTATACCGGCTGGATGCGCGGCCCGGAGTTCTTCGACGCCGGCCGTTACCCCTTCGTCGAGTTCGACTCGCTGCCGTACTGGCCGGAGACGGTCGCCGACGGTGGCGGCATCGATGGGCGGCTGACCCTGCGCGGCGTCAGCCATCCGGAGACGCTCAAGGTCGAGAAAGCGGAATGTGCCCGACCCGGCTATGATTGCGACGTCGTCAGCCGCGGTACCGTGCAACGAGGCCGGTACGGCATGGACAGCTGGCAGCTTGCCTTGAGTGACCGAGTGACTTTCGTACTGCGTGCACGTCTCAGCGAGGCGTCCAAACCGTGAATCCATTGCTGCGTGTACTGGTGCTGGCAACCGTGTTGCTGGGCAGCGGCTGCGCGTCGCTGTCGCATGCCCAGCGTGATCGCGCCGAGGCGATCGCCGTACAGGCACGCTCAACGCAGGTGGATTGCCAGCAGGCCGACCGCTGCGCGCTGGATTCGCCCCTGCGGGCCCTGGCCGGCCGGGCGTTCAGCGAATCGACCCCGGAACAGCCGCGGCACTACGCCACCCTGCTGGACGAAGGCGAAGGCGCGCTGGTCGCGCGCCTGAACCTGCTGCGCAGCGCCACCCGCAGCATCGACCTGCAGACCTACATCTTCGACAAGGACGACAGCGCGCGCCTGGTCATCGACGAGCTGCTGGCGGCGTCGCGGCGCGGGGTGAAGGTAAGGCTGCTGATCGACCAGCTTTCAGCGATCTCCGACCTGCAGATCCTTGGCGCACTGGCCGGTGCCCACCAGAACTTCCAACTGCGGGTCTACAACCCGACGTTCGGTAAGGCCCGGCTGAACTACTTCGACTATGCCGGCAGCGTGCTGTGCTGCTTCCGCCGCTTCAACCAGCGCATGCACAACAAGCTGCTGGTGGTCGACGATGCGATCGGCGTGGTCGGTGGGCGCAATTACCAGGACGACTATTACGATTGGGACCGCGAATACAACTTCCGCGACCGTGACGTGCTGATCGCCGGCCCCGAAGCGCGCGCGATGGCCGCCAATTTCGATGCCTTCTGGCGCGCGCAGCGCAGCGTGCCGGCCGAACGCCTGAACGATGTCGGCCGTACCCTGCTCAAGCAGGGCGTGCCGGTGCTGCCGCCCGCGCAGTTCCGCAGGCCCGAGCGGGTGGAGCGGGTCAGCGAGGAGGCCAACGATGTCGACTTCGTCACCCGTTCGTTCGTGGACACCGCCTTGCCGGTCGCCTCGGTGCGCTATGTGGCCGATCTGCCGCGCAAGCATCGGCGCGAGCGCGCCGACGCACCCTTGGCCGGGCAGCATGTCACCGAGCCGCAGCTCGATGCACTGATCTCCAGCGCGCAGCACGAAGTGATCCTGCAGACGCCCTACCTGGTGCTGTCCAAGCCGGCACAGAAGCTGTTCCGCGAGCTGCGCAAGCGCCCGCAGCCACCGCGCGTGGTGGTGTCCAGCAACAGCCTGGCCGCCACCGACAATCCGATCGTGTATGCGCTGTCGTACAAGTACAAGCGGCGCAACATGCGCGAGCTTGGCTTCAACATTTTTGAATTCAAGCCGTTCCCGCTGGATGCTCCGGTCGATTACCGCAACCTGCTGCCCGACCCGATCGCGGCGCCGGGCAGCGATACCGGCCGCAATCCGCTGCTCGGTGGCAGCGCAGCAGGCAGCAATGCCGGTGGCGGCGGTGACGTGGTGGCTACTGCGGACGTGGATGACCCGCCGGCGCGGGTGATCCATCCGCGTACCGGCAGCGCCTATGAGAATGGTCGTGCGCGCCGGCGTGCCGCCGGCAGCGAAGTCGAGACCCGCCTGCTGCGTACCGAAACGCGCCCGTCGTTCCTGGGCAGCAAGGCGGTCAACAAGCCGCTGCCGGTCACCCGCAAGGGCGCGCGCATGGGCCTGCATGCCAAGTCCCTGGTGGTCGACCGCCGCATCGGCGTGGTCGGTACCCACAACTTCGATCCGCGCAGCGAGAACTACAACACCGAAGGCGCGGTGATCATCGACGATCCGGCCTTCGCCGAGCAGCTGGCCCAGAGCATCCTGCGCGATACCCATCCGCAGAATTCCTGGACGGTGGCGCCGCGTGCCAAGCCGCCGGTCCTGTCCGGCCTGAACTACAGCGTCGGCAAGGCCTCCGAGGCGCTGCCGATCCTCGACTTCTGGCCATGGCGCTACGCCACCGACTACGAGTTCAAGCCCGGCCCGGACTGCCCGCAGCCACTGCCGCGGCAGAGCGCTGATTTCCACCGGTGCTATGTCGCGGTGGGTGACTTCCCCGAGGTCAATGTCGGGCCGAAGTGGCTGCTGGTACGCATGCTGACCGCATTCGGCGCCGGCCTCGTTCCCATCCTCTGAAGGTAGCCGCATGACCCAGGTATTCCGCGAAGCCGTTTCCATCGAGCAGCTCAACGCACTCAGCCAGAACACCGCCATCAGCACCCTGGGCATCGTCTTCAGTGCCGCTGGCGAGGACTGGCTGCAGGCAACCATGCCGGTGGACGAGCGCACCCGCCAGCCGTACGGCATCCTGCACGGCGGTGCCTCGGTGGTGCTGGCCGAGACCCTGGGCAGCAGCGCCGGCAACCTCTGCGTGGATACCGCCAAGCAGATCTGCGTGGGCCTGGAGATCAACGCCAACCACGTACGCGCCGTGCGTTCGGGGACGGTCACCGGTACCGCGCGCGCGGTGCACGTGGGCCGCAGCACCCAGCTGTGGGAAATCCGCATCGAGGACGAGCAGGGCCGGCTGGTCTGCATCTCGCGGCTGACCCTGGCCGTGGTGGCGGCCGGGCACGGTTGAGCCCTGGCGGCAGCAGTGACGGCGGCGGAACCCAGCGTTCCCCGCCGATGGCCGCCGTCAATGAGACTTATGGCCGAATTCGGCTGGCAGCGATGGCAGCCCTCCGGTATCGTGCGCGGATGACTTCCCCCACTCCGGCCCCCCGCGGCGGCGTGGCGCGTGTGTGCCGTTACCTGTACCGCGTACCGCTGCTGTTGGTCCACATCACCGTGTTCCTGCCGCTGATCCTGATCGGCATGCTTCCGCCATGGGGCGAGCTGCGTGTGGGCGACGATACCTTCGGCGCCAAGGTGGTGAACTGGTGGCAGGGCGGGCTGATGTGGATCTTCGGCTTCCGCCTGTCGCGTGTCGGCCAGCCGTTGCCGGGCGCGGTGCTGTTCGTTGCCAACCATGTCAGCTGGGTCGATATCTCCATCCTGCACAGCCAGCGCATGATGGGCTTTGTCGCCAAGCGCGAGATCGCCAGCTGGCCGGTGGTGGGCTGGCTTGCCGCGCGCGGCCAGACCATTTTCCACCAGCGTGGCAACACCGAATCACTCGGTGGGGTGATGCAGGTGATGGCCGACCGTCTGCGCGCCGGCAAGGCCGTGGGCGTGTTCCCGGAAGGGCGTACCCGTGGTGGCCACGACGTTGGCCCGTTCCACGCGCGCATCTTCCAGGCGGCAGTCGAAACCAGCGTACCGGTGCAGCCGGTGGCGCTGGTCTATGGCGTGCGCGGCGATGCACAGACCATCGTGGCCTTCGGCCCGGGCGAGAGTTTCTTCGCCAATTTCCTGCGCCTGCTCGGTGAGCCGGCGCGGCATACCGAAGTGCATTTCCTGGAGCCGATCGGCACCCAGGACCTGGAAGGCCGTCGGCGCATCGCGGAGACCTCGCGCGCGCGCATCGTGGCGGCCATGAGCGGGGACTGAGGCCATGGTGGCCGTTTTTCCGCCACCCACCCTCGACGCTGATGCGCCGATGCTCACCGCGTCCGACTATCAGCCGCCGCGCTGGCTGCGCAATCCGCACCTGCAGTCGATGCTCAGTTCCAGCCGCATGCGCCTGCAGCGCGGCCTGCTGCTGCTGGCTGCCACCGGCGCGGTCAGCGAAGAGCTGATCCTCGATGGCGGCGAGGGTGTGCGCCTGCAGGGCTGGCACAGCCATGTCGAAGGGCGCGAACCGCGCGGAATCGCCCTGCTGCTGCACGGCTGGGAAGGCAGCGCCGAATCCAGCTACATGCGCATGGCCGCTGCCCGCATGCTGGAGCAGGGGTTCGACGTGGTGCGGCTGAACTTCCGCGACCACGGCAACACCCATCACCTCAATCCCGGCATCTTCCACTCCAACCTCATCGACGAAGTGGTGCATGCCGCTGGCGATGTCGCCCAGCGCTGGCCCGATCTGCCGCTGGTTGCGGCCGGCTATTCGCTGGGTGGCAACTTCGTTCTGCGGCTGGCCCTGCGCGCGCCAGCCGCGGGCGTGCCGCTGCAGCACGTGGCCGCCGTCTGCCCGGTGCTGGACCCGGGGCTGACCATGGAGAACATCGAGAACGGCCCGGCGATGTACGACTGGTATTTCCGCCGCAAGTGGGCCGGCTCGCTGCGTCGCAAGCGCGATCTCTTCCCCGAACTGAGCGACTGCGACGACCGCGTGCTGAACATGGACATCCGTTCGCTTACCGCCTGGCTGGTCGAACGGCACACCACGTTTGGTTCGTTGCAGGCCTATTTCGATGGCTATTCCATCGCCGGCAACCGCCTGTCCACGCTGCAGGTACCTGCCGACATCCTGATGGCGCAGGACGATCCGGTGATCCCCTACGCGACCTTCCGCGATTGGCAGCTGCCGCAGCAGGCGCGGCTGGAAACCGCCTGCTGGGGCGGCCACTGTGGCTTCCTGGAAAACTGGCGCGGCGATGGTTTCTCCGAACGCTGGGTCGCACAGCGTCTGCGGCGGGTCCTGCCGGGCTGAACCGGCACCGGCGCGCGGCCCGCTACAATGCGGGTTTGACCTTGAACCGGACGGCCATGCAAGACCAGATCCTCCAAGCGTTGCGCCAGAACGATGCCGGCCAGGCCGTGCAGCTGGCCCAGGCGTGGACCCGTGACGAACCCGGCAAGGCCGAGGCCCACCGCTGGCTGGCGCTTGCGCTGCAGCAGCAGGGCCAGGCCGAGGCCGCAATGGAGGCGCTGCAGCAGGCGCTGCAGCTGGCGCCCGATGATGCGCAGCTGCACCTGCAGCACGCCGGCCTGCTGCTGGCACTGCGCCAGTTCGACGGTGCAGATGAAGCCCTGCTGCGCACCACCGGGCTGGACCCCAACGCCTTCCCCGCCTACCTGATGCAGGCGCACCTGGCGGTGGGCCGCAACGATTTCGACGAGGCCCAGCGGCTGTCGACCCTCGCATCGCGGCTGGAGCCGGACCATCCGGAACTGCTGACCATCGATGGCATGGTCGCGCTGCGTCGTGGCGACGCCGACCGCGCGCTGGCCCTGCTGTCGGCGGCCAGCCAGGCGCTGCCGGACGATACCCGCGTGCTGTACGCACTGGGCTTTGCCTATCTGGGCAAGGACATGCTGGCGTTCGCCGAGCAGGCGTTCCGTCGCGTACTCGCGTTGAACCCGAAGATGTCCTCGCTGCACGGCATGGTGGTGCAGCTGGCATTGCGCCAGGGCAACGTCGAGGCCGCCGCCGAGGCAATGCAGCAGGCGCTGCAGCAGCCGGAGCTGGATGTACCGCCGATGCGCCGCCTGGCCGGCGAGCTGGCACTGCGCAGTGGCCAGCCGCTGCAGGCGCTGGAGCATCTGCTGCCGCTGCTGCAATCGCTGCAGGGTGAGCGCCAGGTGCTGCAGCTGCTGCTGATGTCCTGGCAGCGCCTGGGCCGCGAAGATGAAGCCCGTGCACGCCTGGATGAGGCTCTGGAAAGCAATGACCAGCTGCATGACCTGTGGCTGGCACGACTGGCCGTGGAAGACGTCGGCAGTGCCGGCGCCGTGGCCGTCGTGGAGCGCTGGATGGCAGCGATGCCCGGCCACCTGCCGGCGCTGGAAGCGCGCATGCGCCTGCATGACATGGCCGGTGAACACGAGCAGGGCGAAGCCATCGCCGAGCGCATCACCACCCTGGAACCGGGCCGCGTCAGCGGTGAAAGCCGTCGTGTCGAGGGTCTGCTGCAGCGTGACCCGGCCGCCGCCGTGGAGCGCGTGCAGGCCTTGATCGCGCAGGCACCGGAGGGACACCGCGCCGACCTGCGGACCTGGCTGGGCGAAATCCAGGATCGCACCGGGCAGCCGGAAGAAGCGCTGCGTACGTGGATGGCGCTGCAGACCGACCAGGCCTCGCAGCGGCTGCCGCTGCCGCCGCAGGCCAAGGCACCGCCGAGCTGGCCGGAGATGGCCAGCATCGACGAGGCAACGCGCGACAGCGGCTCGGCTCCGATCTTCCTGTGGGGCGCCCCGGGTTCGGGCGTGGAGCGGGTGGCAACCGGCCTGGCCGCTGCCAGCCCGGTACTGCGCAGTGATCGTTACACCGCCAATCCACCCGACGATGCCTTCCAGAACTACAACACGCTGCAGGATCTGGCGTCGGGCGTGCTGAGCCCGGAACGCCTGGTCGAGCGCTGGCGCGAACACCTGCCGGCGCGCGGCCTGGAAAGCGATACCGTGATCGACTGGCTGCTGTGGTGGGACAACGCGCTGTTGTGGGCATTGCGCCCGCAGCTGCCGCAGGGTCGCCTGCTGCTGGTGCTGCGCGACCCGCGCGACATGCTGCTGGACTGGATCGCCTATGGCGCCGCTGCACCGCTGGCGATGACCTCGATGGCCGAAGCCAGCCAGTGGCTGGTGCGTTCGCTGACCCAGATCGCCGCGCTGCACGAGGAGGACCTGTATCCGCACGTGCTGCTGCGCATCGACGAGATCGGCAACGATGCACATGCGATGGCCGACCTGCTGGGCCGCGTGTTCGGACGTCCGATGCCGCCGGCTGCACAGCTGGGCGCGCCGCGCCTGCCTGCCGGCCACTGGCGCAGGTATCGCGACGTGATGGGCGCCGCCTTCGCCCAGCTCACCCCGGTCGCGGTGCGATTGGGTTACCCGGAAGAGTGAGGAGCATCAGATGCAACTGAGCAGTCACAGCCTGGTCAACGCTGCGCCGATCGACCGTGAGTTCGCCGCCGGCGATGCCGACGGCTTCGCCCCCGACCGCAACCCGCACCTGGCCTGGAGCGGCGTGCCCGACGGCACCCGCTCGTTCCTGCTGGTATGCGTGGACCCGGACGTACCGACAGTGCCGGAGACGGTTGGCCGCGATGACATGAGCGTGCCGCGCGATCAGCCGCGCTGCGATTTCGTGCACTGGGTGATGGCCGACATCCCGGCCTCGGTGCAGGAGATCGCCGCGGGCAGCTGCAGCGATGGCTTCGTCGTGAAGGGCAAGACCGCGCCGGCCGGCCCGGCCGGCAGCCGCCAGGGCCTGAACGATTTCACCGGCTGGTTCGCCGGCAATCCGGACATGGCCGGTGACTACCTCGGCTACGACGGTCCGTACCCGCCGTTCAACGACGAGCGCGTGCATCGCTACTTCTTCCGCGTGTTCGCGCTGGACATCGCCTCGCTGCCGCTGCCCGAGCGCTTCACCGCCGCCGATGCGTTCCGAGCCATGCACGGCCACGTGCTGGCCGAAGCAGCGTTGCACGGCACCTACACATTGAACCCGGCGTTGGCCTGATACCAGGCTTCGGGTAGTGCCGGCCGCTGGCCGGCATCCGCTGTAGATGGCAGCCGGCCAGCGGCCGGCTTTACCAGTCAACGAGGAAGGGCGGCCCAAGGCCGCCCTTTTCATTTCACCGGCAGCGGCGCGGGGGTGAATATCGCCGTGTCGCCATGCACGTTGCGCAGGACCAGGCTGCCGTTGTCGTCCAGTGCGAGCGTCGGGGCCGGCCGGCCATTGACCAGTGTGCTGGCACGCCGTTGCTGCTCGGCAACCTCGGCGCGTATGCAGCCAGCTGTGGTAACAACCCCGTTCTCCAGAATCAGCCGGTCGCCCTGCAGCTGATACTGGCTGCTTGCGTAGTTGCACAGGTTCAACTCGCTCATGTAGCCGGGTTGGAAGCGCAGGGTGTACGGCTCACGGCCCCTGACGAACAACGCGTCGATGCGCTTGCCCTGCGCGTCGGTGGCGCGCGCGAGTTGCCACAGATGGGCTTCAAGCTGGTCGGTGGTGGGTGTGCTGGCGGCGTATGCACTGCTGCCACTACCGATGGCCAGCAAGGCCAGTGCGAGCATGTACGTCCGTTTCATGTCGGTCTCCTTGATGCATATAGGTAGTGCCGGCCGCTGGCCGGCATGTTCCGTATGTCGCCGGAGCTGTGTGCAGCAGCCGGCCAGCGGCCGGCTCTACCCACAACGAAGAAGGGCGACCTCGCGGCCGCCCTTCTGCATTACTTCTTCTCGATGGCCGACTCGACCACCATGTCCAGCACGTACGCCTGCGACGGCGCATCGGCCGGCGGGTTCTTCACTTCGTAGCGCTTCACACGCACCACGTTGCGCACGCCGTCTTCGTGGGTGTAGCCCTCGATGCTGCCGTAGAAGTTCTCGAACTTGCCCGGCTCACCCTGCTTCAGGCCCTTGTCGTCGAACTTCACTTCTCGCACCTGCAGGCACTGGTAATCCGGAATCAGCGGGTGCGAGCACTTCTCCGTCTTCGCCGCCACTTCCAGGAACACGGTCTCGCCGGCGCCACCGTAGCGGGTTTCAGCGGTCGGTTCCGGGTTGAACACCAGCACGTCGCCCTTGGCGGTGGTCAGGGTCAGCACGCCGTTGCCGTCCTGTTCGGCCTTCAGTTCGCCCTGCAGACGGCTGGAGACGGCTTCGTCCAGCGCCATCAGCGCCTTGTCGGTGCAGGCCATCATGGTCGAGGCCATGGCGCTGACGCTCAGCTTGCCGTCGGCCAGGGTGTAGCCGCCGCCCATGCGGTTGCAGGTGTTGCTGACCGACAGGCGGCCATCAGCGAAGTCCAGGGTGACCGGCTTGTCTTCGCGGGCGAACAGCGCATCGATGCGCTTGCCGTCGGCCGCGGTGGCCTGCTGCAGCAGCCAGTGCTGGCTCTGCAGGCGCTGCGCATCCAGGTGTGCCAGCGCCTTCTGGTCGCCGGCCTTGGCCGCAGCCGGGGCCAGATCGTCACCACCGGTACCGGCCGGGGCGGGGGTCTGGCTGCAGGCGGCCAGCAGGGCCAGCGGGAGGAGCAGGGTGAGCTTGCGGTTCATGGTGATTCTCCTTGGGGAACCGAGGGGGAAACGGATCGGGGCCGGCAACGGGGTTACCGTGCCCCGGCGCTGTTCAGCTGCCGGACGGCAACCACAGCAGCAATGCAGCGCCCAGGGCGATGCGGTAAATCGCGAAGGCCGTGAAGCGATGCGACTTGATGTAGCCCATCAGCCACTTCACTACGACGAAGCCGGTGATGGCGGCGGCAACGAAGGCGACACCGACGTCGGTCCAGTTCTCGCTGGCCAGGTTTCCTTCCTTGGCCAGTTCCAGGAAGGTGTAGGCGCTGGCGGCGAACATGGTGGGAATGCCGACCAGGAACACGAACTCGGCAGCGGCCGCGCGGCGGCTCAGGCCCAGCAGCATGGCCAGGAAGATCGCCGAGGCCGAGCGCGAGGTACCGGGGAACACGCCGGCCACCACCTGCGCCAGGCCGACACCGATGGCCACCGTCCAGGTCACCTGGTCGCGATCAGGCAGGCGTGCGGTATAGGCCTCCACCAGCAGCATCCAGATGCCGCCGATGATCAGCGCCCAGGCCACCGGGCTCACGGTTTCCGGCAGCGACCAGCCAGCCTTGCGCACCACCAGGCCGACCACCGCGGTCACCAGGAAGGCCGCGCCGAGCTTGAACACGTACTCGCGGTTCTCGCGCTGGCCGAAACCGGTGGCCAGCTGCAGCAGGCGCTGGCGGAACACCAGCACCACGGCCAGGATCGCACCGGCCTGGATGATGATGTTGAAGAAATCCGATCGCGCGCCCAGCCAGTGCTGGGCGATCAGCAGGTGGCCGGTGCTGGAGATCGGCAGGAATTCGGTCAAGCCTTCGAGGATGCCCAGCAGCAGGGCGGAGAGCAGATCGGACATGGACGGTGCGGGCGCGGGCGGCGGAAGAAGCTCGAAAGAATAGACGATCCATGCCGCACCAAACGGGTGCGTCCGGTGATCGACGCACCCGTTTGGTGCACCTGGTTCTGCACCTCGCTGGGGCAGCGGCTTTGAAATCAACGACTTGTGAAGGGCGAAAAGTTGGCACGGTCATTGCTGTACCTCAGCAGGCATTCATTCCCATCCGAGGTCGTACCGATGTCCGTGGAAACCGTAGAGAAGCTGATCAAGGACAACCAGATCGAGTTCGTCGATCTGCGCTTCGTCGACATGCGTGGTGTCGAACAGCATGTGACCTTCCCGGTCAGCATCGTCGAGCCGTCGCTGTTTGAAGAAGGCAAGATGTTCGATGGCAGCTCGATCGCCGGCTGGAAGGGCATCAACGAGTCGGACATGGTGCTGCTGCCCGATACCGCCAGCGCTTACGTCGACCCGTTCTACGCCGATCCGACCATCGTGATCAGCTGCGACATCCTCGACCCGGCGACCATGCAGCCGTATGGCCGTTGCCCGCGCGGCATCGCCAAGCGCGCCGAGTCGTACCTGAAGTCCTCGGGCATCGCCGAAACCGCGTTCTTCGGCCCGGAGCCGGAGTTCTTCATCTTCGATTCGGTGCGTTTCGCCAATGAAATGGGCAACACCTTCTTCAAGGTCGACTCGGAAGAAGCGGCGTGGAACAGCGGCGCCAAGTACGACGGCGCCAACAGCGGCTATCGTCCGGGCGTGAAGGGCGGCTACTTCCCGGTGCCGCCGACCGATACCCTGCACGACCTGCGTGCGGAGATGTGCAAGACCCTGGAACAGGTCGGCATCGAAGTGGAAGTGCAGCACCACGAAGTGGCCACCGCCGGCCAGTGCGAGATCGGCACCAAATTCAGCACCCTGGTGCAGAAGGCCGACGAACTGTTGCGGATGAAGTACGTCATCAAGAACGTCGCCCACCGCAACGGCAAGACCGTCACCTTCATGCCCAAGCCGATCGTCGGCGACAACGGCAGCGGCATGCACGTGCATCAGTCGCTGTCCAAGGGCGGCACCAACCTGTTCTCCGGTGACGGCTACGGCGGCCTGAGCCAGATGGCGCTGTGGTACATCGGCGGCATCTTCAAGCATGCCAAGGCGATCAACGCCTTCGCCAACTCGGGTACCAACAGCTACAAGCGCCTGGTGCCGGGCTTCGAAGCCCCGGTGATGCTGGCCTACTCGGCGCGCAACCGTTCGGCCTCGTGCCGCATTCCGTGGGTGTCCAATCCGAAGGCGCGTCGCATTGAAATGCGCTTCCCCGATCCGATCCAGTCGGGCTACCTGACCTTCACCGCGCTGATGATGGCCGGCCTGGACGGCATCAAGAACCAGATCGACCCGGGCGCACCGAGCGACAAGGATCTGTACGACCTGCCGCCGGAAGAAGAGAAGCTGATCCCGCAGGTCTGCTCCTCGCTGGACCAGGCGCTGGAAGCGCTGGACAAGGACCGCGAGTTCCTCAAGGCCGGTGGCGTGATGAGCGATGACTTCATCGACGGCTACATCGCGCTGAAGATGCAGGAAGTGACCAAGTTCCGCGCGGCGACCCACCCGCTGGAATACCAGTTGTACTACGCCAGCTGACCGGTTGCGATGGCGGTGGGTACCCCCTCCCACCCGCCGCCATCGCATCCGTCTTCGCGGCTGGGGAGCCGCGGTCAGATCGGGGTCGGACTCCTTTCTGTCAACGAAAGGGCTCTGACCCCTGATCCAGGGGCAAGAGAGAGACCGGATACGCGACTTGGGCCGCCCTCCCTCCCGCGTCGGCCGTGCAAGGAGAGAGGCACGGCTGTCCCGGCCCGGTTCGTGTCCGGTGCAACAGCCACGGCCATCACCACGATGGCCCGTGGTTGCCTGATGCCATCGCGCGTTGGCGCGCTGGCCCCATCCACCATCGGGACATGCGCATGAAACTGATCTCCGCCATCATCCGACCGTTCAAGCTCGACGAGGTCCGAGAGGCCCTGTCCGATGCCGGCGTGTCGGGCATCACCGTGACCGAAGTGAAAGGCTTCGGCCGCCAGAAGGGCCACACCGAGCTGTATCGCGGTGCCGAGTACGTTGTCGACTTCCTGCCCAAGATCAAGATCGAAACCGTCGTCACAGACGAGCGTGCCGACGCTGTGATCGAAGCGATCCAGTCGTCTGCAGGCACAGGCAAGATCGGCGACGGCAAGATCTTCGTGACCGCTGTCGAGCAGGTCATCCGCATCCGCACCGGCGAAATCGGCGCTGACGCGCTGTAAACCCCCTTCCGGAGACTCCCCCATGAAGATGCGCCTTCTCACCGGGTGGCAAGCCCGGTTCCATCTGGTGTGCCTGCTGATGCTGCTCAGCGCGCTGGCCGCCGGTATCTGGCCAGGCAGTGCACATGCCCAGGCCCAGGTCACGCCGTTGCAGAGCGAGGCCGTGGCCGTCGAGCCCCTGCAGGACCCGACTGCCGCTGCGCCGGCTGCTGCCGAAGCGGTGGCTGCGCCCGCCTATGACCATGGCGACGTCGCCTGGATGCTCACCTCCACCCTGCTGGTGCTGCTGATGGTGGTGCCGGGCCTGGCCCTGTTCTACGGCGGCCTGGTGCGTTCGAAGAACGTGCTGTCGGTGCTCAGCCAGATCCTGGTGGTGTTCTCGCTGGTGCTGCTGCTGTGGGTGGCCTATGGCTACAGCGCCGTGTTCAGCGCCGGCAATCCGTTCTTCGGCTCGTTCACCGAATTCGCCTTCCTCAAGGGCTTCACCCCGGAGTCGGTGGGCAACACGCCGATCAAGGGCCTGCCGGATTACCTGTTCGTCGCCTTCCAGTCGACCTTCGCCGGCATCACCACCGCGCTGATCGTCGGTGCCTTCGCCGAGCGCATCAAGTTCCGCGCGGTGCTGCTGTTCTCGGCGCTGTGGTTCACCCTCAGCTACATCCCGATGGCGCACATCGTCTGGGGCGGCGGTTACCTGGGTGAGATGGGCGCGATCGATTTCGCCGGTGGCACGGTGGTGCACATCAACGCCGGCGTGGCCGGTCTGGTCGCTGCATGGTTCGTCGGCAAGCGCCTGGGCTATGGGCAGACTGCACTGAAGCCGCACAACGTGCCGTTCACCTATATCGGCGCGATGCTGCTGTGGGTTGGCTGGTTCGGCTTCAATGCAGGTTCTGCCGCTGCAGCCGACACGGTTGCCTCGCTGGCCTTCCTCAACACCGTGCTGGCCACGGCTGCAGCGGTGCTGGGCTGGACGCTGGTAGAAGCGATCAGCAAGGGCAAGCCGTCGGCACTGGGCGCGGCCTCGGGTGCGGTGGCCGGCCTGGTCGGCATCACCCCGGCGTGCGGTACGGTCGGCCCGCTCGGCGCGATCGTCATCGGCCTGGTTGCCGGCGTGGTCTGCGTGTGGGGCGTGACCGGTCTGAAGCGCCTGCTGAAGGTGGATGACACCGCCGACGTGTTCGGTGTGCATGGCGTGGGCGGCATCGTCGGCGCGATCCTCACCGGTGTGTTCAGCGCGCAGTCGCTGGGCGGCACCAAGGCCGATCTGGATATCGGCCACCAGGTATGGGTGCAGGTGGTCAGCGTCGGCCTCACCGTGGTCTGGTCGGCGGTGGTGACCGCGACCATCCTGCTGCTGGTCAAGGTGGTCGTCGGCCTGCGCGTGACCGAGGAGGCCGAGCGCACCGGCCTGGATGTGACCTCGCATGGTGAATCGGCCTACGAGGCCTGATGCATCTACAGGGTGGGCGGCCCGCACGGGCCGCCCAGCCACGCATGGCGTGGCTCTACTGCATCGTCGGGGCTTATCGCGCACAATCAGGGCATGCACCCGATCCGCACGTCCCTGATGCTCTCGGCCTGCCTGCTGCTGGCCGCCTGCGCGTCCACGCCGCAGGAAATCCGCAACCCGCTTGCCACCTGGGTGCCGTCGCCGAACCAGAACGCGCGCACGCCGGTCATCATCGTCATCCACCACACCGAGCAGAAATCGGTGCAGCAGAGCCTGCACACGCTGCGTACCGCCAACAGTGGCGGGCGGGTCAGCGCGCACTATCTGATCGGCGCCGATGGCCATCGCTACCAGCTGGTGGCCGATGAACGGCGCGCCTGGCATGCCGGTTCCGGGCGCTGGGGCACCATCACCGACCTCAACTCCGCGTCCATCGGCATCGAACTGGACAACGATGGCCGTACGCCTTTCAGCCCCGCGCAGATCGAATCGCTGATCGTGCTGCTGCGTGATCTCACTGAACGCCTGAACATCCCACCGCGGCAGGTGATCGGCCACGCCGACCTGGCGCCAACGCGCAAGGAAGATCCCAGTCGCTTCTTCCCGTGGCAACAGTTGGCCGAAGCCGGTTTCGGCGTGTGGCCGCGCGCTGCCGATAGTGCTGCGCCGGAAGGCTTCGATGCATGGGCTGCGCTGGCGCGCTTCGGTTATCCGCTGGACAACCGCGAAGCAGCGGTGCGAGCGTTCCACCGTCGCTTCCGTGGCAGTGACACCCTGCCGAAAACACTCGACGCCGAAGACGCCCGCATCCTGTATTCGCTGCTGCTGCAGACGCCCTGAAAGCGGATCAGGTTCACCGAATCGAACGCTCACCCTGCGTTTTGCAAGCTGTCCGATTCAAACTGGATAGGTAAACCCCTAATGTCGCTCGGCCTTACCGGCGAGCAATGTTCAATGACCTACACCAGAATCCAGGTGCTGCTGCACTGGTTCTCAGCCATCATCATTCTGTGGGCAACCCTCAGCGGCTTCTACGTGGCGTTGTTCGATGTCGCGGACGCTACCCGCCAAGCCATCGGCTTCCTCAACGTCTCGCTGACCTTTACGCTGATTCCGTTCTTCGCCCTTCGCGTGCTGCTGGCACTGCTGCGGGCAAGCGCAGTGCAACCGACGAGCGCGGAGGGGCGGGCTGCCCGCCTTGCACACTTCGCGATCTATCTGACCACGATCGTGGTGCTGATAACCGGCGTGCTGATGATGGACAGGGACATCAACGTCTTCAACGTGCTGACCCTTCCACCGCCGCTCATCGACGTTCAGCTGACGTCGGCGTTCAACGCGGCCCACAAATACGCCTGCATGGTGCTTGCCGGCCTGCTTGTCCTGCACATCGCTGCGGTGATCAAGCACCATGCCTCGGGCAATCCCGTCCTGAAGCGGATGCGCTGGTAGCCGTCGGAATGCAAGCTCGCCGCAGCGCCCCGCACCCATCGTTGCAGCTCCCTGAGGGGGCGGGCCGCAGGCTCAGTCCAGATTGAGTTCAGTGCGCAGCGCCGCGACATGCGCGCGGCCCACGGGCAGCTCCGTACCGTCGCTGAGTACGACCCAGTAACGACTGCCTGACGCGGCATGCAGGCTGCGGACATGCCGCAGGTTGACGACATGGGAGCGGTGGCAACGCACGAACTCCGGCGGCAGCAATGGCCCCAGGCCGGCAAGCGATTTGTCATGCAGTTCGATACGTCCATCGCGCATGCGCAGCTCACTGTAGTCGCCGTCCGCTCGGATCCACTGCACGTCGGCCAGTTCGACCAGCGTAGTCCCCTGCGCACGCCAGATGCCGAGATAGCGGGCGCAGCCGGGCCGGTAGCGGCTTGCGTCGAGCAGCCGTTCCAGCGCCTGGGCCAGGCGCTCGCGTGAGAAGGGCTTGGGCACGAAGTCCAGTACGCCATGCTCGAACGCCTGCAATGCGCGCTCGCGGTGCGCCGACACCACCACGCACTGGTAGCGCCCGGACACCGCGCGGCGCAGCAGCTCGAAGCCATCGTCGCCGCCAAGGTTGAGGTCCAGCAGCAGGCCGTCGTAGACGCTGCGCTGCAAGCGGTCGCCGGCTGCTTCCAGATCGGCCACCGCATCGAAACGCGCGCGTGCACCGGCCAATTCGCTGCACATGCGCAGCAGGCGCTGTCGCACCAGGGGTTCGTCCTCGACGATCAGGATGCGCATGTCAGCTCGATCCGGCCACACCAATGGTCACCGTCGATGCCCTGCACGAAGCTCCAGCCGGTGGGGCTGGCCGCCGCCAGGCTGGCCTCGATGTAACGTGTACCCGTGCCACGGCCGCGGTGCGGGGCTGAGCCTCGCGCACTGCGCAGTTCCAGTATCCAGCGTGCGTTGTCGCGCTGCACGTGCAGGCGGAAAGGGTGCAGTGCACAGGCACCAGCGCCGGCATGGGTCAGTGCATTTTCCACCTGTGCATGCAGGATGCCTGGCGGCAGCGAAAGCGCCGCATCTTCGCCATCGACCTCCAGCACCATGCGCCGGTCCAAGGCAAGGCCGACGATATCCAGGTGGCTGCGGCACAACGCCAGTTCGTCCTGCAAGGGAACGCTCTGGCGGCTGCTGCTGTCGCGCAGGCGATCGAATTGATCGGCCAGCGATTCCACCAGGCGGCTGGCGCGCATCGGCGACTGCTCGATCAGTTCCTGCAGGCAGGTCAGCGTGTTCATCAGCCAATGTGGCTGGATGCCCCGTTGCAACAACTGCAACGAAAGCCGTGCGCGCTCTTCGCGCAGCCAGGCGTTGTGCCGGTCCAGCGCCTGCAACTGGGCAGCGTGGCGCAGCAGAAGGAACACCATCAGCACCGCCAGCAGCAGGAAGTAGGGGCCATCAAGGAAGGCGCCGCGTGCGACCAGCAGCGCCAGCAGGCCCGCAGACAGCAGCGCCAGGATCGGCCATCGGTCTTCCTGGTCGGGAGGCGCGCGCATCAGCACCCACGCCGAGACGAGCAGGCTCAACAGCAGCACCGCCGCTGAGCGGGTGTCGAAGCCGGGCAGCGCGATGGCCGCTGCCATGATCAGCGCCAGATAGATGAAACAGCCAGCCCTCGGTAAGGGCACCTCGAAGCGACGCGCAAGATAGGCCGGCAGCAGCAGCGCTGCGGTCACATGCAGGGCCAGCAGCGCGACCAGGCGAACACCATGCCAAGGATAGGTGTAGCCCAGCAATGATCGCCACGCCTCGACCGCGGGTAGTGCAAGACCCACCACACCCAGTGCCAGCAGCAGGCGCGCGCCGGGTGTGCGTGTCTGCCCACGCAGCACCGCCAGGAAATACAGGCATGCGGCTGCCAGCGCACCGGTGGCGAAGGCCGCGATCAGCCATGGCAGGATGATCTGGCCGTACAGCACGGGGGCTGGCGCGATCAGCACCATCGCATCTGCGCCATGCAGGGCGAAACGCTGCTGCTGGCTGGATGCAAGCACCAGCAGTTCATCGGTGGCGTTGCCCGACGGCGGCGGTAGCACGCGCACGACGTCTACGCGCCCCGGCTTCTCTTCTTCCGGCGTGCGACCAACAGCGCCATTGCTGATCCATGGCATCCCGTTCCAGTACAGCTGGCTGGCAGCGCGCAACGACAGCCTCACTGTACGTCCATGATCGGCGCCGCTTTCCGGCGCTGGCACCTGCCAGCGCAGCCAGTACGGGCCACGCCACTCCGCCAGCTGCTGCTGGTCCAGCGGCCGCCAAGCCAGGTGCTGCGGTGGGTGCGTTGGCAGGCCGCCGGATGCCCCGACAGTCGCAGGTGCCATCTGCGCTCCCTGCACAACCCTCATTTCCGGTGGCGGCGTCGACACGATCAGCCAAGCGGCCACGGCCGCAAGCAGTACAGCAAGGACAGCAAGGGTTCGTGGGATCTGCATGGCGGCCATCGTATCGGTTGCGTGGAGACATTGGACCGGCGTCTGGAGACGTTCGGCAGAGGGGCGCGTCCGTAGCGCTCCGCGGGAGCAGATGCTGGCGGCGCACATCCTTCCATCGGAGCCCAACATGACCCGCAGCGCCTCTACGCCTTCCGGCAGTTTCCAGGTTCGTCGCCCCGTCGTGGCCGTCGCCCTCGCCGCGCTCTGCCTGTCCCTCGCCGCCGCCATTCCCGCACAGGCCGGTCCGGCGGCGCTGGCCTTCGAGCCCTACACACTGCAGACCAAGGGCCATGGCGATATTGCTGCCGAGATCGCCACGCTGGAGGTGCCGCGACGGCACAGCGAGCGGGACGGTCCGCGCCTGCACCTGAAGGTGGTGCGCCTGCGCGCAACAGCCGGCAATGGTCGCGCCGCACCGGTGGTCTACCTGGCCGGTGGTCCGGGTGGTTCTGGTATCGATACCGCGCGCGGTCCGCGCTGGCCGGTGTTCGACCAGGTGCGGCGCGAGACGGACGTACTGCTGCTCGACCAGCGCGGTGCTGGCCAGTCCGAGCCGCCGCCGGAATGTCCGCATGAAACACGATTCGACGACGCCCAACCGCTGCAGCGCGATACGGCGCTGGCCGCAGTGCAGGCCACGGCGGCGAAGTGCGTAGCGTTCTGGCGTCAGGCCGGTGTCGATCTCGGCGCGTACACCACGGCCGAGAGTGCCGGCGACCTTGACGACCTGCGGCGCGCGCTGGACGTACCGAAGATCAGCCTGTGGGGCATGAGCTATGGCACCCATCTGGCCCTGGCCACGGTGCGCCTGCACGGTGCCGGTCTTGAGCGCGTGGTGCTGATGGGATCCGAAGGTCCCGACGATACGCTGAAGCTGCCGCTGAGCAGCGACGCGCTGCTGCAGGAGCTGGCGGTGCTTGCGCGCAAGGACGGCTTCGACGATCTCGCCGGATCGGTCACCCGCGTGCTGCAGGCGCTGCGTGAGCAGCCGCGGCAGGGCCGCAGCCACATGCATGAGGGCCGCCAGGTCAGCATCGGCCTGTACGACGCGCAGAGCGTCATCGCCAACATGCTCGGGCAACGCATCACCCAGCAGTGGCTGCCGTTGGTGCTGCGCGAGGCCGAGACGGGCAACTACGACCCACTGGCCGACCTGGTGCTGATCGGGCGCGCCCAGTTCGCGAAGTTCCCGGCCATGGGTCTGGCGATGGACGTCGCCTCCGGGCAGAGCCCGCAGCGCCGGGCGCTGGCCGAAGCACAGGCACGCCAGAGCCTGTTCGGCGACGGGCTGAACTTCCCGTTCCCGGCCATCGGCGATGGCCTCGGCCTGGCCGATCTGGGTGAGGACTTCCGCGGCCCGCTGCACAGCGAGGTGCCGGTGCTGTTCATCAGCGGTACGCTGGATGGGCGTACGCCCCCGGCCAATGCCGAGGCACTGCGGCCGGGCTTCAGCAACGGCCACTCGCTGCTGGTGCGCAACGCAAGCCATCACAACGAGTTGTGGACAGGCAACCCGGCCATCGCCCGCAGCATCGTCGACTTCCTCGCCGGCCGCGTTGTGCGCGATACCGTGCTCGACGTGCCGCCACCGGTGTTCGCCACCCGCAGCAGTGAGTTGCTGGGCGGCAAGCGATAGGGTCCACCGTGTGGCGCAGGATGCGATCCCGGTCCTGCGCCACGCCCGATTGCACTACATTGGGGCAATGACTGACCTCATCGCCCCCTTCAACCGCACGTGCTGGAGCCTTCTTGCGCTTGCCGTGCTTGCTGGCTGTTCCACCACCGGTACCCGTCCCGAAGCGCCGGCCGCAGCAACGCCTGCCGCCACCTACGCCAAGGTCGATTGGAACACGTTGCCGGCCGTATCCGATGCCGACCTGCAGGCAGGCTTCGTCGCCTGGCGCAGCAGCTGCACCCGGCTGAAGAACGATGCGACCTGGGCCAGGCCCTGCGCGACCGCCAGCACCGTATCCGACAAGGACGCCAGCGCGATCCGCACATTCCTGCAGCGCGATCTCGATGTCTATTCCCTGCGCGCCGGTGGTCATCGCGCCGACGGCCTGATCACCGGCTATTACGAGCCCATCTACCCCGGCAGCCTCACCCGCACCGACAAGGCCACGGTGCCGGTCTATGGCACACCCGATGATCTGGTGGTGGTGCAGTTGGAGAGTCTCTACCCCGAATTGAAGGGCAAGCGCCTGCGCGGCCGCGTGGAGGGCAAGGTACTCAAGCCCTACGACGATGCCGGCAGCATCGCCAGCAAGGGTGCCAAGGCGCCGGTGCTGGCCTGGCTGACCGATCCGATGGACCTGCAGCTGCTGCAGATCCAGGGCTCGGGCCGCGTGCGCCTGGCCGATGGCAGGCAGGTGCGGTTGGCCTATGCCGAACAGAACGGCCATCCCTATCGCGCGATCGGCCGCTGGCTGGTGGAGCAGGGCGAGCTGAAGAAGGAAGACGTCACCATGGACACGATCCGCGCGTGGGCGAAGGCACATCCGGCACGCGTACCGGAGCTGCTGCGCAGCAATCCCAGCTACGTGTTCTTCGTGCGCAGCGCGGACAGCCCGGAAGGCCCGCGTGGTTCATTGAACGTGCCGCTGACCGCCGGCTACAGCGTGGCGGTGGATCGCACCGTGGTGCCGCTGGGCAGCCTGCTGTGGCTGTCGACCACGCGTCCGGATGGCACGCCGGTGGTGCGCCCGGTGGCCGCGCAGGATACCGGTGGCGCCATTGCCGGCGAGGTACGCGCCGATCTGTACTGGGGCAGTGGCGATGCCGCCGGCAAGCTGGCCGGCGACATGAAGCAGAAGGGCAATATCTGGATGCTGTGGCCGAAGGGCGTGGCGTTGCCGCAGTAGGTCAGCAGGGGTCAGATCCCCTTCCGTAGGAAAGGGATCTGACCCCATATGCCTGATAATGGCGCCCTTCCGATCTCTCCGGCCGCACCTGCGGCCAGGACAAATGCAATGAAATACGCAAAGAACAACGCAAAATCCAACACGAAGAAGTACTACAAGCACTGGGCCGAGTCGGGCCTGGGCAAGGGCAACGTGCTGATGGAAGCCCGTGGCGAGAAGATCGTGCGCCAGGTCGAAATCTACGGCACCAAGATGGTCTGGGCCGATGAGCATGCCCACAGCGATGATCGTTTCCTGCTGGCTGACCAGCCGGTGTCGTTCATGGATTTCGATGAAGACGACGAGATCAGCGCACGCGAGTTTGAGATTGCCTGGAAGAAGGCCCGGGAAGCCACCGGCTACCCCGTTTAAGGTCGAGGGGCCTGCAATCATCGGATGGCTGGCGGAATCGAAATGTTATAAAGTTTCATTTCTCGCCTTCCGCCCGACTCCCGATGAAGACTCCCACGCTGGTGGCCGCGCTCGCGGCCGCCCCGTTCGCCCCTGAAGCATTCGCCCAGTCCGCCGACGCCGCGCTCACCCTGGGCAAGGTCGATGTGCATCAGCACAGCGAGGGCCAGCTGAGCGCGCACCAGGTGCTGACTTCGGTGGACGTGCTGGGCGCGGACCAGATCGAAAGCCGCAACGTGTCGCACAGCTGGGAACTGCTTGGGCAGATGCCCGGCATCCAGCTGACCGAAACCCGGCAGGGCGCCGAGTCGGGCAAGGTCAGCTTCCGCGCCTTCAACGGCGAGGGCTACCTCAATGCCATCAAGACGCTGATCGACGGCATCCCCAGCAACGTCAACAGCGGCAACCAGCGCTTTATCGACATGCTGTTCCCGCTGGAAATCAGCTACATCGAAGTGGTGCGCGGAACCAACGACCCGCGCTACGGCCTGCACAACATCGGCGGCAACGTGAACTTCGGCACGCGCCAGGGCGGCACCTACACCGACGCGCGACTGGCGTACGGCAGTTACGACACCCGTGATATGCAGCTGGCAGTGGGCCGCGAAGCCAACGGCGTCGCGCAGAACTACTTCGTCGGCACCCAGGCCAGCGACGGCTACCGCGACCACGACAGCTCGAAGAAGTACTCGCTGGGCGGCAAGTGGTTCTTCGGTTCGCTGGAGGACGGGCTGCGCATCGGCCTGACCGCGCGCGCCTACCACCATGAGGCCGACGAACCCGGTTTCATGACCGCGGAAGAGCTGCACGCCGGCCGCCGTCGCAGCGACCTGCGCAACGCCAATGACGGCGACGACCGCGACATGCGCCAGTTCGCCGCGCACCTGGACATGAAGCTCAGTGACGCGGTGACCTTCGGCACGCGGCTGTACTACAACCGCTATGAAGACGACCGCCGGGTGACCTTCAGCGATCTGCCCACCGGTAATCTGCCGCGCCAGCGCAGGCTGTGGGACGAGCGCCAGGCCGGCCTGCTCGGCACGCTCACCTGGCAGGCCAGCCCCATGCTCACCGTGGAGGGCGGGCTGAACTACGAGCAGCAGGACAACGGCTACATCCGCGAGCGCTACGCCTACGCCGAACCCACCGATTTCAGCCGTCCGCCGGCACGCGTGCAGAACAACGACCGCCACAGCTTCGACAACTGGGGCGCGTACGTGCAGGCGATCTACCAGCCCGCCGACGCATGGAAGATCGTGCCGGCCTACCGCGTGGACCGCTTCAGCGGCCACACCCGGCTGATGAACGGCGCCACCGGCCGCCTGCAGGACTACGGCAGCATCGGCCAGCCCAAGCTGAGCGTCATCCACAGCCTGGGTGAGCACACCCACATCTATGCCAACTGGGGCCGCACGTTCCAGGTGCTGACCGGTTCCACCGCACCGGCCTACCTCACCCCGGGGCAGGCACCGATGCAGCCCTCCACCAACACGGGCATGGAGCTGGGCCTGAAATTCCAGCCCTTTGCCGGCAGCCAGGCCCGCTTGGCGGTATGGCAGCAGGATGCGGAAAACGAAGTGTCCAACATGCCGGCCACCGGCACCACGGTCACGCTGGGCAAGACCCGCCGCCGCGGTATGGATGCGCAGATCAGCGCGCAGCTGGGAGACGCGTGGACCCTGTGGGCTTCGCATGCCTACCAGGAAGCGAAGATCACCCGCGACGACCGCGCGCCCGGCGTGTCCCTGCAGGGACGCGAAGTCGCGGCCACGCCGCGCCACATCAGCAACCTCGGTCTGGACTACCAGGCCAGCGATGCCCTGCAGCTGGGCCTGCAGGCGCGTGCGCAGGGTGATTACTATCTGGAAGAGCGCAACGTCACGGGCAAGTTCGGCGGCTTCGCCGTGCTCGACCTCAGCGCCAGGTACCAGATCACCCCGGCCTGGAGCGTGGACCTGCAGCTGAAGAACGTCACCGGCCGTGAGTACGCCTACGCGTGGTACGACAGCTTCTTCTGGGACAGCGCCCGGCCGATGTTCTCGCCCGCCCCGGGCCGCAGCGTGTTCGTCGGCCTGAACATGAAGCTGTGACCGCAACGGCGGTAGCGGTCGAGCTTGCTCGACCTGCGCGGACTCACGCCACCGCGTTGTACGGTTCGATGCGGGCCAGCACGTCGGCCAGTCTCTCCTTGGTCATCGCAGCATCGAAATCGGCCTGCAGGCCGATCCAGAACTTGTCGGATACACCGAAGTAGCGGGACAGGCGCAGCCCGGTATCCGCCGTCACGGCGCGATGGCCAGTGACGATCTCGCCGATCCGGCGCTGCGACACGCCGATCGCCTTGGCCAGGCGGTACTGGGTGATGCCCAGGGGCTCTAGGAATTCGTGCATCAGGATCTCGCCGGGAGTGGGGTAGGGAACGGTTCGCATGGGAGGGCTGCTCGAAAAGCTGATGCAGAGGGCAGTGTGTCGACGGCGTGTTGCTGTGGGAATCGGGTAATCCGACCACGTTCGACGCATTCGGCTTGATGGGGTCAGAGCCCTTTCCTTGTGGAAAGGGATCCGACCCCGGACCCCGTGCCCCTGTTTTGCACTACATTGGTGCAATGTCAGACCCTGCACCCCCGCCGTCCCTCGATGCCCTCGGCACGCCGCTGGCCTGGTCCGGGCCCGATGGCCGCATCGCCGGCTGCAACCCGGCTTTCGCGCGCTGGCTGGGCGTCAGCGGCCGGCGCCTGCTTGGCCAGCCGTTGGCCGCGCTGGAAGTGCAGGGCGAGGCGCTGGCCCATTTCCTGGCCCGCGACGAGCGCGACAGCCTGCGCCTGAACCGGTTGGCGCTGGCCTTGCCCGGCGAGGCGGCGCGTTTCGCCGAAGGCTGGATGAGCCGCCGCGACGATGGCGGCTGGCTGCTGGAGGCGCATCCGGTCGATGAGTTTCCCGGGCTTGACCCGACCCAGGCCCTGCCCAGCGCGCTCAGTGCGGCGCTGAAGGGCCTGGCGCATGAGCTGCGTAATCCGCTGGCCGGGTTGAAGGGCGCCGCACAGCTGCTGGCCCGCCGCGCGGCGCAGCGCGATGCCGGCGAACGCGAGTTGATCGATCTGATCGGTTCGGAGATCGAGCGGCTCAATGGTCTGCTGGAGCAGCTGCTGTCGCCGGCGCCGGCCGCGCCGCATGCGGCGCTGAACATCCACGCCGCGTTGGAGCGCGTACTGCGCCTGGCCGAGAACGAGGCCGGCTGGGCGGTGCGCCTGCAGCGCGACTACGACCCCAGCATCCCCGAATTCGACGGCGACGCCGACCGCCTCACCCAGGCGGTATGGAACCTGGTGCGCAATGCCATCCAGGCCGGCGCCGGCAACATCACCCTGCGCACCCGCGTTGAACACGGGGTGCGCATCGCCGAACAGCTGCACACCTTGGCGTTGCGCCTGGAAATCGCTGACGACGGCCGTGGCGTGCCCGAGGAACTGGCCGAACACCTGTTCCTGCCGCTGGTCAGTGGCCGCGCCGAAGGCACTGGCCTGGGCCTGGCGCTGGCCCAGCAGGTCGCACGCGAGCATCGCGGCACGCTGACCTACCGGTCGCGCCCGGGCCATACCGTATTCACCCTGCTGCTGCCGATCGGCAACGGAACCGCCACCGCCGAGGAGGCCCCGCGCGATGTCTGAGTCTTCCTCGTCCGCGCCATGCATCTGGGTGGTCGACGATGACCGCGCCGTGCGCTTCGTGCTGTGCACCGCGCTGCGCGAAGCCGGCTACCAGGTGGTCGACTTCGACAGCGCGGCACCCGCGTTGAAAGCGCTGGCCGAAAGCCCGCCGCCTGCGTTGCTGTTCACCGACGTACGCATGCCCGGCGACGATGGCCTGGTGCTGCTGGACAAGCTGAAGGCTGCGCTGCCGCAGTTGCCGGTGGTGGTGATGTCGGCCTACACCGATGTCGCCAGTACTGCCGGTGCGTTCCGCGGCGGCGCGCATGAGTTCCTGTCCAAGCCGTTCGACCTGGACGATGCGGTGGCGCTGGCCCAGCGCGTGCTGCCTGCAGTGGCGCCGGCCATGGCCGCGCCCACGCCTGCCGCAGACGCAGCCAGCGACCAGCCGCCGCAGCTGGTGGGCGACACGCCACCGATGCGCGCGCTGTTCCGCGCCATCGGCCGCCTCGCGCAGGCACCGCTGGCGGTGCTGATCATCGGCGAGACCGGCACCGGCAAGGAGCTGGTGGCCAATGCGCTGCACCGCGAATCACCGCGTGCGCAGCATCCGTTCGTCGCGCTGAACACCGCCGCCATTCCCGCCGAGCTGCTGGAAAGCGAGCTGTTCGGCCACGAGGCGGGTGCGTTCACCGGCGCGCAGCGGCGCCATATCGGCCGCTTCGAGCAGGCCAACGGCGGCACCCTGTTCCTTGATGAGATCGGCGACATGCCGTTGCCGTTGCAGACGCGCCTGCTGCGCGTGCTCGCCCAGGGCGAATTCTTCCGCGTGGGTGGACGCGAACTGATCCGCGTCGATGTGCGCGTGGTCGCCGCCACCCATCAGGATCTGGAAGGCCTGGTCGCGCAGGGAAAATTCCGTGCCGACCTGCTGCACCGCCTGGACGTGGTGCGTCTGCAGCTGCCGCCGCTGCGCGAGCGCCGCGAGGACATCGCGCAGCTGGCCACCACCTTCCTGGCCGCGGCCGCACGCAAGCTCGATACGCCGCCCAAGCGCTTGACCGCGGCCGCATTGCAGGCGCTGCGCGAGCACGACTGGCCGGGCAACGTCCGCGAACTGGAAAACGTGTGCTGGCGCATGGCTGCACTGGCCGCTGCCGATACCATCGGTGTGGCCGATGTCGATACCGCGCTCAACCGCACCCGCAGCCGGCGCAGCACCACGGCCGCCGGCGATCCAGGCCAATGGGAAGCGCTGCTGTCCGAATGGGCACGCCGGCAGCTGGCCGAAGGCGCCGAGGGCCTGCACGCACAGGTACGCGAACGGGTCGACCACGCCCTGCTGGAGGCCGCCCTGCAGATCACCCACGGTCGTCGCGCAGAAGCCGCCGCGCGGCTGGGCCTCGGCCGCAATACGCTTACCCGCAAGCTGGGCGCCGGTCGCCGTCGCGGCGGCCATTGAACGGTGCCTGCACGCGATCCTCGCACCCGCTTGCCGAACTGTTGATCCTCCATGGACGATGCCGTCCGTAGTGTTACCTGCAAGGAGTCCTCGATGCGTTTGTCCTTCGCCCTTCTGCCCTTGTCCGCCGCCGTGCTCCTGTCCGCTTGTGGCAGCGCGCCGAAGAAGCCGCAGCCCACACCGCCTCCGGCAACGGTGGTCAGCACCGCCAAGCAGGCCGAAGCCAATCTGGCGCCTGCCTCGGCCAGCATCGTCAGTGGCCGCCTGGCGTTGATGGTGGAACCCGGCGGCGTGCACCTCACCGGTCTGGTGGGAGGCCTGCAGCCGATGCAGCAGGCCGGTTTCCACATCCATGAGCGCGGTGACTGCAGCGCGGTGGACGCCAGCAGCGCAGGCAACCACTTCAACCCCGCCGGTGTCGCGCACGGTCGTGCCGGCAGTGGCAAGCACCACCTGGGCGACATCGACAACCTGCAGGCCGATGCGCAGGGCCGTGCCAACATCGATGTGCATCTGAAGGGCGTTACCCTGGGCGGAGGCGCCGCCACGGATATCGCCGGACGTTCGCTGGTGGTGCACGCCAGGGCCGACGACTATCGCAGCCAGCCCGCCGGCAATGCCGGCGTCCGCATCGCCTGCGGCGTGATCCGGGTAACCCGCTGATCACGCCCCCGGCATTTTCCAAGGAGAGTTTCCATGCGTCTGATCCACACTTCGCTGTTCGCCGCCATCGCTGCACTGGGCCTGGCCGCCTGCAACCAGCAACCGGCCGCACCGGCCGCCGAAGCCCCGGCCACCACCCCGGCCGAAGGTTCGGCAGCACCGGCCGATCCGGCCACTGCACCGGCTACCGCAGCGGCCCCGGCAGCCAATACCTCGGCCACTGCCGAACTGGCACCGACCCAGGGCAATGAAACCAAGGGGTCGATCACCTTCAAGCTGGTCGACGGCAAGGTTCACGCGTCCGGCCAGATCACTGGCCTGAAGCCGGGCAGCGAGCACGGCTTCCACATCCACGAGAAGGGTGACTGCAGCGCGCCGGACGGCATGAGCGCCGGCGGCCACTTCAACCCGGGCAAGCAGGACCACGGCAACGTGGCCACCGACCCGCACCACGGTGGCGACATGCCCAACATCAAGGCCGACGACAAGGGCGTAGCCACCATCGACAGCCCGGTGTCGAGCAACGTCAACATCGGCAAGGGTGATGATTTCGACGTCATCGGCCGCGGTCTGATCGTCCACGCCGACGCGGACGACTACAAGACCCAGCCGACCGGCAACGCCGGTGCGCGACTGGCGTGCGCGGTGATCAGCAAGGCCCCGTAAGAAACGAAAACGCCGGCGCAGGCCGGCGTTTTTCTTTGCACTGCTTCCTGTAGAGCCGAGCCCACGCTCGGCTGCTCTTCCGGGGCCCTGAGCCGAACATGGGCTCTGCTCTACAACACGTCGCGGCCACCGTTTCCTATCAGCGCGCCAGCAGTTCGCGCGCGTCCTGCCCAGCTTCGCAATGCACGAACAGCACCGGCACACCGTGCGCTTCGAGCACTGCGGCCATCTGCCGCTGGCGCATCAGGAACTGCTCATAGATGCCCTGCAGGCGTTCGCAATCGCCCTTGCCGTGGTTGTAATGCGCGCACCAGCCGGCCGGGTCGAACAGCGCCATGCGCGCTTCGCCCTGCGTATAGCGCAGCAACGGCTCGGGCGCGTCACTCAGCCACTCGTCCTGGCCCGGGGCCATGATCGCGGTTTCAATCAGCGGCCACAGCGCGGCCAGGCCCTGGTTGTCGTACTGCATCGACATCATCGCGGCCAGGTCGTTCACGGTGAAATAGCGTGCGTGCTCGACGCGTGCACCGAACGTGTTCTGTGCCATCAGCGCGGTATCGGCATGGGCCATGCCATTGGCCAGCAGCACCTCTTCCAGCGCATCGGCCACGGCCGCCGTGGTTGCCACCTCGCTGCCGGTCAGCAGGAACGGCACCACCCGCAGGCCACCGCCGACCAGTGTGGCGTCGGCCTGGAACGGCAGCGGTACATCACCGCTGGCATCGGCGCCGAAGGCCAGCACGCGCGGGCCCTGGTTGCGGCCGGGCGCGCGCATCTGCAGTTCTTCCAGGCGGCGATGGATCGGCCAGCCTGGGCGAAGCACTTCGGCCGGATCGAAATGGGCGGCGGCGAACACCAGGTCCAGCTCGGCCACCTGTGGCACCAGCTTGGACAGGTCGCGGCCGACGCGTTCGGCCAGTTCACCGGCCTGTTCAGCGCTGAGCACCGCCTGGCGGGGGATTTCGCCGCCGGCCAGTTCCAGGGCCAGCACGCCAAGGGCATTCATCGCAGGGTCGGGTTTGCTCATGGTTCCACGGTTGGCCCATCACAGGGCGGCAGCTACACTTGGCCCCATTATGCCTGCTCTGTCGTGCAGGCCATGTTGCAGACACCCTCATCCATGCCAGGTATCTCCATGCCCAACGCTCGTCCCGTCGCCATCCTCGGTGGCGTCCGCATTCCGTTCTGCCGCCAGAACACCGCGTATTCGGATGTCGGCAACCTCGGCATGTCGGTGCGCACGCTGGGAGCGCTGGTCGAGCGCTTCGGCCTGCACGGCCAGCAGCTGGGCGAAGTAGCGATGGGGGCGGTCATCAAGCACTCCAGCGACTGGAACCTGGGCCGCGAAGCCACGCTGTCCTCGGGCCTGTCGCCGTTGACCCCTGGCATCACCCTGCAGCGCGCCTGCGGTACCTCGCTGGACAGCATCATCACGGTCGCCAACAAGATTGCGCTGGGCCAGATCGAATCCGGCATCGGCGGCGGTTCCGATACCACCTCCGACGTGCCGATCGTGTACGGCAAGAAGCTGCGTGCGCGCCTGCTGGCGGCCAACCGTGCCAAGAGCACCGGCGACAAGATCCGCGCGCTGACCTCCGGCTTCAAGTTCGCCGAGCTCAAGCCCGAGTTCCCGGGCGTGGCCGAACCGCGTACCGGCAAGAGCATGGGTGACCACTGCGAGGACATGGCCAAGGAGTGGAACATCTCGCGCGACTCGCAGGACGAGTGGGCGGTGTCATCGCACAAGAAGCTGGCTGCTGCTTATGAGCGCGGCTTCTTCAACGACCTGATCGCACCGTTCCGCGGCGTCGAGCGCGACAACATCCTCCGCGCCGACACCTCGCTGGAGAAGCTGGCCACGCTGAAGCCGGCCTTCGACAAGGTGTCCGGCCGCGGCACCCTGACCGCTGCCAATTCCACCCCGCTGACCGACGGCGCCGCCGCCGTGCTGCTGGCCAGCGAAGAGTGGGCGCGGGCGCATGGCCACGAGCCGCAGGCCTACCTGCGCGACGCACACGTGTCGGCCGTCGATTTCGTGCACGGCGAAGGCCTGTTGATGGCACCGACCGTGGCCGTGCCGGAGATGCTCAAGCGCAACGGCCTGACCCTGCAGGACTTCGATATCTACGAGATCCACGAAGCCTTCGCCGCGCAGGTGCTGTGCACCCTGCGCGCGTGGGAGAGTGAGGATTACTGCCGCAATCGCCTGGGCCTGGATGCACCGATGGGGCGTATCGACCCGGACAAGATCAATCTGCTGGGTTCGTCGCTGGCTACCGGTCACCCGTTCGCCGCCACCGGTGCACGCGTGATTGCCACGGCGGCCAAGCAGCTGGCCGAGCGCGGCGGTGGCCGTGCGCTGGTGTCGATCTGCACCGCCGGCGGCATGGGCGTGGTGGCGATCGTCGAACGGTGATGCGACTGCTCGGGTAGATGCCAAGCTCGCTTGGCACTGCTCGATGAGCATCCACGCATGGCGTGGATCTACACACGAAAACGCCGCCCGATGGGCGGCGTTCTTGTTATCCCGGTGCGGCCACACGCCAACCAAGGTTGGCGTCTACCGAAGCGGGCTACGGCAACCGCGGGTTGCCGAACGCGTCGCGCTCTTCGTTGGCGTCATACACCGGCGGCAACGGTGCAATCGGCTGCTCTTCGACGGTCGCATGCAGCGGCGTGTCAGTGGCCGCTGCCGATGCCCGCACCAGCGCCACGCTGTCTTCGCCACGCTGCAGGCGCAGTGCGTTGGTCAGGCACTGCGCGGCCAGTACATGCTCGCCACGCTGTGCGAAGGCTTCACCCAGCGCCTCCCATGCAGGAGCGCCGGCACCCGCGGCGATGGCTTCATGCAGGAACGCATCGGCGGCGTCCCACTGCTGCTGCGCCAGCGCGATGCGGCCCTGGGCCAGGCGCAGGGCGGCGGAGTCGTCGTGCACGTTGCGCCAACGCTGCAGGTTGGCCTGGCGTGTAGCCAGACGCTCGGCCGGCAGACGGCCATACAACGCCACCAGTTCGTCATCCCAGCGGTGGTCCAGCGCCTGCTCAAGCGCCAGCAGCGCCGGTTCGTCCCAGTCCAGTGCAACCGCACGGGTGGCGTAGGCGGCCACCACGTCCGGGGTCGGTCGCAGCGCCTTCGGCGTGGCTTCCCATTGCGTAGCCAGTGCGTTGACGTCGCCGGCTTCCAGCAGTGCCTGCGCGGCCAGGTGTGCTTCCAGTTCGCTGCTGGCCTCGGCCGGCAGCACCTTGGTCTGGCGCAGCGCGCCCAGCTGGCCGTATGCCTCGTGCGCGCGGCCAGCACGTGCCAGCGCTTCGGTACGCAGCCACAGACCGCGCGGCGGCAGCGGCTGGATCGCCGCCACGTCCAGTGCGTTGATCGCATCCACCGGCAGATCGTTGGCCAGCAGCTGTTCGGCGCGCAGCAGCGCCTGCAACGTCGCATCGCTTTCGCCCAGACGCTGCAGCAGCGCCTCGGCAGCGGGTGCATCGGCGCGCACCTGCGCACTGCGCACGGCATTGGCCAGCGCAACGCCACTCACTTCCGGATCCTTGGCGGCGCCGTCCAGCAGCTTCTCAGCACGCTGCCACTGGCCATGCTCGTAGGCCAGCAGGCCATCGATCAGGCGCACCCGGCCCTGCTTGCGGCGGTAGCGGCCCCAGGCACGGAACGGTGCGGCGATCAGGCTCCACAGCAGCCACAGCACCAGCACGCCGATCACCGACAGCAGCGCCACCTTCGGCAGGTTGCTGTGGTAGTCGTAGCCGGCGTAGCGCAGGGTCACTTCGCCGTAGCGGTTCAGGTCATCGGTGCCGAGCCATTGCGCGGCAACCACGCCAATGGCCACTGCCAGCAACAGCACGACCAGTGATTGCAGGGGTTTCATACGGGCTTACCTCCGGTCGGTCTGGGTACGCAGTTGTTGCAGGGTGCTGCCAAGCACGGTGTTGTCGGCCTGCAATGGCAGCGTGCGCAGGGCATGGAGTTCAGCACGTTGCGCGCGCAGGTCCGGTGAATCCGGCCAGCGCCGCTGCGCCCAGAGATCGATTCTGTTCAGCGCGGCATCGCGACCGCTGCCGTCGCCGCGCTCGATCGCTGCGCGGGCCAGGGTCAGTTCCAGCTGCAGCGCTGTGTCGATGGTGGTGCGCTCGGCCGAGGTCAGCGGGCCGTTCA
Organism: Stenotrophomonas sp. As-7; assembly: GCF_030291015.1. NCBI lineage: Bacteria > Pseudomonadati > Pseudomonadota > Gammaproteobacteria > Lysobacterales > Lysobacteraceae > Stenotrophomonas > Stenotrophomonas sp. As-7. The sequence continues at coordinate 206,200 of NZ_CP127405.1, forward strand.
GACGGCTCGGGGTGATGTCCACGAAGGGCGCCAGCGCGGCCTGCCACCACGGTTTAGCGGTGTTGTCGGCGGGCGTCTGCGCGATCTGCGAAGGCAGGCCCTGCAGGGCCTTGCCCAGTGCGTCCAGGCGTTGCAGCGACTGCACGCGAGGGCCCGCGCCCAACGCATCCAGCGCGTTGCGTTCCTGCACCAGCGCCTGGCGCAGGTTCAGCCCGTCGCTGTCGGGAAGATCGGCCAATGCCGTGGCGGCCAGCGCATACAGACGGCGCGAGCCCTCCACGTCATCGGCGAAGGCCAGACGCTGCGCAGCCTGGGTCAGAAGGAGTTCGGCCTCATCACGCTGCACCGCCTGGCGGCCCTGGTTGGCGCTGTCGGCCAGCTTGGCCAGGTTTTCTTCCAGCAAGGCACTGCGCTGCGACAGGCCCAGCATTTCGTCGCGCAGCACTCGATTGGTGGTGGCCGCATCCTGCAGGCGCTGGCTGGCAGCGCGCTGGTCACGGCGCAGGGCCTCGACCGTGGCCTCCAGTCCCTTCAGCTGCACGGCGGTGGTCTGCGCCTGCGCCAGCTGGTCGCTCTGCTGCTTCTGCCAATAGTGGTAGCCGGCATAGCCGCCCGCGCCCAGCACCGCCAGCGCGGCAAGCGGCAGCAGCCAGCGCACGGGGCGATGGGGCGATGGAGCGGGCGGCAGAGTGTCGTTCATCGGGCTTCCTTGTCGGCGGCAACGCCGGAACAGATCCGGCAGGCAGCGTTGTGCACAGCATCACTGTTGCCAACGACACCGGCAAGCCACTGCCGGGTGCCTGTTCAGGTCGCTGCCGGGCCGGTGAGCGCAGTGTGTGCAGCGGCGATCAACTGAAGGTGGGTGGGACCCTCGCTGCGCACTATCCGGGTCAGCCCCAGTGCCTGCGCCTGCGCGCCCAGCCGCTCGCTGGCCACCAGCGCGATCGCGTTCGCCTGCAGCCGCTGCTGCCAGTGCGCGGGCAGCTGCTGCCAGAAACGCTGCAAGGCCTCGCCACTGCTGATGGCCAGCAGCCAGGGCGACGGAGAACGGGCCAAACGCGCCAGCATGCGCCGCGACAAGCGCAGCGGCAGCCGTCGGTAGACATCGGCGCGGGTGATCTGTGCGCCTGCGGCCTGCAGTTCGGCGGCAATCAGGCCACGCCCTCCCGGTGCGGTCACCAGCCCGATCTGCATGCCCCGCACATCGCCCAGCACCGGCATCGCCAGCAGGCCCTCGCTGTCCATCCGCTGGGGCGCATGGACGTCGGCGACGCCGTGCGCCAGCAGCGCGCGCGCGGTGCCCTCACCCACCGTCAGCCACGGGCTGCGTTGCGCTGCCGCCAGCGGTATCAGGCTGGCCGCCGCCGCGACGGCCGCCGGACTGGTGAACACCACCCGATCGCTGGTCAGCGCACGTTGTAATTGCTGCGCTGCAGCAGTGTCATGCAGACGTTGCAGCCGCCAGGGCGAAAGCGCGACGGTACGGCCTCCCAGCGCTGCTGCGGCGTGGCGCAGCGCCGCCTGCTGGCCCTGCGGGCGCAGTGAGATCAGGGTCCAGCCAGTGGGTATCGTATGGTTGGCCATTCCCGTCATTATGCGGGCCCTTTGTTGTCGTGGTTGCTGCTGATGGCTGTTGATGCCCTGACCTCTTCGCTGGCTGCCCTGCAGGACGTGCTGGACTGCATGCCGGCGGTCCGCGCGATGCAGATCCGCTTGGATGGCTATGCCGACGGCGTGCTGCGCATCACCGCGCCGCTGGTGGCCAACGTCAACGACAAGGGCAACGCGTTCGGTGGCAGCCTGGCCTCGGTGCTGACCCTGTCCGGCTGGGCGCTGGTCAGCCTGCGCCTGCGCCTGGCCGGCCACGACGCCGAGGTCTACGTGGCCGACAGCAACCTGCGCTACCTGGCGCCGGTCTATGAAGACCTGCACGCCCACGCCCACGCCGAAGCCACCGCAAGCGGTGCCTGGGATACCTTCCTGGCCACCTTCCGCCAGCGCGGCAAGGCCCGCATCAGCATTGTCGCGACCCAGCCGGGCGCCGATGGCAAGGCCGCGGCCGAATTCAGCGGTCGTTTCGTTGCCTTCGCCAAAGGGTAGGATGGCAGGCTGACGCCCTGCGGAACCCACCGATGCGCCGCCTCATCCAGATCCTCCTGTGTTCCCTGCTGCTGCTCAGCGCCGCTGCCGGTGCTGCCGCCGACGACCTCAGCCGCAAGCAGCGCAAGCTGCTGGAAGAGACCCAGATCGCCTACGGCGCCACCATCCGCTGGGGCAGCATGGACGACGCCATCGCCTATCTGGACCCGCAGCTGCGCAAGTCCAAGCCGCCGACCGAATTCGAACTCAACCGCTATGCCCAGCTGCGCGTGTCGTCCTACCGCGAGCGCAGCACGGCAGCGCTGGATGGCGGCCTGGTCGAGCGCCGGGTGGAAATCGGGGTGATCAACCAGAACACCCAGGCCGAGCGCACCGTGGTGGTGACCGAGCGCTGGCGCTGGGATCCGGAAGCCAAGCGCTGGTGGCAAAGCGCGGGCCTGCCGGACCTCTGGCAGGGGCAGTGACGGGTCGCGTCCGGCTTGTGCGACAATCGGCGCCCGCTTAATCGACCCGTGACCTGAGTGAATTACGAAGAGTTGCTGGCCTTCGCAGGCCGAAACCCGATGCTGTCCGCGGCCCTGGTCGGCCTGACCGTGGCCCTCATCGTCACCGAAATCCGCCGCCTGTTCCGGGGCTTCAAGGGCATCAAGCCCGCCGAACTGACCCAGCTGATCAACGCAGGCGGCACGGTGGTGGTTGATCTGTCGCCCAGCGCCGATTTCGAAAAGGGCCACATTGCCGGCAGCCGCAGTGCCCAGGCCAGCGCGTTCGGCCCCGAGCACAAGCTGGTGGCCAACGCCAAGCAGGCCCCGGTGGTACTGGTGTGCCGCAGCGGCAACGCGTCCGAGACCGCCGCCAAGGCGCTGAAGAAGGCCGGCTTCGAGAAGGTCTTCGTGCTCGACGGCGGCATCCCCGCGTGGCAGCAGGCAGAACTGCCGCTGGTCAAGGGCCGCAACTGATCGCAGGCGATGGCGGAAGTGGCCTTGTTTGCGCCCTCCGCCGCCCCCATCGCAGTAATTCGACCATCGTTTTCATTGCATTCACTGGAGTTACTGGAAATGTCCGAAGAGACCACCAACGGCGCTGTCGCGCCGGTCGATGCCGCCACCGGCCCCGCGTTCACCGTCGAGAAGATCTACGTCAAGGACGTTTCCTTCGAGTCGCCGAATGCCCCGTCGATCTTCAACGACCAGGTGCAGCCGGAACTGCAGCTCAACCTGAACCAGCAGGTCCAGCGTCTGGGCGAGAATGCCTTTGAAGTCGTGCTGGCCGTGACCCTGACCTGCCAGGCCGGCGAGCGCACCGCGTACGTGGCCGAAGTGAAGCAGGCCGGCGTGTTCGGCCTGGTCGGCCTGGACCCGCAGTCGATCGACGTGCTGCTCGGCACCCAGTGCCCGAACATCCTGTTCCCGTACGTGCGCCAGCTGGTCAGCGACCTGATCCAGGCCGGCGGCTTCCCGCCGTTCTTCCTGCAGCCGATCAACTTCGAAGGCCTGTACGCAGAAACCCTGCGCCAGCGCCAGGAGCAGGGCGACGCACCGTCGCTGGCTGACTCCGAGCCGGCCGGCAACGCCTGATCCCGGCCGCGACGTCACGGATGAGCACTACCGCTGACAAGATTGCCGTACTCGGCGCCGGTTCCTGGGGAACCGCGCTGGCTACGCTGCTCGCCCGGCACGGTCGCCAGACCGTGCTGTGGGGGCGCGATGCCGCCGTGGTTGAAGCCATCGACCAGCGCCACGAGAATCCGCGCTACCTGCCGGGCATTCCGTTGCCGGAATCGCTGCGCGCTACTACCGACCTGGCGTCGGCGGTGGAGGGTGCCGCCTGGATCCTGGTGGTGACCCCGTCGCACGCATTCGGTGAAACCGTGCGCGCGCTGGCGCCGCTGCGTCCGGCCGGTGCCGGCGTGGCCTGGGCGACCAAGGGCTTCGAGCCCGGCTCCGGCCGCTTCCTGCATGAAGTGGCGCGCGAAGTGCTGGGCGAGGATGTGCCGCTGGCCGTTGTCACCGGGCCGTCGTTCGCCAAGGAAGTCACCCTGGGCCTGCCGACCGCGATCACCGTACACGGCGACGTGCCCGAGTTCGCGCAGACGGTGGCCGAGGCGATGCATGGTCCGGCGTTCCGCGCCTACACCGGCGACGACATGGTCGGTGCCGAGCTGGGCGGTGCGATGAAGAACGTGCTGGCCGTGGCCACCGGCGTGGCCGATGGCATGCAGCTGGGCCTGAACGCCCGTGCCGGCCTGATCACCCGCGGCCTCAACGAAATGCTTCGCCTGGCCGCAGCGATCGGTGCCAAGCCGGAAACGCTGATGGGCCTTGCTGGCCTGGGCGATCTGGTGCTGACCTGCACCGGCGACCTGTCACGCAACCGTCGCCTGGGCCTGGCCCTTGGCCGCGGGCAGACGCTGCAGGACGCCATCCGCGAAATCGGCCAGGTGGTTGAATCGGTGCAGACCGCCGACGAAGTGATGCGACAGGCGCGCCGTCATGGCATCGACCTGCCCATCTCCGACCGCGTGCGCGCCGTGCTGCATGGCGAGCAGACCCCGGAAGAAGGATTGCGTGCGCTGTTGGCACGCGAACAGAAACCGGAGTATCCGGACACGCTGTTCAAGTGAATCGAAAAACCCCGGCCCAGCGCCGGGTTTTTTTTTGTGCGTGCGCGAAACCCATCCACGCATGGCGTGGATCTACTGTGGAACCCGTAACGCCCATCATCGCGGCCGCGGCGGCGCGTTGGTGTTGTCCATGTCCGAAAAGATCATCCACGGCCCACCCGCCACCCGCTTCAACGTCAGCGTGAACTTCCCGGTATCGCCCACGCTGTTGCCGTAGGTGTAGGCACCGATGATGTAACCGGTGGTTTCCTCGGCGGCATAGGCCAGCGCGCGCAGCCGCAACGGGCTGCTTCCCTGGCCGGCATACGCTGCCTCGATTGCCGCGCGCCCGCGCACAGGCGGCTGGTTGCTCTGCAGGATGAAACCGTCCTCAGCGAACAGCCCCGCCAATGCCTTCGCATCACCCGTACGCCACGCCTGTTCGTAATCGCGCAGCACCCGATCCAGCGCAGCGGGCAGGGCGACATCGGCAACACGTGCGGCGGGCGAGGGCGCAGCGGCCTCCTGCGCAACGACAGGCGCGGCCAGCAACAGGCCACTGATGAGAATCACGGCAAGTCTTGAACGGCACATGCGTCTGCATCCTGGCGGCGATGAAAGGCGTGACTGCCAGAATATCCGTCTTGGCTGGCGGGTAGAATCACGCGGGCGCCAGCTGGGCGAATGCACACAGGACAGGGAATGACGTCTCGAATGATGGGAATGGCGGCGATGGTCGCGTTGCTGGCCGCGTGCACGCAGACGCCGGCACCCGCACCGGACGCAGGCACCGCTGCCACGCCCGCCGCTACCGCCGCACCGGCGACCGAAGCTCCAGCCGCCACCGCCACGGTGGTCGAGAACGAGCCGTCCATCGAAGACGGCGTGGACCCCTCGGTGTGGGACAACGAAGGTGAGCCGGAAGGAGAGACCCCCGGCGCGGAGCTCACCTGCAAGGACAATCCGCTGGCCACCTATTTCTTCACCCTGATCGGCGGCAACACCGTGGACGACTGCGGCCGCAAGGACCCGAAGGTGCTGGCCGCGTTCAACGCTCTGATGAAGAACACTGCGGCGGCCGAATCGCCCGACAAGACCATCCCCTCCCTGCGCGAACGCCTGTTGAGCGGTCCCAGCGGTCCTGGCGAACTGATGGTGCTGCAGGGCGAGCCGTGGTGGCTCTACACCGCCTGCCAGGCGCACCAGTGCCCGACCACCGCGTTGGCGATGCTGTACTCGCCGACGCAATCGAAGATGGTCGGTCGCCTTACCGCCCGCTGCAAAGTGTGGTGGCTGGGCGAGCCGACTGCGGAGCAGCGCGCCCTGATCGAGCGCGAGCGGCCGGTGGACGAGGCGATGCTGAAGGAAGAAGGCGATCCCTGCGAATGATGGGCGGTAACGCCGGAAGCGTTGCCGGCGTTATTCCTCCGGCCGCATCCGCGCGCTGACCTGCGCGGTCAGCGCCAGGCACGCCATCATCAGGCCTTCCATCACCCGATCGCCCACGTATTCGTCGTCCGGGCCGTTCTGGCGGACCCGCTCGGCCGCCAGCAGCATTTCCAGCGCTACGCGCAGGCCCGCCAGTGCGCAGTCCGCATCGGCCAGCGCCATGCGCCGGCCGGGCATCTGGTGACGCTCCGGCCAGGGTTGGCCATCGGCGGCTGCGCCTTTTCCAATCCGCGTCAGGGTGGCAATGAAAGCCGTGGGGTCGAGCGCAGGTGGTGGCTCTGATACCTCATCGCCCGCAACGCGATAGGGGTGGGGGCGAGGGAATTCCGGTGTAGTCATGGCTGGGGCTCCGTGCAGGACAGACGGTAGCCGCCACATAAGGGTGGCGGGCGGAGACGTGGCTCGAAAACCGGGCTCCTGTTGAACCGGCAGGCACAAGGCCTCCACGCTCCGCCCGCCATAGCCGGCAGACGGATTGCCAGCCGGCGCCACACGGGGTGACGCCGGCTGGCAAGCGTAATCAAACAGAAGCACGGGTTTTCGAGGCCCGGCCATCTTTTCTTGATGGCCCGTCATCTGTACCTGTGCCGACGCGGAGTGCCAATCAGACAAGTTGCATTCAACGCTTGATGCAAGACGCTTTCGGCATTCTTGCATGCTGTTAAGCCGCCCCAGACGCCGATGGCGCAAGGGCCCTAAGCGATAGAGGGATATGCGACATGGGTCGTGGTTGCCAGCGTAGTGTGCTGCCACGTCAGCAAGGCAATGACGACAGAGCAGCCGAAAAGCGGCGCAACTGGACTAAGCTTCTGCAATGCTGCAGGAGGTCGTTTTGCAGAAACCCTTGATCGTCACCCTGGAGGCTTCCTTCGCAGGACTCACGTTCCTGCCCTGGTTTGCTTGGGCGAGCAACAGCCTCAACCCGAAGCTGATTCTGCATGCAGACCAGGTGGAGTATCGCGTTCTACGGACGCGCACCCGGCCCTATAGCGAGATTGCCAGGGTGGATTATCGGAAGGCCCCCGGAACCGAGAATGTTGTGCTGGAGTTCCACGCAGCGAAGATGACGTTCATCGCCAATACCGGCCTGGTTCGACGGACCAGGGAAGCCATCGCGCTGCTGCACCAGCAGGGCTGCCCGCTTTCAGACCGAGCGCAGGCATTGCTGTTGCCTTCTGGCCCGTAGGTTCGGCGCCGACCCCGATGGCCTCCACATGGTGCTGATGGGCGTCGGCTATTCTCGTGGCGTTAGCCCGAACATGGAATCAACCGCATGCCTCCCTCCGATATGCGCGCCGGATGTGCACAGTGCCGCAATGCGGATCCGCTGCAGTTCGAATTCAGTTACGCATTCCAGCCGATCGTGGATGTGCATGCACGCAAGGTATTCGCGCATGAAGCGTTGGTGCGCGGTGCGGCCGGCGAGCCCGCAGGTTCGGTGCTGTCACGTGTCACCGCGGACAACCGTTATTCGTTCGACCAGGCCTGCCGTGAGAAGGCGATCCGGATCGCGGCATCGTTGAATCTGCGCTCTCATCTTTCAATCAATTTTCTGCCCAATGCGATCTATCGGCCCGAGGTGTGCATCCGTTCCACGCTGCAAGCTGCGGATCGGCATGGTTTTCCTGTTGAGCGAATCATCTTTGAAACCGTGGAGGGAGAGCAGATCAGCGATGGAAAATGGTTGGCCGAGATCCTGAGCGAGTACAAACGTATCGGCTTCAAGACGGCCATTGATGATTTCGGTGCCGGTTTTGCCGGCCTTAATCTGCTGGCCGACTTCCAGCCGGACATGGTCAAGCTGGATATGGCGCTGATCCGGGGAATCGACCATAGCCCCTCGCGTCGCGCGATCGTGGCCGGCGTGGTGTCCATGTGCGGGCAACTGGCCATCGATGTCATTGCCGAGGGCATAGAAACCCGCGATGAGGCGCACTGTCTGTCGGATCTCGGCATCAGCCTGATGCAAGGCTACTGGTTCGGTCGGCCGCAGTTCGAGTCTGCCGCCCGCGAGGCTGACATCACCTGGACAATGTGATCGGCACACGCCGCGTCCGATCCCGGTCAGGTGTGGCCGCCTGAGGCACGCCTGCCTTCCCCATGCCCGTGCCAACTCATGGGTTGGCCTGGCAGATCCGGGTATTCGACCCCGGGCCCGTCACGGCTTGGCCTGAAAAGGCGGCAATCGCCCTCGCATCAACCTTCTCCCGGGTTCCATGGGATGATGCGCTGCCCACCGGACGAACGACCATGCAGAAGCTGACGGACCCCCATCTGCTGGACGACATCGCCGAGATTGGTCGAATCCAGGCCGTGCCGCGAATCCTGGAGACCGTAGCCCACATCACCGGCTCCCGATTCACCGCCATTGCCCGTGTGACCCAGACCACCTGGACCGCCTGCGCCACATTCGACACCCTCGGGTTCGGGCTGGTTCCCGGTGGCCAACTGGTGCTCGAGACAACCATCTGCGATGAGATCAGGCAGTCGGCAACGTCGGTAGTATTTGCGCATGCGAGCAAGCACCCGGTTTACGCCACGCATCACACCCCGCGGATCTACGGGCTCGAGAGTTATGCGTCCGTTCCCATCCATCGGCCGGACGGAAGTTTCTTCGGCACACTCTGCGCGATTGACTCGGCACCGGCCAGCTTCGACGTGGCCCACGTGCAGAGATCCATGGAGCTGCTGGCCGATCTGGTAGGAAGCTACCTCGACAAGGAAGATCGCCTCGAGCGAGCGGAAACTGCGCTCTCCGACGCGCACCGCGTCGCCGACCTGCGCGACCAGTTCATTGCCGTGCTGGGTCATGACCTGCGCAGTCCTCTGCAGGCAATCAGCATCGCCGCGGATTCGCTGGCATGTGAGCTGAACGCTGAGGGTCAGCAACGAATGCTCGCGCACATCGCCTCAGGCGTTGCCAGAATGGATGGACTGATCAACGACGTGCTTGATTTCGCCAGGGGGCGTCTGGGCGGCGGTATTCCCATCGCGCTGCAGCTGACCAGCACGCTGGAAGAAGACCTGAAAAAGGTTGTGGAAGAGGTGGCCATCGCCACTGGCCGCCAGGACATCAAGGTCCGCATGCAGATGGACGACAACGTGGTCTGTGATCCGAGCAGATTGGCGCAGCTCCTGGCCAACCTGCTCACCAATGCAGCCGAACACGGAGCGCGCTCGTCGCCAATTGCGCTGATCGTCAACGCCACGCCCGAAATGCTTACGCTCGAAGTACACAACGACGGACACATTCCGTCAGAGAGGATGGCCGCCATATTCAGTCCGTTCTCTCGCGAGAAGAGTGAGCAGCCACGGCCCGGCCTCGGCCTCGGCATCTACATTGCGTCGGAGATTGCGCGCGCTCATGGCGGCACGCTGGAGGTGCAGTCCAGCGCGGCCACCGGCACCTTGTTCACGTTCAAGATGCCGCGGCTGGAGCTTGCGTAGCGAAGCACGTCTTGCTGCGCTCCGCCGTGACTGGTTCCTCAGCCTTCACAACCGCGCTTCATTTGCGGGCGTGGCGTGCGTCCTTCTCATCGCCGCCCTTCGCAGCCGCGCGACTCTGCGCGAACTCTGGGAACGTTTCCTCGATCGAGTCCTTGTCCGGCAGCACGTAGAACACGCCGCCCTTCTCGAACGTGGGGTTCACGATCTGCTCGTAGAACCCGGGTGAGACGTTGATGCAACCGTGGGTGACGCGGTTGTCGTCCGGCGTGGCGGATGCCAGTCGTTCGCTGCGCTTCTCTTTCGGGGTGCCCGGGGGAAGCGGATGCATCGACACGGCGGAATCGTAGTCCACCCACAGCACGCGTCCGGCGTCCTCGGACGGGCCATAGCCACCAATGAAACGGCCGGCCGGGGTGGTGCGGTCGTGGCCTGGAATCGCGCTCAGCGCGAGCTTGGCGACGCCGGGCGCCGAGTGATCGCCGATGGCCGAACCAAACAATGCCGGCGCCGCGCCACGCAGCTTGCCGTCACCGCCGAAGACCAGGACCTGCGCAGCGGCCTTGTCCATGATCGCGAACGGATAGCCCTGGTTGTCCTTGCTGGCGACTACCCAGCCGGCCAGTGCAATGACGGTCTCGGATACTTCCTGGCCCTGCGGAAGTTCATCGGCGGCGTTCGCCGTTTCCGCGGCAGGTGCTTCTTTTGCTTCCTTGCCATTCTTGGCACTGGCCACGCTGGTGCCTGCCAATGCCAGCGCGATGGTCAGCGCGGCCGACACGGCCCGGCGTGCAGGGAATGAGTACGTACGAATGGGACGGCTCCTTCGGATGAAGACCGAGAGGTTGAAAGACACCAGTGGCCGGCGAAGGCCACTGGTGTCTGGTTCAAGCGTTCATCAAAGTGGGTGGGAGAGCGGTTACCCGCGCGGCTTGCGGCCCGGGACCCTTTCGAGCTGCTGGACGCGGCCTTCAATCTGATCCAGACGCTGGTTGGCCTGCTGTGCGGACTGGTTGGCGGATTCGGCGCTCTGCGCCGCGCCCTGCACCTTCACGTCGAGCTGGTCGAGACGTGAGTTGATCGAAGCGAATTCGTCTTTGTAGGTGGCGCAAGCACCGAGGCTTACGGTAGCAACGATGGCTACGGTGACGGCACGTGCCGCGTTGATTTGCTGCTTGGTCAGGAACATTCCACTCCCTCCTTCGTCTGGGGAGTCTGGAATATAGCGGCGTTTGTTCCCGGCGCTGCGAAGTGCTTTCAGCTGCAGTTGGAAGACGTGGATGGGCCGTGAAGGTGCGGCAAGCAGCCAACCTTAACAAGCGGGAACACGCGCGCTGTGCTGCATCGGTCGATGCCCTTGCGCCGCTTCGATACAGCCAATTCATCAGGATGAAGCGGGCTCACGCTGTCCTAATGAATGGGCGCAGATGAGCGTCGCGCAACAGCGACGCCCGCACCTCACTGCTACACGTGCAGTTCTCTTCGTCGATCAGATGCACGAAGCGGTCATGCCCTTCGTCCTGCGCCCGACGGCTACTACATGACGTATCCAGAGTTCCCTGAACAGGAACCTCATTCATGTACCGGTCAGTTCAATATTCAGGGCTGATTTCATCAACAAACGGATAATTCACACCTGTCGAACGCCCCTTATCCCTCCCCTCCCGAGGGGCGTTCGACGAAACCAAAATAATTAAAGGTGTATCCCGATGATCAAGAATTCGCTGCTTGCCCTGGGTCTGTTGGCCGCGCTGCCGTTCGCCGCATCGGCTGCCGATGGCCTGTCGTACAACTACGTTGAAGGCGGCTATGTGAACACCGATGCCAAGGGCGGCGACGCTGATGGCTGGGGCGTGAAGGGCTCGGTTGCCGTGCACCCGAACTTCCATGTCTTCGGTGATTACAGCAAGCAGGAAACCGACACCTTCAAGAACGATGTCGCCCAGTGGCGCATCGGTGCCGGCTACAACTACGGCATCGCACCGAACACCGACCTGGTGGCTCGTGTTGCGTACCAGAAGTTTGATATGAAGCACGGCCTGGACTTCAACGGCTACTCCACTGAAGTGGGCGTGCGCACCGCGTTCAACCCGTACCTGGAAGGCTATGCGCTGGCCGGTTACGAGGATTACAGCAAGAAGCACGGCATCAACCCGGACGGCGAGTTCTACGGCCGCGTCGGCGCCACCGCCAAGTTCAACCAGAACTGGGGCCTGAGTGGCGAAGTGAAGCTGGCCAAGGCCGGCGACCGCGAGTGGTTCGTGGGCCCGCGCTTCAGCTGGTAACAAACGCCTGTCGTTAGTGCGTGTAACTGGCGTGTGACCTCTCTCCCATACGCCAGTGAAGCCCGGCCTCGTGCCGGGCTTCTCTTTTTTGGATCGGGTAGAGTGCAGGGCCGCCGCTCAGCCCCTCATGGGCCGGCGTGGCGGATTCCAGCGCAATCACGATCAAGGGACATGATGAAGACGAAGGTAATCGCCGTGATGGCGGCAATGCTGCTGTTGGGAACCGTGCAGGCACGGCCCAACGCCGAGTGGAACCTGAAGGGTGCCAGCCGCACCGAAGGCAAAGTGGTGCTGACCTTGGTGAGCAAAGAGCCGGAGCTGACGACAGCCAACCGCCAGGCCGCCGAACAGACCGCCACACGCCAATGCGCGACGTGGGGCCTGGCAACCGCTGAACTAAACGGCGAGATCGAACGGGTGTGCGACGGCCGCAGTCGATTTGGCAAATGCAAGCGGTGGCAGTTCACCATGCCGCTGCAGTGCAACGCTTCGGCGCCCTGACAGCCCATTATGCAGGGCTGCTACCGCCAGCGGCCCTGACGAGCGAGGGTACGTTCCGTCACCATGGCGTGCGCTGTCGCGGCACAATGCGACATGGACCGCCCCTCCACCGAATCTCCACTTGCTGGCACCGGCACGGCCTACCAGGAACACCTGGCGCCTGCGCCGCTGCGTGGCCAGTTCGGCCAGCTCTGGCAGAGCCAGTTGTCGGCCGACGCCAGCGGCAGCATCACCGTTCTGCCCGATGGCTGCGTGGATATCCTCTGGCGTGATGGAGCACTGTTCGTGGTGGGGCCGGACCGTACCTCCGCGCATCCACAACTGGCGCCCGGTGCGCAGGTGTTGGGCGCGCGCTTCCGGCCTGGGCAAGCATCGGCTGCGCTTGGCATCGACTTGTCCGACATCGTCGGCCAGGCCGTGCCTCTTGCTGAATTCAATGCCCGCTGGGCAACACAGGCGGCGGCATCGGTCGGTCATGCCGCGCCCGAGCAGCGCCTGCACCGCCTGGCCGATTGCCTGCAACAGAACATGACCGCGGCCGTGGTGGACGACCACACGAAACGTGCGCATGCGCTGTTCGCGCACGCAGCCAAGGGCGACGTCAGCATCGATGCACTCGCCGCCCATCTGGCGATGAGTCCGCGCAACCTGCGCCGCTTCAGCCAGGCGCAGTTCGGTTACGGTGCAAAGTCGCTGGAGCGGATCCTGCGCCTGCAGCGGTTCCTGCGCTGCAGCCAGGCACAGCCCGCGCACAGTCTGGCGATGCTGGCCGCCGAGGCGGGCTATGCTGACCAGGCGCACCTCAGCCGCGAGGCCCGCGAGCTGTCCGGCCTGACGGCCAGTGCGCTGCGCCAGGAGTGGGGGCGTTGATGGCCGTTTCGTTCAAGACGCCGGCTCAACCCTGATCGATGCTGTGCGCTCCAACCACGGAGCCGCACCATGAGCCACGCAGAGACCACCGCTGCCGAACGCCGCATCGACAACATCGAATTCAACGTCGCCGACATCGCCCGCAGCAAGCAGTTCTATGGGCAGGTCTTCGGCTGGTCCTTCACTGACTACGGTCCGGCCTATACCGAGTTCGATGATGGCCGCCTCAAAGGGGGTTTCGTGGCTGACGAGGCGGTGACAGCCGCGGGAGGCGCGCTGGTGATTCTCTACTTTTCGGATCTGGCCGATGCACAGCAGCGCATCGTCGCGGCCGGCGGCGAAATCGTGCAGGACGTGTTCGCTTTCCCCGGTGGCCGTCGCTTTCACTTCCGCGATCTGGACGGTTACGTGCTGGCGGTGTGGAGCGACCGGGACTAAGCCTCGGCAAGCGCCGTGCTATCGGACCGGCTTGCCATACATCTCTGAAAGCGTGGCCTTGTACTGCGCCAGTGGCTGCAGCCCCATCGCCTCGCGGCGCGCATCCAGGCCTTCCATGTCTTCGGTAGGGCGGAGTTCCATCGCGCCATCATCGGCCTGTGTGAACTGGCTGCCATAGCGCTGCGGCTTGCCCTGCGCCAGCAGCACGCGATCAGTCAGTAGCGCCAGATCTGCAGAATCAGCTTCACCGGCTTTGGCGGCCTTTTCGATCAACGGCAACATATCGGCCTGGAATACGGGATCGTGATCGGCGTGCTGGACCAGCAGCCACGCGGCTTTGGCACCATCATGTCCGACCAGGGCATACGTCGGCCAACCCTTGTCGGCTACCACCGATTTCAGCCAATCGGCGTTGGCCTTGATCACTGGAGCTGTCGCTTTGAATGCTTCGCCACCACCAGCGTCGACAGCCGCATGCTGTGCCGCCTGGTCGCGCTCGGCGCGCTCCAGCAGTTCCCTGCGCAGGGGCGCGTCCAGCAATGCGAGGCGCTGCTGCTCGGCGGCCAGCACGCGCTTGCGCATGTCCGGCCACGCCGGGCCGTTGCGCAGCGCATTCAATCCTGGCCGATCCTTGTGCAGCAGGTCATCGGCCGACAGCCTGCCGCTGGGAAGCAGCGTGGTTACATGGTCCATCGCTTTTCCCAGGTCGCCGGCCGCTGCCGTGCATTCAACCAGCAGCAGTTCGCCACCCTCGGGAAAATGGCCTCCACGTTGCAGCAGGTCATCCAGAAAATGCGCACAGCCGCTGAAGTCATCGGCACCATAGCGCTCAAGTGCGTCGAAGAAAGACCCTTCGTTTGCGGCGTGTACCTGCAGCGGGGCGGCCAGCAGCAACGCCAGCGCCGCAGCAACGGGCCCATGCCTCCATTGCATCGGTGAGTGGACCATCGACTGCTTCCTCCGTGAAGTGTGTGGATGGCGAGCCTCTGCAGGCCGCACATCCGCAGGCTAGCAGTGTCATGGCCAGGCCTCAAATGATCGACCAGCAGCACGCTGCAAGTGGGGTCGCGTTGCCTCTACAATCCGCCAATGGAAACGCACATCGACGCCTACGTGAGGCAGGCCGACGGCAACTGCATCAAGGTGATGTTGTTGAACGGCCGCCCGCGGACCTCGCTGCAGGCGCTGGGCTTCACCGCTGGCGAGGCAGACACCCTCACCCTGCCGGTCGCCGACGACGCAGCCAAGGCCATCGTCTTCATCCGTCTGCGTGACCTCGGCGTAGCCTTCTCGGCGGGTAGGGAGTGGTGCCCGGCCGACGTGTTCGAACACTTTCGCGATGGCGGCTTGCTGCAGGGCGCCTACCTTCGGGTTGCGTGGCGCACGCCGCAACAGTTCACCGTGACCACGGCGTAGTCGCACAGCATGGACGTGATCGAGATCGCCGGGGCGCATCTGCTGCGCGATGCTGCGGATGGCTGGCAGCTGCTGGACGCTGTTGTCTCCCAGGACGGCATCCGGCTGGTCTGCATCCATGCTGTCGGGCAGAGCTTCCGCGTCGAGCATTTCCTGCGCGGACACATGCTGCCGCAATGGCAGGGAGAGTGGCGGCTGCAGCAGCCGGAGCATTCGATCACCGACAGCGAACAGCGGGCACGCGCGCTCGCCGACGAATGGCTCACGCTCGCCGCGAACTGAGAACCGCTCCGTCGCCGGCAACGCCGTTCCGCTATGATCGCCCGCACATCGCCCCATGCGATGTGCCCGCCTCAAGCCAGCAGGAACTGCCGTGAACGCCCAGCCCGCCCCCATCACCGCCCTCAACCACACGCTCGACAACGAGCCGCAGCAGATCACCGCGCCGCTGACCCATTCGGCCGCGTTCCTGGTGCTGACGGTGAAGGACGATGAGGCGTCGCTGGCGAAAGTGCGTGAGGTGCTGGCCAGCACCGATGACCTGATCAAGAACACCGCCATCCGCGAGATCGAACGCACCTTTACCTGCAATGTGGCCATTGGCCACCGCGTGTGGGCGCCGCTGGTGGGCAGCACGCCACCGCGCGAGTTGAAGCCGTTCCAGGAAGTGAAGGGTGCCACCCATACGGCGGTATCCACGCCGGGCGACCTGCTGTACCACATCCGTGCGCGCACGATGGACCTGATCGTGGCGTTTGAGAAGAACCTGCTCCTCGCCTTCGGTGATGCCGTGGAAGCGGTGGATGACGTGGCCGGTTTCCGCTACTTCGATGGCCGTGACCTGCTCGATTTCGTCGACGGTACCGCCAACCCGGAGGGCCTGTCGCTGCCGGAGGCGACCATCGTCGGCGAAGAGGATCCCGACCATGCCGGCGGCAGCTACGTGGTGGTGCAGAAGTACCTGCACAACCTCGATGCCTGGCGTGCGCAGAAGACCGAAGCGCAGGAAGCGATCATCGGCCGCACCAAGCACGACAACATGGAGCTGGATGACGCGCCGGCCGACGCGCAGAAGTCGCACAAGACGCTGTGCACCATCGAGGATGCCGACGGCGAGCACGAGATCCTGCGCGACAACATGCCCTTCGCCAACCCGGGGCGTGGCGAGTACGGCACCTACTTCATCGGCTACACGCGTCGGCTGTGGGTGATCGAGCAGATGCTGGAGCGGATGTTCATCGGCAATCCCGCGCCGTTGCACGACCGCATCCTCGATTTCTCCACCGCGACCACCGGCGTCACCTTCTTCGCCCCCTCGCGCAAGGTGTTGGCCGACTTGGGCGACTGATCACGCCGGGCGGGGCAGCCAGGTAGATCCACGCCATGCGTGGATGGATCAACCGGTTGCCCAGAACAGCCACGCATGGCGTGGCTCTACTGCAGCCTCCGCCATCTGCCTGTCATCTACAGCGCCGACCATGATGCGTTGGACGGCAGTGGAGACGTGGGTGATGGATTCTGCAGGCAACAGGCGCACCACGCGCCGCGGCTGGCGCCCGGTGGCATGGTTGCTGGGCCTGCTGGCACTGGGCAGCGCCAGCGTGTCCGCACAGGACGCGCCTGCGCATTGGATGGCCTATGCCGCCTCCGTCAGCGGCGAGTTGCAGCAGCGCCTGCAGCAGGAACAGGATCCACGCGCCCAGCGCCTGCTGGCCTGGCTGCAGGAGCATCCCGATACGCCGACACCGCTGGTGGTGAGCGTGTGGATCGCCCGCGATGGCGCGATCTCCAAACTGGAATTCGACAGCTTGGGTGATGCCCAGGTGGATGCCGATCTGCGTGCGACGCTGCAGGCCACGGCGTTGCCGGCGGCGCCGCCGAAGGACATGCGCCAGCCGCTGCGGTTGGGGCTGGTGCTTACCCAGTAGATCCACGCCATGCGTGGATCGCGTGCCGATTGCCCACAACAGCCACGCATGGCGAGGCTCTACTATGTGTCTCCGCATGCGTGGCTGCGTTTGGCAGGTGCCAACCAAGGTTGGCGACTACCAGTAGATCCACGCCATGCGTGGATCGCGTGCCGATTGCCCACAACAGCCACGCATGGCGAGGCTCTACTATGTGTCTCCGCATGCGTGGCTGCGTTTGGCAGGTGCCAACCAAGGTTGGCGACTACCAGTAGATCCACGCCATGCGTGGATCGCGTGCCGATTGCCCACAACAGCCACGCATGGCGAGGCTCTACCGCGTTGCCAGCTGCGGTTCCCGCGCGGCTGCACGCCACGCCCGCAGCCCGAACAATGCCAGGCCCAGGAAGAACACGTACAACGCAGCAGTCACGTGCAGCGACTTGAACAGGTACGCGCCCACGTAGACCACGTCCACCACGATCCACACCCACCAGCAGGCGGCGTGTCGGCGTGCCTGCCACCACTGCCCGACCAAGCTCAACGCGGTCAGCATCGCGTCCAGCCATGGCAGCGCCGCATCGGTGAAGGTATGCATGCCGGCGCCAAGCGCGACGCCGCCACACAGGCCGATGGCGAGGTCGCGCAGCAGCGTGTCGCGCGCCAGCGGCACGATGCGGATGCTGCCTTCATCGGCCGCGTGCTGGCGCCAGTTGATCCAGCCATAGACCAGGAAACCGCCGAAGGCGACCTGCAGCAGCGTGTCCGAGTACAGCTTGGCCTCGGCGAACACTGCGCCATACAGCGCGACCGACAGCAGGCCGACCGGCCACGCGGCCAGCCGTCGCTTCGCCATCAGCCACACCCCGAGGATGCTGAAGAGGGCTGCAGTCCACTCGAGCGCGACGCCGCTCACAGCGCGAACGTCACCGACAGGCGTGCCTGTCGCGGTGCGCCCGGGAACAGGTAGTAGTCACCGCCGCTGCTGCCGGTGTCGCGCCAGTAGAAGCGGTTGAACAGGTTGTCCACCGACAGGTTCCAGGTCACGGCACGCTCGTGCAGGCGGTGCTGGAAGCGCAGGCCAGCGTCGAACACCGAGTAGTCCGGTGCGCGTACACCGCCATCGGCGCGGGCGACGTTGGCGGCGGCATAGCGCCAACCACCGGTCACCTCCAGGCCCTCGGCGAACGGCAGTGCATAGGCCAGATGCACGCTGGCGCGCACCTTCGGCACGTTCACCAGCTGATGGCCTTCATAGGCCGGAGTACCGCTGTCGCGTGCGCGCGCCTGCAGCACGCTGGCGCTGGCGACGATCTGCAGCGCGTCGGTCAGCTGGCCGTTGGCGGTCAGTTCCAGGCCGGTATGGGTCTGCTTGCCTTCTTCGACGAAGGTGTAGCCGGCATCACTGCCGTCCGGCTTTGCGTACTGGTAGGGCTGGGTAGTGCGGAACACTGCGGCGCCCAGGGTAAGAGCGTCCACCGGTACGTACTTCACACCCACTTCCAGCTGCCGCGACTGCATCGACGGCAGGAAGGTATCGGCGTTGGACGTCCAGAACGGTGCTTCCTGGCCCAGCGAAATGCCGCGCACGTAGCTGGCGTAGGCGTTGAGCTGGTCGGTGGCCTTCCACACCAGCGCGGTCTGCGGCAGGAAGCGCGACAAACGGCTGTGGCGCTGCGGCGTGCCGCGCTTGTCATAGGCGCGCTCGTCCAGGCGCACGAAGCGGCCACCGGCCAGCCACTGCCAGTCATCGCCGAAGCTCATCCGGTCCAGTGCGAAGAACGCGGTCTGGCGGCTGTCCAGGCGCCGTGCCGATGCACCCGGCATCTTCGGTGAGGGCTCGAACACCGGCACCTGCGCATCGTGGATGTTGCTGGTGCCGACGTACTCGTTGACGCTCGGGCGCTTGTCGACGGTGCGGCGGAAGTAGTCCGCGCCGATGCTCAGCTGGTGGCCGACGCTGCCGGTGTCGAAGCTGCCGCGCAGTTCGGCACGCGCCTGCTGGTTGCGGCGGGTGTCATCCGGGCTGCGGTAGTCGTAGATGTCGTAGTCGCCGTTGGGGGCGAAATAGTTGCCCGGCACACTGCCATCTGCGCACCCTGCGGTGTAGTAGCAGCCATAGGCGAAGGCGACGTTGTCATCGATCACCGAGCGGCTGTGGCCGATCGACAGCCGCGACTGCCAGGCGTCGTTGAAGTCGTAGGTGTGCAGGGCGGTGATGTTGGTGCTGGCGATGTCCACCGGCCGCTGCCACGGCTGGTAGCCGAGCAGGCGCTCGCGGTCGACGCCGCGTGGCAGGTCCCGCGCGCCCAGCAGCTGGAAGCCGGACACCGAGCGCTGCGAGCTGGTCTGGTAGTTGGCATCCACTTCCAGCTTGCCGTGTTCGCCGATCAGCCAGTCGGTGGACAGCGAATAGAAGTTGCGGCGACCGTCGGCATGCTCGACGTAGGAATCGTTGGCATCCCAGGCGGCATTGAAGCGGACGCCGAAGCGCGGGGTCAGCCAGTGGCCGACATCCACGGCGGCATAGCGCGAGCCTTCCGAATCGGTGCCCAGGGTGACCGTGCGTACTTCCGCCGGGCGCTTGCCCACGTAGTTGATGATGCCGCCGGGCGCCATCACGCCAGCCGCGAGGCCGGTTTCGCCCTTCAGGATCTGCACTTCCTGGATGTTCTCCAGCGCCAGGCGCTGTTCGCCGGCGATGGACATGCCGTTGAACCGGTAGCCGGTGGCCGCGTCCAGCGCGAAGCCGCGGATGGCGATGTTCTGGTAGTAGCCCACCGGCGCATAGGCATCGCCCAGCGAGGCATCGTTGCTGGCCAGCTCGGACAGCGAACGCACCTGGCGACGGTCGAGGTAGTCGCGCTCCAGCACGTTCACCGAAGCGGGCGTGTCCTTCCAGGAGCCGCCGCCGAACGCGTTGACGCGCGAGGTGTCGGTGGCCGGCTTGCCGGCCTGCACGCGCACTGCCGCCAGATCGGTGGGCGAGGACGGCGGAGCATCAACGGCGTCGGTGCCTGCCTCGCTGGCGTACAGCGGCAGGGCAGCGCAGAGGGCAAGGGCGAGCAGGGTGGGGCGCAGGCAGCGGTTCATTCGATTCGTCTTCAGACAACAAGGGAGACGAAGCGACGGCGCGCAGGTGCACCGGCCCATGACGGGGGTGTGGCTGCGGCTCAAAGCTCCCTACGCCGGTGCAAACCGGATCAGGTTCCAAGGGACTCTCTCAGCCTGGCAAATCCAGGCACCCCCGCTTCAGGTGACCATTTCACTACAAATGGTACGGATTTGCGAGCTACCGCCCTTCAGCCGGGGTCAGATCCCTTTACAGCGGCAACGGATCTGACCTCGGCCGAGCGCATCATCGACGCATGGCGTCGATCTACTGGGTACCCAGCGGGTTGGGTGGCTCGCGGCTTACGCGGCGGCGTGCAGGGCCGCCAGCAGGGCCTGGCCGGGGGCCGAGGCGAACCAGGCCGGATGCCCGAGCATGAACGGCTGCCAGGCGACGTCGGCATTCGCGGTGGAGCCGGTGACGCCCTCGAAGTACTCCACTTCGGACAGAGCGAAGTCGAAATGCACCATCGGCAGCAGGTCGGCCAGCAGGTGCACGCGCGTGGGCGACAGCGGCAATTCCTGCCGGTAGCCGTCCAGCAGGGCCAGGGCGATATCGATGCGTACCGCGTCGGTGCCGCGCTCCAGCTGCAGCCAGGCCACCGCGTTGCGTTCGATTGCGGTGGCCAGGTCGAACAGCGCGCTGGTCGGCGAGGCCAGGCCGAAATCGAGCACCGTGGCAATCGTGCCGTCGTCGTTCCACAGCAGGTTGGAAACGTGCCAGTCGTTGTGCGCCCACAGCCGTGGTTCGTCCTGCAGGCGCGCGGCCAGGCCGTGGTGCCAGGGCAGCACGTCGCGGTGCAGCTGTTCTTCCCAGGGAATGCGCGCCAGGTAGCGGGCCAACCCGGGGCGGTTGCCGAGGTCGGCCTTCAGCGCGGCGATCGGGTCATCGGCGCGGATCAGGTCGTCGCGTGCCACCAGCAGATGGGTACTGCGTTGCGGGGCGTGGTAGCCGGCTGCCGCGCGGTGCAGCGTGGCCAGCATGCGCCCTGCCTCGCGGGCCTGGGCGACGTCGGTCAACGGCGACCATGACGGCAGCTCGCGATAAAGGTCCCTGCCGGCGCCCACCGCATGCAGTTCGTAGGTCCACTGGCCGTGTTCGAGTGCGGTGCGGCCCTCGTTGCTGGCCAGTACCTGCACTACCGGCATGCCGGCAGTCGCCAGATGCGCGATGAAACGGTGTTCCTCTTCCAGGCTTCCAGCGCTGCGCACACTGTGGTGGTGGCGCTTGATGAAGACCGGACCGCGCGTGCCGTCGACGATGGCCGCGGCCGACAACGGACGCGGGCTGTGCCAGCGCAGCGTGCTGTCCGCGCCCAGCTGCGGAAAATGGCCACGCAGCCAGGTGATCTCCTGCGCGTCGATCGCCGGCCAGTCAGCGGCGACCTCGTCGTTGTTGAGGCCCTGCACGCGATGGGGGGAAGAAGTCATGCCACGGCCGCTGGTGAGTAAAGGAACATCCAAGGCTGCGCATTCAACGCCATGGACGCCACAGACGCAAACGGGCGGGTCATCGACCCGCCCGTCAGGGACACATCATGTGCGGCCTGTGGCCGGCGCGCTTACCAGCCGCGATGGCGGCCGCGGTCGTGGTAGTAACGGTTGTCATGGCGCTCGCGCTGCCAGCGACGGTCATCGCGGCGGTCATGGCCATAACCGCGGTTGTAGCCCCGGTCATAACGGCGATCGTAGCCACGGTCATAACGGCGGTCATAGCGCCCGTCGTAGCGGCGGTCATGGCGGTCGGAGGTGGTCAGGTTGCCGATGGCGCCGCCGGCAACCGCGCCGCCGACGGTGGCGGCCGGGTCGCCGTTGGAGATCAGGTGACCCGCCACGCCGCCGACGACGGCACCGACCACGGTGCGCTTGTCCTTCCTCGACATCGCGCTGGCATCACTGACCACGGCCACGCCGGCAAGAAGTGCCAGGGCCATCGCCAGACCACGGAAGCTGAGTGCGGAAGTGCTGAGCATGTTGGGTTCTCCTGTGAGGTGCATGCCACGGTGGGCAGGGAGGGCGCTGGGCGCCCCGGCTGCCGTAGGGACCACGCTGGTGCCCGGACATTGCCGGAACATTGCGCGCGATCCCCGTGCGGCTTGCGCATTCATCTAGCGTCAGGCGGCATGAAGCGAGGCTGAAAGCGCTGCGGCCGCTCAGCTGCCAGAAAGGAAAAGGGCCGCAACGCGGCCCTTCCCCAGGTATCCCCCTGCCTGGCTCAGTGGCCCATGGCGCGCTGGGCCTGCTTCACCTGCTCCTGCTGGGCGTCCTGCTGCTGCAGGACATTCGGTGCACCGTGCACCGCACCACTGCTGAGCGCCATGCTCTGCTCGCTGGCAGCGCGGGTTTCTACCGCCGCGCGGCAGGCGGCCGGGTCGCCGGCGGTGCCCTGTACGGCAAACATGCGCTCGCCGTTGGTGCTGGGCACCACCGAATCGATGCGCTGCATGCCGCTGGCCTGCGCTTCCTTGGTCAGTGCAGCGGCGGCCGCCTCCAGTGCATGGCGGTCCTTGAAGGTGCCTGCCGGCAGGCCCTCCATGCCCTTCACGGCCTGGTTGTACATCGGGTTCTGCGGATGGCGCTCGTCATTGAGCAGCGGGCGCTCGCGCGCGTCCTTGATCGCATCCAGCGTCTTCGGGCCGATGATGCCGTCCACTGCCAGACCGTTGTCCTTCTGCAGCTGGCGCACGGCAGCCTCGGTGTTGCGACCGAACTTTCCATCTTCGACCAGCGGTTTGCCGTCGGCGCCCACATATCCCAGGTGGCCCAGCTGTTCCTGCGCCCTGCGCACACCTTCGCCGTGCGCACCCTGCTTATGCACTTCGTTGCTGGTCTGCGGCTTTTCCTGCGCTGCCGGCTTCGGCTCGGACGCGCTCTTGGCCTGCGCCTGCTCATGCGTCTGGCTGCGGTTTTCCAGCAGGTCGCGTGCCTGGTGCAGCGGATCGGAGGCGAACAGCTTCCAGTTCGGGTGGTCCTTCACCTGCTTGAGGTAATCCTCCACCGGCATCGTGTGCACGCCCAGCTTGCCGGTGGACTGGCTGATCAGCAGCTTGTCGGTGTTCGGGTCACGCACCACCATCACGATGTGGTCGATGCCATTCCAGTGCTCGTGCTTGGTCTTGGCCGTATCCAGGCCGATCACCATGCCTTCCTTCAGCGCACCCGGCTTGAGGATGTCGTCGCGCTTGAGCAGCACGCCCGAGTCCTTGTAGGCCTCGTGCACGATACCGCCGGAGCCGGCGAAGCCCAGCTTGATCTTGTCGGCGTCGGCGAACACCGCGCGGCCGGCCTTCTGGTTGATCTCGTCCTGGGTCTTGTTGAGCATCGTGCCGACCCAGCCGGAGCAGTCGATGTAGCCCTGGTCGACGTTCTTGCCGGTGACGCCCTTGCCACGGTAGTACTGGCTGGATTCGATGTTGATCGCGTACTTGACGTTGTCGTACTTCACGCCGGCGTTGTAGGCCGCATCCAGCGAAATGCCGGGTGCATCCGGCTTGGCTGCGGCAGCCGTGGCGGTGGCGGCGATGGTCGCGGCACCGGTGGCAACAGCGGCCTGCGCGGCCGGGGCCACGGTCTGCGTCGGTGCGGCCTGCACCGGTGCCGGACGTGCCTGGGCCTCGGTGATCGGCGCGATGTTCTTTTCCGGGATGCTGATCGCGTCGTACTTGCGGTCGTAGTACTGGGCGAAGGTACTGGCCAGGTCACGATCATTCATCGTGCGCATCTCGGCGCGCGTATGCCCGGTCAGCGCTTCCACGTCACCGCCGATCTGGCCCATGATGCGCGGGCGCATGTCGATCGGATCGCCGTGGCCGTCGCGCACCAGGCCGAACGTGCCGGTGGCGATCGCGGTCTGGATCGAACCGTAGCCGGCCGCACCCTGCTGGTGTGCCAGATACAGGTCCAGGCCGCTCGGCTTGTCATCACCGGACAGGTACGGGTGGCCGGTGCGGTCATGGCGCTTTTCCATGTCCACCAGGTTGCGCTTGAACATCTCCGCTGCCGCTTCGGTGTTGCGGGTCGGGTCGTACTCGTGGCCGGTCAGGCCGTACTGCTTGGCCGACGACGGCAGGAACTGGAACAGGCCCTTGGCATCGGTCTTGTCGTTGTGCGCGCGCTCGTCAAAGCGGCCACCGGTCTCGATGTGGGCAAAGCGCAGGAAGTCTTCGCTGGCGATGCCCTTGCGCTGTGCAACCTGCTCGATGATGTCGAGAACTTCCTTTCTGCTGTAGTCACGTTGTGCCATGACACTTCCTCTGGGGTTGATGGTGCGGCCTTTGCCGCGATACGCCA
Organism: Stenotrophomonas sp. As-7; assembly: GCF_030291015.1. NCBI lineage: Bacteria > Pseudomonadati > Pseudomonadota > Gammaproteobacteria > Lysobacterales > Lysobacteraceae > Stenotrophomonas > Stenotrophomonas sp. As-7. The sequence continues at coordinate 230,613 of NZ_CP127405.1, forward strand.
ACCGGACTCATCCGTGAGTCTTCAACATGTCGGTCAACAGGTGCTGCGGGGTGGTGCGTCTTACTTTTCGACGTAGGCCTTGCGGGCGGCGTCGTAGTGGTACTGGCGTGCATCGGCCGCACCCAGCGCACGGGTCTGGCCCGGGCCGGAAATGGTGGTGCCGGTGGCGGTGACACTGATGCTGGGCAGGTCGCTGCCGGCGACGGCGTTGAAGGCCAGAACGCCCCGGTTGCTGACGCACGGCATCACCTGGCCGTCGTCGCAGGCGGCCGAATTGTCTTCGCCGGTGATCACCGTGCCGAGGCTGGCCCAGACCTGGCCGTCTTCGGATTTCTCGTAGTCCGGGTTGAACACCAGCACGGTGTAGCTTTCGATGCTGGTACCGGTGGCGAAGGTGCTGGTCGGCACCGCCAGCACCAGCTTGCCGGCCGGGGTGCGGTACTCCAGCGGCTTGCGCTTGCTGTCTATGTCCGGCGCGGTGCCGTAGGCGCCGACGGTGCCGATCCACGGTTCGGCACCCTTGAACACCCACGGCCGATCCGGCTTGTCGCCGGTCAGGGTGAAGGTGGCCTCGGTGAGCGTGACCTGGCTGTCCGGACCGACGTCGTCTTCGCCGGGCTTGCCGTACTTCTGCGGCGTGTTCCAGGCAAAGCCGGTGTAATAGCGGGTGCCGGCCACTTCGAAGGCATGGCCGAACCAGAAGGTGGCGACACTGCCATTGGCTACTTCATACGAAACGGCACCATCGCCGTCGACGTCGTAGATGAAATACAGCACGCTGCCGGCATCGGGGGGCGTGGCGGTGGCCGTGGTGGCGGGTGTGGCGGAGCTCTGCATCGGGGCAACATCCTGTCGTGGCGCGGTGGCGCCCTGTGGTGACGCGGTCGAAGTCGAGGGGGTGCAGGCGCTGGCAAGCAACGCAACGAGCAGGCCGGCGAACGTCGCACACAGACGTGGGCGGACACGGGCCAAGCGGGATTGCGGAAGGATCTTCATGCACCTCTCCATGGTTTGCGGGCGTCGGACAGGAAGGCCAACGCAGAACACGCCCCACCCTCAGTGAGGGGGAACGTCGTGATGAGCCGGTCGATTCCTTCGACCTCGCATAGGAAAACCCATCAGGGCGGATAATGGCACAGATGCGACGATGATCACAGGGGGGCAGGGGGGAGGCTCCCCAAAGAGCTGTGAACGGTGTCTCAGATCCTGCCGTCGCGCAGGTAGTCGAACAGTTCCGCGTCGCCCTTCAGCCCCAGCTTGAGCATGGCATCACCCTTCTGGCGGCTGATGGTGCTGACGCTCTTGTGCAGCTGCAGCGAGATTTCCTTTACCGTCATGCCGGTGCCGAGCAGGCGCAGCACCTCCACTTCGCGCGGTGACAACGGCTTGCCATCGCCCTCGCGCATGCGCCAGCTGCCGGCTTCCTCCACCCGCTCACGCAGGCTGCGGCTGATGTAGGACTGGCCGCGATAGACCGCCTGGATCGCCTGCGGCAGTTCATCCATTGACGAACTCTTGTCGACCAGGCCGAGCACGCCGCTGTCGAGCACCATGCGCAGGATCGCCAGGTTGTTGGAAACGCTGAGCATGAGCACCGGCAGGTCGGGATGGCGGCGGCGGATCATGCCGATCATGGCGAAGCCATCGGCCTGGGGGCTGCCGGGCATCGAATAGTCGGTGACCAGCAGGTCGCAGGGCTGGGTGGTCAGCAGGGTCATCAGCGCCTGGGCGTTGTCGGCCTCGCCAACGACTTTGCCAACGCCGCTGGACTCGATGACGGCGCGGGTACCGATGCGGACCACGGGGTGATCGTCTGCGATGATGATGCGCAAGGTCATGCTCTAGTATGGCCATCGGCACGCCGGACCGCGACTATCGCGGTCCTTGGCAGGACTTCCAGGAGATCGTTGCAGATGCGCAGCTGGGCGGCTCGTGGACTGATCCTGTTGACGACCCTGCTGGCTCTGCCGGCGCTGGCCCAGTCCGCGTCCGCGCCGGGACCGTTGCCGCTCAGTCCCCTGCAGCGCGAATACCTGGCCGCACATCCTGTTGTCGTTGTTGGACAGTATGACAGTGGCTGGCCCCCTTTTGAGTCGATCCAGGACGGGAAGCAGGTGGGCCTCGGCCCGGACTACCTGACGCTTTCGGCCCGTCAGCTTGGACTGAAGGTGGAGACGCGCCGCTTTGCAGACTGGCCCTCGGTGCTGGATGCGGCATGTCGCGGCGAGATCGACGTGGTAATGAACATCGCGCTCAGCGCCGAGCGTACCCGTTGCATGGTCTACACCGCCGCCTATGCCGAAGCACCGCTGGCCATGGTCGGGCGTCCCCAGGACCTGCGTGCTTCGGAGGCCCCCGATCTGGATGGCCTGCGCGTTGTGGTCGAGCAGGACTTCATGACCGGGCCGCAGGTGCGTGCGCGATTCCCAAGGGCACGACAACTTGTCGCAGACAACACGCTGACCGCCCTGAATATGGTCAGAGACGACAAAGCCGACATTTTCATCGGTAACGCCTACGTGGCAACGGAACTGATCGCCGCCGCCAAGTTGAAGGGCGTGGTGTTGCTGCGGCCCAGCGATCTGCCCCCGGAGCGCTTGCACTTCGGTGTGCCCAACAGCAAGCAGCCGTTGTCCGAAGCACTGGATCTGGCGCTGGCCGCGGTCAGCGAAGCCCAGCGCGACGCCCTCGCGCAGCGCTGGCTGCCACCGCCGCAGTGGTCGGCGTCGGCGCAGCTGGCATTGAGCCAGGCCGAGAAACGCGTGCTGCAGCAGCCATTGAAGATCGGCTTTGCGCCCAATGCCGCACCGCTGTCGTTCGCCGACAGGAATGGCAAGCCCAGTGGCCTGACCAATGAATACCTGCAGCGCCTGCTGCAGGCCGGCGCCAACCTGCAGGTTGAAAACAGCCATGACTGGTACGAGGTGCGCGAGAAGGCGCGTCGCGGGGAACTGCAGGCGGTGATCGGCATTCCTGCCGATTCACGTTATCTGGGGCCGGAATGGGTGTTCAGCCAACCCTTCATCACCGTGCCCAATGTGATCGTCACCCGCACGGATAGTCCGTCGATGCTGGGCCTGTCCGACCTGGACGGCAAGCGCGTGCTGCTGTCCGATCCGGAGCGCATCCGCGGCTACGTGCAGCAGCAGGCACCATCGGTGAAGATCGTCGCCGCGCGCAGCGCCGAGCAGGCCCTGCAACGCCTTGCTGATGGCGAGGCCGATGCCTACGTGGGCAACCTGGCGCTGGTCGACCAGCTGCTGCGCAACCGCTTTCCGGGGCGCCTGCAACTGGCCGCACCTGCGGGGTTCAACGACCAGCTGGCGCTGGCGGTGGAGCGTCGTCATGCGGCCTTGGCCACCACCTTCGACCGCCTGCTGCTGCAGATGGGGCCACGCCAGCGCGAGGCCCTGCGCGGCGATTGGCTGGCGGTTGAATATCGCGATGGGGTGGACTGGCGCACCCTCCTGCGCTGGGGCCTTCCCCTGCTGCTGGTGCTGGCCACTGCGGTGGCGGTGCACGGGCTGGGGCACTGGCGGTTGCGCCGCGAAGTGGCCGGCCGCCGTGAGCTGGAGCAGCGCCTGGCCGAGGTGACCGACAACCTGCCTGCCATCGTCTACCAGGCCCGCCGCGAAGCGGACGGTACCTTGAGCTTTCCCTTCATTGCCGGCGATGTGCAGTCGATGTTCGGCATCAGCCGCCAGCAGGCGGAGACGGATGGGCAGGCGCTGTTGGCATGCATCGATGCCGATGACCGCGAAAAGGTGTTGCGCGCGATGGAACTGGCGGCGCGCAATTTCGCACCGCTTTCCTTCGAGTTCCAAGTCCATCGCGAAGGAAGCGCACCCTGCTGGGTGCGCAGCCAGGCGCACCCGTATTCCACCGAAGCGGGCGCGGTGACCTGGAGTGGTTACTGGGTGGACGTGAGCCAGGCGCGCGCGCAGGCCGACGCGCTGGCCGCGGCGATGGTCGAAGCCGAACAGGCAGCGGCAGCGAAGTCGCGCTTCCTGGCTACCATGAGCCATGAAATCCGCACGCCGATGAGTGGTGTACTGGGCATGCTGGAAGTGCTGGCGCATTCGCCGTTGGACGCCGAACAGCAACGCATCCTTGGCGTGATCGAAGACTCGGCGCAGATGCTGCGGCAGATCCTGGACGACATCCTCGACTATTCGCGGATGGAAGCGGGCGCGCTGCGCCTGGAGCCGGTACCGCTGCCGGTGCGGCCCCTGCTGGAGGGGGTGCATCGATTGTTGTTGCCGCAGGCTACGGCGCGCGGCCTGGACCTGCAGCTGGACATCGACGAACAGCTGGCCCAGGCCCATGAAGTGGATGGCGTGCGTTTTCGACAGATCGTGTTCAACCTGGTCAGCAATGCCATCAAGTTCACCGTGAAGGGCTCGGTGCGGCTGCAGCTGGAGGTGCTGGGGCCCACTGCGGAGGATGGTAGCCAGCCGCTGCGCCTGAGTGTCACCGATACCGGCATCGGCATTGCGCCGGAGCAGTTGCCGACCCTGTTCGAACCCTTCACCCAGGCCGGCGCGTACATCCAGCGCGACCATGGGGGTGCCGGGCTGGGCCTGAGCATCTGCCGGCGCCTGGTGCAGAAGATGGACGGCGAACTGAAGCTGGAAAGCACGCTGGGCGAAGGGACGCGGGTCGAGGTGCTGCTGTCGCTGGTGGAGGCGCGCAGCGAGGATGTGATGGCGCTGCAGGCCGAGCATCAGCAGATCGCGCTGCTGCCCCCTGATCTGCGCCAGGCGCGGGTGATGGTCATTGAAGACCATCCCACCAACCAGGCGATGATGGCCTGGCGCCTGCAGCAGCTGGGCGTGCCACATGTGCTGGTCGATGACGGGCAGCAGGCCCTGGACCGGCTGGCGGAGGAATCGGAATCCTTCGATCTGGTCATCACCGATTGCCGCATGCCGGTGCTGGATGGATTCGGCTTCACCCGCCTGCTGCGCGAGCGCGAGGGCCGCAACGGCCAGCCGCGGATGCCGGTACTGGCGCTGACCGCCAGCGTGCTTGACGACGACGCACGCCGCTGCCGCGAAGCCGGCATGGATGACGTGCTGGCCAAACCGTTGTCGTTGGCGACGCTGCGACAGGCGCTGCTGCGCTGGCTGCCGCGCGCGGACGGTGTGGAGGATGACCAGACCGCAGTGGACAGCGACGATGAACCCGATGGCGACGAGGGCCTGCCCGACCTGGCGACCCTGCAGCGGCGCTTCGGTTCGCGCGAGATTGCCCAGCAGCTGCACGACAGCATGATCAAGGCCAGCAACGAGGACATCGCGACCCTGCAGCGCGCGCTGCAGGAAGGCGACCGGGTGACGGCCGCGCTGCATCTGCACCGGCAAGCCGGTGCGCTGGGCGCGGTGGGTGCACGGGGGCTGGCCGATCGCGCCAACGCGCTGGTCGAACGGTTGCAGGCCTCAGGCGAGGCTGAGATCGCAGCGGCGATCGCTGATGCCGGACAGTTCGTGGAGCATCTGCAGCACCAGCTGCAGCGCTTGGCTCACTGAGCCGCGTATTCCTGCAGGTAGGCGATCACCAGTGCGCGACGCTCCGCGCTCGGGAAGGCGTTGTACATGCGCGTGCCGGGCACCAGATGGCTGGGTGACTGCAGGAACGTATCCAGCGTCTGCGCGCTCCACACGATGTCGGCGCGGCGCATGGCCTGCGAGTATCCGTAGTCGGGCAGGCTGCCCGCACGACGGCCGATCACTCCGTGCAGGTTGGGCCCGTAGCGGTGGATGCCGCCGGCCTTGACGGTGTGGCAGCCGGCACACAGTTCGAATGCCTGCTGCATCGCCTGCTGGCGTGCCTGTTCCGGCGTGCTGGGCGCAGCCGGTGGGCGCTGGCACGCGCTGGCGGCCAGGGTCGTGGCAGCAACAAGAAGCAGATGAAAGGCGCGCATGGCGGGCAGGATAACGGTCGCACGCAACGTGGAGCTGCGACCGGCGGTCGCAGCCCCCTCACCGGTCACATGCCGGAGTAGTTCGGTCCGCCGCCGCCCTGCGGGGTCACCCAGACGATGTTCTGGGTCGGGTCCTTGATGTCGCAGGTCTTGCAGTGCACGCAGTTCTGCGCATTGATCTGCAGCCGCGCATCGTTGCCGTCGCCGACGAATTCGTACACACCCGCCGGGCAGTAGCGTGCTTCCGGACCAGCGTACTCGGCCAGATTCACCTTCACCGGGATGCTCGCATCCTTCAATGTCAGGTGGCTGGGCTGGTTCTCGTCGTGGTTGGTGCTGCTGAGGAACACCGAGCTGAGGCGGTCGAAGGTCAGCACGCCATCGGGCTTGGGATAGGCAATGCGCGTGTGCTTCGACGCCGGCTCCAGGCAGGCATGGTCCGGGATGCTGTGGCGCAGGGTCCACGGCGGATTGCGCACGCCCAGCTTCGGCAGCAGCCACTGCTCGATGCCGGTCATCAGCGTGGCCACGGTCTGGCCCTTCTTGAACCACTGCTTGAAGTTCTTCGACAGCTTCAGTTCGTCGTGCAGCCAGCTGGTTTCAAAGGCGGCCGGGTAGGCGCTGAGCTCGTCGTGCTGGCGATCGGCCACCAGCGCGTCGAAGGCGGCATCGGCGCACAGCATGCCGGTCTTGATCGCCGCGTGGCTGCCCTTGATGCGGCTGACGTTGAGGTAGCCGGCCTCGCAGCCGACCAGTGCACCGCCGGGGAACACGGTTTTCGGCAGCGACATCAGGCCGCCGGCGGTGATCGCACGCGCGCCGTAACCGATGCGGGTGCCACCTTCCAGGTGCTTGCGGATCGACGGATGGGTCTTGAAGCGCTGGAACTCTTCGAACGGGCTCAGCCACGGGTTCTTGTAGTCCAGGCCGACCACGTAGCCGATGGCGACCTTGCCGCCGTCGGCGTGGTACAGGAACGCACCGCCGTAGGTATCGGTGTCCAGCGGCCAGCCGGCGGCGTGCACCACCAGGCCCGGCTCATGCTTGGCCGGGTCGATCTGCCACAGTTCCTTGATGCCGATGCCGTAGGCCTGCGGATCCTTGCCTTCGTCCAGCTTGAAACGGCTGATCAGCTGGCGGCCGAGATGGCCGCGCGCGCCTTCGGCGAAGATCGTGTACTTCGCCTGCAGCGCCATGCCGCGTTCGAAGGCCGGGCCGATGCTGCCGTCCTTTTCGATGCCCATGTCGCCGGTGGCCACGCCGATCACCGCGCCATCATCGCCGTACAGCACTTCGGCGGCGGCAAAGCCGGGGAAGATCGCCACTTCCAGCGCTTCGGCCTGCTGCGCCAGCCAGCGGGTGACCTCGCCGAGGCTGATGATGTAGTTGCCTTCGTTGTGGAAGCACTCGGGCAACAGCGCGTGCGGGGTGGTGCGCGCGCCGGTCTCGCTGAGGAACAGGAACTCGTCACGGGTGACCTTCTGCTTCAGCGGTGCGCCGCGCTCGGCCCAGTCCGGGAACAGTTCGGTCAGCGCGCGCGGGTCCATCACCGCCCCGGACAGCACATGCGCGCCGGGCTCGGAGCCCTTCTCCAGCACACAGACCGACAGTTCACGACCGGCTTCGATCGCGCGCTGGCGCAGGCGGATCGCGGTGGCCAGGCCGGCCGGGCCGGCACCGACGATGACCACGTCGAATTCCATGACTTCACGCGGGGGCAGGGCGTTGGCTTCAGCACTCATCGATTGCATGACTCGTGGGTAGTGCCGGCATCGGGGCCACCGGCGGTTGCCTGGGAATCGCGCGTGCAGCCACGGGCGAAACGGTTGTTTGAATGTTGTCAGGGTACCGGGCTGCGCGTGATCGAGCTAGATCGCCGATGTTCACACCGCGATTGCTGCAGTGCAGCGCGCGTGGCTTCGGTAGCCGCCAACCTTGGTTGACGTCCACTGAGACCCCAGCGCCGACCAAGGTCGGCCGCTACCGGCACACCAAACCCACCCGGATGACCGACAATGGCCAGGTCCCGTCTGCGTGTGAGTGCCATGGCTTTGGATCCGTACGACCTGTTCGATGTCCGTTCCCTGCTCAGCGAGGAAGAGCGCGCAGTCCAGGAAAGCGTGGCCCGCTTCACCAACGAGCGCGTGCTGCCGATCATCGGCGATGCCTTCGACCAGGCGCGGTTCCCGTCGGAACTGGTGCCGGAGATCGCCTCGCTTGGCCTGCTCGGCGCCACGCTGCCGGCGGAGTACGGCGGCGGCGACCTGGGCGCGGTCAGTTACGGGCTGATCTGCCAGGAGCTGGAGCGCGGTGATTCGGGCCTGCGCAGCTTCGTGTCGGTGCAGAGCTCGCTGTGCATGTATCCCATTTACGCGTACGGCAGCGAAGAGCAACGCCGGCAGTGGCTGCCGGCGATGGCGCGCGGCGAACTGATCGGTTGCTTCGGCCTGACCGAGGCGCACGGCGGTTCCGATCCGGCCAGCATGAAGACCCGCGCGGTGCGCGATGGCAGCGACTGGCGCATCAGCGGCAGCAAGATGTGGATCACCAGCGGCCCGGTGGCCGACCTGGCCATCATCTGGGCGCAGACCGAAGACGGCATCCAGGGCTTCGTGCTGGAGAAGGGCATGGCCGGCTTCACCACCCAGGAAATCAAGCACAAGATGAGCCTGCGCGCGTCGCTGACCGGCGCGCTGTTCTTCGACGACGTGCGCGTGCCCGACAGCCACCGCCTGCCGAACGTGAAGGGGCTGAAGGGTCCGCTGGGCTGCCTGACCCAGGCGCGTTTCGGCATCAGCTGGGGTCCGATCGGCTCGGCCATCGCCTGCCTGGATGAAGCGCTGGGCTATGCCAAGGAGCGCGTGCTGTTCGGTCGTCCGCTGGCCGCCACGCAGAGCGCGCAGATCAAGCTGGCCGACATGGCCCGGCGCATCACCATGGCGCAGCTGCTGGCGCTGCAGCTGGGCCGCTTGAAGGAAGCCGGTCAGGTGCAGCCGCAGCAGGTCAGCCTGGCCAAGTGGAACAACTGCCGCATGGCGATCGACATCGCCCGCGAGTGTCGCGATCTGCTGGGTGGCGCCGGCATCACCACCGAGCACGTGGCGATCCGCCATGCGCTGAACCTGGAATCGGTGATCACCTATGAAGGCACCGAAACCGTGCACCAGCTGGTGATCGGCCGTGAGCTGACCGGCATCAACGCGTTCTGACAGGAATCCACGCATGGCGTGGATCTACCGGGATGGCGGTAGTCGCCAACCTTGGTTGGCGCTCCCGTGCCGACCAAGGTCGGCATCTACCAGACGATCATCCACGCGGGGCGTGGATCTACTGGCCGCCGGCAAACCCGTGCTGGCGCCACGCCTCGTACATCACCACCGCAACGGTGTTGGAAAGATTGAGGCTGCGGTTGTCCGGCCGCATCGGCAGGCGCAGGCGACAACCATCGGGCAGTGCATCGAGCACCTCCTGCGGCAGGCCACGACTTTCCGGGCCGAACAGGAAGGCATCACCGTCTTCGAACGCCACGCTGTCATAGCGGACGCTGGCACGCGTACTCAGGGCGAACAACCGCTTCGGTGCGATCCGTGCCAGCGCAGTGTCCAGGTCTGGATGCACCTGCAGGCGCGAGTACTCGTGGTAGTCCAGGCCGGCGCGCTTGAGCTGCTTGTCTTCCAGTGCGAAGCCGAGCGGCTCGACCAGGTGCAGCTGCGCGCCGGTGTTGGCGCAGAGCCGGATCACATTGCCCGTGTTGGGCGGGATTTCCGGTTGGAACAGGATCACGTGGAACTGGGGCGCGGCATTCATCGGCGCAGTGTACCTGCGACGGCCGCCGCCTTTACGACGCACGCCCTGCGATGGGCAGGGCGGACGTCGCTTACGGGCGCAGCAGGACCTGGGCGGTTTCGGCAGCGAAGGCCTGCAGCTGGGCAGCGCTCGGACGCACCTGCAGGGCCGGCAGGTTGACGATCACCTGGTTGGCGACGCTGGTGGCGGCGGCGGCCAGGGTGGCGGCGTAGCGCTGGGCTTCCTGCTCGGCCGCCAGGGCGACACGCTGCTCCAGGCTCGGGCGGACTTCAACCGAGGCCAGGGTGGTGACCGGCAGCGCGGCGACGACCGGGCTGGCGATGAAGCCGTCGCGTTCGGCCAGCTGGTCGACGCTCGGGCGCACTTCGACAGTGGCCAGGGTCGGGATGCCGCTGGCCTGTTCCCAGGCCTGCTGGACCAGCTGGTCGGCGGCCGGGCGGACCTGCACGGTGGACAGGGTCTTGATGGATTCGGAGGCCTGCACCGACGAAACAACCGCGGTGCCGGCGATCAGGGCGATGGCGATGGCAATGGTCTTGGCGTTCATGACGGGGCCTGTTTAGTGTTGGTGATCAGTGGTGTGGTAGTAAGGTAGAACACCAGTTCTGGGGATGCAAGCGGAATTTTCGATTTCCTGCTTTTGTTCAGTCTTCAGTCAGGTTTTGTCTGAAGCCCTTGCTGGCGCAGGAAGGACAGAGCAATCCCCGTGCCAACTTTTACTCATTGATTCATAAGGGTTTTATGTGGCCTGAAAAGTGTCCGCTGGGCGGACACCTGTCCATTCGGGGTGCCGCGGACACTGTCCGGACGTGAATCACCGCCGTTCGTGACCCTGAAACGCCGATCGCGATGGCCGATGTGGCCGATCACCCCCAGTGACTGGTGGCCGATACCGGTGGCCGCACGCCCGCGCTAGGATCGGGATTCACCTATGTGACCAAGGACCCGGATATGTCGCTCACCCTGCGCCCGCGCGCCGCGCTGCTCGCTGTTGCTCTCAGTACTGCTCTCGGCACGCTCGCGCCGACCTACGCGCTGGCGGCCAAGCCGGCCGCGACCAGCAAGGTCGACATCCCGTTCGAGCAGTTCACCCTGCCCAACGGCCTGCGGGTGGTGGTGCATACCGATCGCAAGGCACCGATCGTCGCGGTCAACATCTGGTACCACGTCGGCAGCAAGGACGAGCCCGCCGGCCGTACCGGCTTTGCGCATCTGTTTGAACACCTGATGTTCCAGAGCAGCGAGAACCACGACGGCGAGTACTTCGAGCCCTTCAAGCAGGTGGGCGCCACCGGCCAGAACGGCACCACCAATACCGACCGCACCAATTACTTCGAGAACGTGCCGACCACCGCGCTGGACATGGCGCTGTGGATGGAGTCGGATCGCATGGGCCATCTGGTCGGCGCGATCGACCAGGCCGCGCTCGACGAGCAGCGTGGCGTGGTGCAGAACGAGAAGCGCCAGGGCGAGAACCAGCCCTATGGCCAGGTGTGGGAACAGCTCAACCGCGCGCTGTATCCGGTGGGCCACCCGTACCACCACAGCGTGATCGGCTCGATGAACGATCTCAACGCCGCCTCGCTGGACGACGTCAAGACCTGGTTCCGCACCTGGTACGGCCCGAACAACGCGGTGCTGGTGCTGGCCGGTGACATCGATCTGGCCACGGCAAAGGAAAAGGCGGCGAAGTACTTCGGCAGCATCCCGGCCGGCCCGACCATGGCGCAGCCGAAGGTGGACGTTGCCAAGCGCCCGGCCGACACCCGCGAGGTGATGACCGACAAGGTGCCGCAGGCGCGCATCTACCGCGCCTGGAACGTGGCCCAGGTTGGCACCACCGACGTCGACCAGCTGCAGCTGCTGGCCTATGTGCTCGGCGGCGCCAAGTCTTCGCGCCTGAGCCAGCGCCTGCAGCACCAGGACAAGCTGGTGGACAACATCAGCGCCGGCGCCTACGCCTCGCAGCTGGGTTCCAACTTCATGGTGATGGCCACGGTGAAGCAGGGCCAGGATCCGGCCAAGGTCGAAAAGATCATCGATGAGGAAATCGAGCGCCTGCTCAAGGAGGGCCCGACCGCCGAAGAACTGGCACGCGCCAAGACCGGCTCGCGCGCTGCTTTCATCCGCGGCATCGAGCGCATCGGCGGCTTCGGCGGCAAGGCCGACGCGCTGGCCGAATGCACGGTGTACACCGGCGACCCGGGCTGCTTCCGCACCTCGCTGGCCAACATCGACAAGGCTACCGCTGCCGACCTCAAGCGCCTGGGCGCGCAGTGGCTGGACAAGGGCAGCCACACCCTGGTGGTCGAGCCGGGTGAACGCGTTGCGCTGAAGGAAGATCCGTCGCAGGCGCCGAAGCCGTTCAACGTGCCGGCCGTGGACAGCAAGTACAGCACCCTGCCCGAGCAGGTGGACCGCAAGGCCGGCGTGCCGCAGACCCGCGAGTTCCCGCAGCTGAAGTTCCCGGCACTGCAGCGCGCCACGCTGAAGAACGGCACCCAGGTGGTGCTGGCCGAACGCCATGAAATTCCGGTGGTGCAGTTCAGCTACCAGTTCCCGGGCGGCTTCACCGCTGACCAGGGCCGCAAGCCGGGCACCGCCAACTTCACCATGAGCCTGATGACTGAAGGCGCCGGCAAGCTGGGTTCGCTGGCCTTCGCCGATGCAGCCGATGCGCTGGGTGCGGACCTGGACGCTTCCGCCGGCCTGGATTCGGTGGACGTGGAACTGTCCGCGCTGAAGGAGAACCTGGTGCCGTCGCTGGCGCTGTATGCCAGCCTGCTGCGCGAGCCGCGCTTCGAGCAGAGCGAGATCGACCGGGTCAAGGCGACCTGGATCGCCGGCATCCAGCAGGAGAAGGTCAATCCGGGTGCGGTGGCGATGCGCGTGCTGCCGCCGCTGCTGTACGGCAAGGGCCACCCCTACGCGATCCCGTTCACCGGCAGCGGTGATGAAGCAGCGATCAGCAGCCTGGGCCGCGAAGACCTGGTCGACTTCCACCGCGACTGGCTGCGTCCGCAGGACGGCACCCTGATCGTGGTCGGCGATACCACCCTGGCCGAGATCGTGCCGCTGCTGGACAAGCAGCTGGGTGACTGGAAGGCCACCGGTGATGCGCCGACGATCAAGGCCACCACCGCCGTGGCGCTGCCGAAGAGCCCGCGCGTGTTCCTGATCGACCAGCCGGGCGCGGTGCAGGCCAACCTGTTCGCCGGCCAGGTCGTGCCGCCGTCCAGCGACGCCAGCTCGACCCGCTTCGACATCGCCAACGGTGTGATCGGTGGCGACTTCACCTCGCGCCTGAACATGAACCTGCGCGAGGACAAGCACTGGTCCTACGGTGCCCGCACCAGCGCCAGCAACACCGTGGGCCAGCGCCCGTGGATGGCGATGGCACCGGTGCAGATCGACAAGACCGGCCCGGCCATGGCCGAAATGCGCAAGGAGATCGCCGAGTTCGCCAACGGCAGCAAGCCGGCGACCGACGCTGAAGTGGCGCGCATCCGCAACATCCAGACCCTGAGCCTGCCCGGTGCCTACGAGACCGCCAGCGCGGTGGCCGCGACCATCGGCACGATCGTGCAGTTCAAGCGTCCGGATGACTACGTGCTGCGCCGCAAGGCCGAGATCGAAGCGATGACCCCGGCACAGGTGCAGCAGGCGGCGGCGGAGATCAAGCCGCAGGCGCTGACCTGGGTGGTGGTGGGTGACCTCAAGCAGACCGAAGCGGCCGTACGCGCCTTGAACCTGGGCGAAGTGACCGTGATCGATGCCGAAGGCAACCCGGTCAAGAAATAAGGGGGAGGCCTGCCCGCTTCGGCGGGCAGGCCTGCCGCGGGTAGCGCCGGGCCATGCCCGGCGAGCGCGTAGCGCGGCATCTGGACGTCTTCGAAGAACCGCCGGGCATGGCCCGGCGCTACCGCAGCCCCGTCCCGGCTATCCCTGATTCAGACGGTTCAGGCACACTCCTGACATTCCCTTCCAGGATCCTGCCCATGCGCGTTCTGCTGCTGTCGTCCCTGTTGCTCACCGTCACCGCCTGCACCTGGGTGCCGATCGAACCGGCCGGCAAGGCGACCCGCGTGCTGCCGGCAGGCCCGGTACCGGCCGGGTGCATCTCCAAGGGCGAAGTGGTGGTGACCGTGAAGAGCAAGGTCGGCTTCTACAACCGCAACCCGCTGCGCGTGCAGGAAGAGCTGGAAACCCTGGCCCGCAATGAAGCCCCGACCACCGGCGCCAACGCCGTGCAGGCCGCTGCGGCCCCGGCCGATGGCAGCCAGCGCTTCGCTGCTTTCCAGTGCCCGCCGCGCTGAATCCTTCACCATACGGCCAAGGCTGAATTCGTAAAGATGCGGTGAAGGCCCGGGGGGTTATAGAATAGCGCCCCCTTTGCCTGAGCCTTGGCGCTAACCTCGATGCTCTTCAAGAATGTCTCGATTGCCGGCCTGGCTCACGTTGATGCGCCGCACACGCTGACGACCAAGGAAATCAACGAACGGCTGCAGCCGACGCTGGATCGCCTTGGTATCCGTACCGATGTCCTCGGCGATATCGCCGGCATCCACGCGCGCCGCCTGTGGGACAACGGCGTGCTGGCGTCCGACGCGGCCACCATGGCTGGCCGCAAGGCGCTGGAAGACGCAGGCATCGATGCGACGCAGGTGGGCCTGTTGATCAACACCTCGGTCAGCCGTGACTACCTGGAGCCGTCGACCGCGTCCATCGTGTCCGGCAACCTCGGTGTCAGCGACGAGTGCATGACCTTCGACGTCGCCAATGCCTGCCTGGCCTTCATCAACGGCATGGACATCGCGGCGCGCATGCTCGAGCGCGGCGAGATCGACTACGCGCTGGTGGTGGATGGCGAAACCGCCAACCTGGTGTACGAAAAGACCCTGGAGCGGATGACCGCGCCGGACGTCACCGCCGACGACTTCCGCAATGAGCTGGCGGCGCTGACCACCGGTTCCGGTGCGGCCGCGATGGTGATGGCCCGTTCGGAGCTGGTGCCCGACGCGCCGCGCTACAAGGGTGGCGTGACCCGTTCGGCCACCGAGTGGAACCAGCTGTGCCTGGGCAACCTGGACCGCATGGTCACCGACACCCGCATGCTGCTGATCGAGGGCATCAAGCTGGCCCAGAAGACCTTCACCGCCGCCAAGATCGCACTGGGCTGGGCGGTGGAAGAGCTGGACCAGTTCGTCATCCACCAGGTCAGCCAGCCGCACACCGCTGCGTTCATCAAGAATTTCGGCATCGACCCGAAGAAGGTCATGACCATCTTCGGCGAGCACGGCAACATCGGCCCGGCCTCGGTGCCGATCGTGCTGAGCAAGCTCAAGCAGCTGGGCAAGCTGAAGAAGGGCGATCGCATCGCGCTTCTGGGCATCGGCTCGGGCCTGAACTGCTCGATGGCCGAAGTGGTCTGGTAAGACCCTTCTGCCAGACTCCCTGTAGAGCCGAGCCCACGCTCGGCTCACGCGCGCAGCGCGGTTCTTCCGCGGCCTGACCGGAGAGCAGCCGAGCATCGGCTCGGCTCTACACTGCGCCGCGATTCTTCCAAGGTGCTCCGCATGCGCGATCTTCCCGGTTACCCCGCCCACCCGCAGCGTTTCGAGGTTCGCCCCGGCCTGTCGATGAACTATCTCGACGAAGGCCCGCGCGATGGCGAGGTAGTGGTGATGGTGCACGGCAACCCGTCGTGGAGCTATTACTGGCGCACGCTGGTGGCCGGCCTGTCGGACCGCTACCGCTGCATCGTGCCGGACCATATCGGCATGGGCCTGTCGGACAAGCCCGACGACAGCCGCTACGAGTACACGCTGCAGTCGCGCGTGGATGATCTGGATGCACTGCTGAAGCATCTGGGCATCACCGGCCCGGTGACCCTGGCCGTGCACGACTGGGGCGGCATGATCGGCTTCGGCTGGGCGCTGTCGCACCACGACCAGGTCAAGCGCCTGGTGGTGCTCAACACCGCCGCGTTCCCGATGCCGGCGGCGAAGAAGATGCCGTGGCAGATCGCGCTGGGGCGGCACTGGAAGATCGGCGAGTGGATCATCCGCACCTTCAATGCGTTCTCCTCCGGCGCGTCGTGGCTGGGCGTGGAGCGGAAGATGCCGGCCGACGTGCGCCGCGCCTATGTGTCGCCGTACAACAGCTACGCCAACCGCATCAGCACCATCCGCTTCATGCAGGACATCCCGCTGTCGCCGGCCGACAAGGCGTGGTCACTGCTGGAGCGTGCCGGCAAGGCGCTGCCGTCCTTCGCCGATCGTCCGGCCTTCCTCGGCTGGGGCCTGCGCGATTTCGTGTTCGACCACCACTTCCTGAAGGGCTTCCAGGCGGCGTTGCCGAAGGCGCAGGTACATGCCTTCGAGGATGCCGGCCACTACGTGCTGGAAGACAAGCATGAAGTGCTGGTGCCGGAGATCCGCGCGTTCCTGGACGCGAATCCGATCTGAGAGGTGTGCCGACCAACGGTCGGCATCCACCGGGAGAAGGAGTGGGTAGGTGTCGACCGTTGGTCGGCACGCCGGACTACGCCGCGATCGGGGCCTGCGGCGAGGGGCTGTTGCCGTTGTCGTCCGGGTGGTCGTCGTCGTTGCCTGCTTCATCGCGCCAGCGCCAGTCGGCCAGAGTCAGCGGATCCAGCCCATAGGCGATACGCGCCTTGTCGCACTGCGGGCTGGCCTTGCCGTATTCCCATGACGCATCCACTTCGCGGCACACGCTGGGCCGGTTGGGATGGATCGTGCAGCGCGAATAGACGCCGATCTGCGCATCCAGCGCCACGCAGCGCACCGGCTTGGAATGGGTGCCGCGCATGCACAGGCGATGCGGGTCGAGGACCTCGGTGAGCTGGTGCGGCACGCCGCCGGGGGTGACCTCGTCCGATTCCATCCAGTGGAAGGCCACGCGGTACTGGGTGCAGCAAGCGCCGCAGGTCATGCAGGGATGTTGCATGGGCAAGCCGCCTCGGGCGGCATCGGGAAAGGGACGAGGATGCGGATTTTCCACGCTGGCGGCCGCCGCGCAAGAAATTCCGTAAGCGGCGACAATGAACGGATGAACCGATCCTGCAATATCGCCGCGCGGCTGCCCGAGCTGGCGCGTGAACGCCCCGACCAGATCGCCATCCGCTGCCCCGGCCGCCGCGGCGCCGGCAACGGCATGGCGGCCTACGACGTGACCCTCGATTACCGCCAGCTGGACGCCCGCAGCGATGCGATGGCGGCCGGCCTGGCCGGCTACGGGATCGGCCGCGGGGTGCGTACGGTGGTGATGGTGCGGCCGTCGCCGGAGTTCTTCCTGTTGATGTTCGCCCTGTTCAAGCTGGGCGCGGTGCCGGTGCTGGTCGATCCGGGCATCGACAAGCGCGCGCTGAAGCAGTGCCTGGACGAGGCACAGCCGCAGGCCTTCATCGGTATCCCGCTGGCCCACGTGGCGCGGCTGGCGCTGCGCTGGGCGCCCTCGGCGACCCGTTTGGTCACGGTGGGCCGTCGGCTCGGCTGGGGCGGTACCACCCTGGCCGCGCTGGAGCGTGCCGGCGCCAACAGCGGCGCGATGCTGGCCGATACCGATGGCGAGGACACCGCGGCGATCCTGTTCACCAGCGGCTCCACCGGCGTGCCCAAGGGCGTGGTTTACCGCCACCGCCACTTCGTCGGCCAGATCGAGCTGCTGGGCAGCGCCTTCGGCATGGAGGCGGGTGGGGTGGATCTGCCGACCTTCCCGCCGTTTGCCCTGTTCGATCCCGCGCTGGGCCTGACCTCGGTCATTCCGGACATGGATCCGACCCGGCCGGCACAGGCCGACCCGGCGCGCCTGCATGACGCCATCCAGCGTTTCGGGGTGACCCAGCTGTTCGGCTCGCCTGCGTTGATGCGGGTGCTGGCACGGCATGGGCGGCCGCTGCCGTCGGTGACCCGGGTGACCTCCGCCGGTGCACCGGTGCCGCCGGACGTGGTGGCCACCATCCGCAGCCTGCTGCCGGCCGATGCCCAGTTCTGGACACCGTATGGCGCCACCGAGTGCCTGCCGGTGGCAGTGGTCGAGGGGCGCGAGCTGGAGCGTACGCGCGCGGCCACCGAGGGCGGTGCCGGCACCTGCGTCGGCAGCGTGGTCGCACCGAACGAGGTGCGCATCATCGCCATCGACGACGCGCCGCTGCCGGACTGGTCGCAGGCGCGCGTGCTGGCCGTGGGCGAGATCGGCGAGATCACCGTGGCCGGGCCGACCGCCACCGACAGTTATTTCAACCGCCCGCAGGCGACGGCGGCGGCGAAGATCAGCGAAACCCTGGCCGATGGCAGCGTCCGCATCGTGCATCGCATGGGCGATGTCGGCTACTTCGATGCGCAGGGGCGGCTGTGGTTCTGTGGCCGCAAGACCCATCGCGTGGAAACCGCGCACGGGCCGCTGTACACCGAACAGGTCGAGCCGGTGTTCAACACCGTGCCCGGGGTGGCACGCACCGCCTTGGTCGGCGTTGGCGCAGCCGGTGCGCAGGTGCCGGTGCTGTGCGTGGAGCTGCAGCGTGGCCAGTCCGACAGCCCTGCGTTGCGTGAGGCGCTGCATGCCACGGCCGCTGCGCGTCTGCCCGAGCTGACGCTGGAACACGTGCTGATGCACCCGGCGTTCCCCGTCGATATCCGTCACAACGCCAAGATCGGCCGCGAGAAGCTCGCCGTCTGGGCCCGCGCCGAACTGGAGAAGCGCGCATGAAGATCCTGGTCACCGGTGGTGGTGGGTTCCTTGGCCAGGCGCTGTGCCGTGGCCTGCTCGAACGTGGCCACCAGGTGCTGGCGTTCAACCGCAGCCATTACCCGGAACTGCAGGCGCTGGGCGTGGGCCAGATCCGCGGCGACCTGGCTGACCCGCAGGCAGTGCTGCATGCGGTGGCCGGCGTCGATGCGGTGTTCCACAACGGTGCCAAGGCCGGTGCCTGGGGCAGCTATGACAGCTATCACCAGGCCAACGTGGTCGGCACCGACAACGTCATCGCGGCCTGCCGCGCCCATGGCATCGGCAAGCTGGTCTACACCTCAACGCCCAGCGTGACCCATCGCGCCACGTACCCGGTGGAAGGACTGGGTGCGGACGAAGTCCCCTATGGCGAGGATTTCCAGGCGCCGTATGCAGCAACCAAGGCGATTGCCGAACAGCGGGTGCTGGCGGCCAACGACGCCACGCTGGCGACCGTGGCGCTGCGCCCGCGCCTGATCTGGGGCCCGGGTGACCAGCAGCTGGTGCCGCGCCTGGCCGAGCGTGCACGCGCTGGCCGCCTGCGCCTGGTGGGCGATGGCAACAACAAGGTCGACACCACCTACATCGACAACGCCGCGCTGGCGCATTTCCTCGCCTTCGAGGCGCTGGCACCGGGCGCTGCGTGCGCCGGCAAGGCGTACTTCATTTCCAATGGCGAGCCGCTGCCGATGCGCGAGCTGGTCAACAAGCTGCTGCAGGCGGTGGGCGCTCCAACCGTGGAGAAGGCGATCAGCTTCAAGACCGCGTATCGCATCGGCGCGATCTGCGAGCGGCTGTGGCCGCTGCTGCGCCTGCGTGGCGAGCCGCCGCTGACGCGCTTCCTGGCCGAGCAGCTGTGCACGCCGCACTGGTACAGCATGGAGCCGGCACGTCGTGATTTCGGCTACGTGCCGCAGGTCAGCATCGAAGAAGGACTGCGACGGCTGAAGGCGGCATCATGACGGCGGCATCACCGCGCTGAAGCCTTCATTACGCGCAGAGATCGCCATCACCGGTTGCACACCGGCAGATGCGCAGGATGGACACAACGCCACCCACGGCCGACCACCTGCGAGGAGTACCATGCTGCATTACGCCGTCATCTTCTTTGTCATCGCCATCATCGCCGCCGTGCTCGGCTTCTCCGGCATTGCCGGCGCCGCCAGCAACATCGCCTGGATCCTGTTCGTGGTGTTCCTGGTGCTGGCTGTGATCTCGATGTTCCGCAAGCGCACATGACCGCTTGAGCGGTAGTGCCGGCCGCTGGCCGGCAACCTCGACAACCCGGGGTTGCCGGCCAGCGGCCGGCACTACCAGCGCGCTGTTACCGCACCGCGCTGTGCAACCCGCGATCAGCGTCGTGCCGTTGCAGCGCCAGTTCGATCAGGCGGGTGATCAGGGTGGTGTAGTCCACGCCACTGGCACCCCACAGTTTCGGATACATGCTGATGCGGGTGAAGCCCGGCAGCGTGTTGACTTCGTTGATGATGATCCGGCCATCGGCGGTGAGGAAAACATCGACCCGCGCCATGCCCGCACACTCCAGTGCCTGGTAGGCCTGCAACGCGATCTGCTGGATACGCGCCTGCGTCGCCGCATCGATTGCGGCCGGCACCACCACCTCAGCGCCGTCTTCGTTGATGTACTTGGTGTCGTAGGCGTAGAACTCGTCGTGCAGTACAACCTCGCCACAGACGCTGGCCTGCGGCCGCTCGTTGCCGAGCACTGCACATTCGATCTCGCGGCCGACCACGGCCGATTCCACCAGGACCTTGTGGTCGTAGCGCAGCGCAGTCTGCAATGCCTCGGCGAAACCCTCTGCATCCTTGACCTTGCTCACGCCCACCGATGAGCCCTGGTTGGCCGGCTTGACGAACAGCGGCAGGCCAAGCGCTTCGATCAATGCCGCGACATCGACCGCATCGGCCTCGTGGCGACGGATGCACACCCAGGGCGCCACCTGCAGGCCCGCATCACGCAGCAGGCGCTTGGTCACGTCCTTGTCCATGGCCACCGCCGAGCCCAGCACCGGCGAACCGACGAAGGGCAGGTTGGCCATGCGCAGCAGCCCCTGCAGCGCACCGTCCTCGCCCAGCGGGCCGTGCACGATCGGCAACACCACATCGATCTGCCCCAGCGCGCTGCCCGCATCGGTCGGCTGCAGCTGTGCCTGCTCGGTACCCGGCAGCACCGCCAGCGCGGTACCGGAAGCATGCAGGGCGATGCGCGCCGGATCATCCGCATTGAGCAGGAAAGTATCCGGCTGGCTCAGGTGCCATTGGCCCTGCTTGTCGATGCCGACCAGCACCGGCTCGAAGCGCTCCCGATCCAGCGCATCGAGAATGTTCTTCGCCGACTGCAGCGAAACTTCGTGTTCGGAAGACCTGCCACCGAAGATGATGCCAACCCGGGTCCGTGCCATGGAAGTGCGATGTCCTGTGCGTTGCGTGGCTCCATAGCATGAACCTTCATCGGCCTTCCGCGTGAGGCACAGATGAACCAGAAATCCAGTCGCGCGTGTCATCCACGCATGGCCTGGATCTGCGTGTCGACCAAGGTCGACACCCACCAACAGCAGCAGAAGCCTGTCGAAGGCGGGGTGGGTCCGGTTGCGGGGGTGTCCGCGGCATGGATGCCGCGGCCAAGCCCCCAGGGATGGGTTTACGGCGTCCCCCGCAACCGGACCCACCCCGCCATTCCACAGATAGCCCGCCTTTGATGCTGATGTTGCCGTTGCCCTGGCCGTTGCGTCTGCGGGTGCCGGGCGGCAGCCCGGCCCAAGCCCCCCACCCACGCAGGTAGAATGCGCACATGGCTCTTTCCCTGCTCAAGTCCCTCAAGCCGGTCGCTGGCCGCGCTCTGCAGATCGCCCTGAACCGCGCGCTGGCGCTGGATCCGGATACCCGCCATGCACTGGCCAGCCTCGACGGTCGCCACATCGACCTGACCCTGGACGCGCCGCCGCTGGCGATGCGCATCAGCGTCGACGACACCCAGTTGCGGGTGGGCCCAGTAGATGCACAGGAAGCCGACCTGGCCGTGGGCAGCAGCCTGGCCGGCGTGCTGGCGCAGCTGCCGCTGCTGGCGCGTGCCCGCCAGGGCGCTGACAACGGCAAGGGCCGCGTGCGCGTGGCCGGCGACGCTGAACTGGCGCGCCGCCTGCAGCAACTGGCCAAGGGCTTCGATCCGGACTGGCAGCAGCCGTTCGTCAGCGTGTTCGGCGACGTGCTGGGCGTGCAGGTGGCCAACACCCTGCGCAGTGCCCTGCAGCACGCCCGCCAGGGCGCGATCGATCTGGCCCACAGCGCCGCTGAGTTCATCACCGAGGAATCGCGCGACGTGGTGCCACGTGCCGAACTGGATGCCTTCCACGACGACGTGGACGTACTGCGCGACGATGTCGAGCGCCTCGGCGCACGCGTGCAGCGCCTGCGGGGTGCCGCATGAAGGCGCTGCTGCGGGCCAGCCGCATCGGCCGGGTGATCCTGCGTTACCGCCTTGACGACCTGCTGCAGGACACGCCTGCAGAGCGCTGGCTGCGTCTGGCCAAGCCGTTCGTGCCGCGCGCTTCGGCCGACATCGCCGCACAGTCGCGCGGTGCGCGCCTGCGCCTGGCGCTGCAGGACCTGGGGCCGATCTTCGTCAAGTTCGGGCAGATCCTGTCGACCCGCCGCGATCTGGTGCCGCCGGATGTGGCCAATGAGCTGACCCTGCTGCAGGACCGGGTCAAGCCCTTCGACGGCGACGCGGCGCGCCGCATCGTCGAGGAAGCGCTCGGCCTGCCGGTCAGCGAAGCCTTCGCCAGTTTCGATACCGAACCGCTGGCCTCGGCGTCGATCGCGCAGGTACACGCGGCCACCCTGGCCGATGGCCGCCAGGTGGTGGTCAAGGTGCTGCGCCCGGGTATCGAGAAGCAGATCGACGCCGACATCGCCCTGCTCAACTCGCTGGCAACGCTGGTCGAGCGCACCCACCCGCGTGCCGACAAGATCCGCCCGCGCGAAGTGGTGGCCGAGGTCGAGAACACCCTGGCCGCCGAGCTGGACCTGCAGCGCGAAGGCGCCAACGCCAGCGTGCTGCGCCGCTTCTGGGAGAACTCCGACGACCTGTACGTGCCGGAAGTGATCTGGAGCCATACCGCCGAGCGCGCGCTGACCCTGGAGCGCGTATGGGGCATTCCCTCCGATGACATCGCCGCGCTGGACAAGGCCGGCATCGACCGCAAGGCGCTGGCTGCCAAGGGCGTACGGGT
The DNA here is from genome assembly GCF_030291015.1 of Stenotrophomonas sp. As-7. NCBI lineage: Bacteria > Pseudomonadati > Pseudomonadota > Gammaproteobacteria > Lysobacterales > Lysobacteraceae > Stenotrophomonas > Stenotrophomonas sp. As-7. The sequence continues at coordinate 253,346 of NZ_CP127405.1, forward strand.
GTTCTACACCCAGGTGTTCCGCGACAACTTCTTCCATGCCGACGCGCACGCCGGCAACATCTGGGTCGACATCGATCCGGCACGCCGCGACAACCCGCGCTTCATCGCGCTGGACTTCGGCATCATGGGCCAGCTCTCGCAGGAAGATCAGTACTACCTGGCCGAGAATTTCATGGCCATCTTCAACCGCGATTACCGCCGCATCGCCGAACTGCACGTGCAGGCGCGCTGGATGCCCGACAACGTGCGCATCGATGATCTTGAAGCGGCGGTGCGCTCGGTGTGCGAGCCGTACTTCACCCGCCCGCTGTCGCAGATCTCGCTGGCCGAAGTGCTGATGAAGCTGTTCCGCGTGGCCCAGCGCTACCAGTTGACCCTGCAGCCGCAGTTGATCCTGCTGCAGAAGACCCTGCTCAACATCGAAGGCGTCGGCCGCCAGCTCGATCCGCAGATCGACATCTGGGCGGTGGCCAAGCCGGTGCTGGCGAAGATCCTGCGCGAGCGCTACAGCCCGCGCCGCGTGGTGCGCGAGATCGGCAAGCGCCTGCCGGAAATCATGACCCATGCACCGGACATGCCGCGCCTGGTGCACGCCTGGCTGACCCAGCAGGTGGAAGGCCGCCATGAACTGGCGATGCGTTCGCGCGATCTGGTCGCACTCGATGCCAGCCTGCAGCGGCTGCAGAAGCGCGCGGTCGGGGCGATCACCGGCGTCGGTCTGCTGGCGATCGCCGCATTGATGTACGTGCTGCAGCCGCCGGGCTGGTACTGGGGCGAGGTACCGGCGTGGAGCTGGGTGTCCGGTACCGTCGGCGTGTTCGCACTGGCGCGTGCGTGGTGGCGATGAGTGATGCGCTGAGCGCGCTCAAGCACGAGCTGGCGCAGTTCGGCAGTGACAACGATGCGCGCGAAACCGATCGTGGCCGGCGCATGCTCAACATCACCGCCGACACCGGTGAACTGCTGTCGGTGCTGGTGCGGTTCGGCAATGCCCGTCGCGTGCTGGAGATCGGCACGTCCAATGGCTATTCCACGCTGTGGCTGGCCGAGGCCGCCGCTGCCATTGATGGCAGGGTGACCACGCTGGAGTTCGCCGCCGACAAGGTGGCGATGGCCCGTGCGAATTTCGCGCGCAGTGGATTGGGTGAGCGCATCGAACAGGTCCACGCTGATGCCGGGCAGTGGCTGGCGCAGGCGGCCGATGGCTGCATCGACCTGCTGTTCCTGGATTCGGATCGCGGGCAGTACGCAGGCTGGTGGCCGCAGCTGCGCCGTGTACTGCGCCCCGGCGGCCTGCTGGTGGTCGACAACGCCACCTCGCATGCCGCTGAGATGGAGCCGCTGCGCGCCCTGCTGGCCGCCGACGCGGCGTTCACCACCAGCCTGGTGCCGGTGGGCAATGGCGAACTGCTGGCGCTGCGCAACGCCTGACTGCTTTACAGGTAGGTGCCAACCTTGGTTGGCACGCTATTGCCTGGCGCGCGGAGCAGCCGAGCGTGGGCTCGGCTCTACAGAGGGCAGGCCTTTATAATCGCGCGGTGAGTACCGAACCCGACACCCTCGCTGCGGTCGAGATTGAAACCGCGCCCCTGCAGCTGCTGCACCTGGATGAACGCCTGGCCGTGGTCAACAAGCCGGCCGGGCTGATGGTCCACGACAGCAAGCTGGCCCGTGGCGAAGATGATTTCCTCGCCGATCGCCTGCGCGAGCAGCTGGGTCGTCCGATCTTCCTGGTCCACCGCCTGGATCGCGCCACCAGCGGCTGCCTGCTGCTGGCCTTCGACCGCGACGCTGCCAGCATGCTGGGCAAGGCGCTGATGGGCGGCGAAGTGAGCAAGGACTATCTGGCGATCTGCCGCGGCTGGCCGGCCGAGGAGGCGTGGAAGGTCGACCATGATCTGGACGGCGGTCCGGGCAAGCCGGTGAAGAAGCCGGCGGTGACCGACTTCCAGCGTCTGGCGGCCGGCGAACTGTCGGTGCCAGTGGGGGAGTTCGCCAGTTCGCGCTATGCGCTGCTGCGCTGCCAGCCGCTGACGGGTCGCTTCCGGCAGATCCGCCGGCATCTGAAGCACCTGTCACATCACCTGATCGGCGATACCAGCCATGGTGATGGCCGGCACAACCGCAACTTCCGCATGCAGGGCGTGCACCGCATGCTGCTGCATGCGGAGCGGCTGCGCTTCCCGCATCCGGATGGCGGCATGGTGGACGTGCGCGCCCCGGTCGACGGTGAGTTCCAGAAGGCGCTGGACCTGTTCGGCTGGAGCCAGGACCTGTAGAGCCGAGCCCACGCTCGGCTGCGCTTCCCGGCGCTGCGCGCCGCCGCCCGAGCATGGGCTCGGGCGCTACGGAAATCCGGGTTGCCGGCCAGCGGCCGGCGCTACCTCACTTTTTTTCCGGCTCGTTGACGATCGCTTCCAGATCCTTCTGCAGATCGGCGAACAGCGGCTGCATGCGCGTCTGGATCGCCACCATCACGTTCTGCATCAGCGCCGGGGTCTTGTCGAGCAGGCTCTGGCCAGCCGGGCTCTCGTAGAACTCGGCCATGGCCAGCACGTCTTCCTTGCTGAAGGTCTTCTTGTACAGGTCCACGTACATCGGCCGCAGCTGCTGCCACGACAGTGCCTGGCGCAGGGTCTGGCTGGTACGCGCCTGGATGCGCTGCAGCTGTTCCTGCTGCTGGGCGTTGAGCTGGCGCTGTGCGGCCACCTGCTGGAACTGCTGCTGCTGCATCGCTTCGATCTGCGGCAGCATGGTGTCGATCATGCTCTGCGCACGCGAGGCCGACAGCAGGCGGTTGATGTCGCCATCGGTGGGCGCTGCGGCCAGCACCGGCGCGCTTGCTGCGGCCAGCACCAGCAGCAGGGTCGCGCGGCGCAACAGGGAGGGGAGCAAGCGGGTCATGCGGAGCGTCCTGCAGTACACGGGACCGCAAGCATACCCCCGGCAAAGGCGAAGGCGGCGTGTTCGGTGCCTGATCGGCGGCATACGGTGCGCGATGGCAGCCACGGCAACGCGGCTGCCGCTACAATGCGCGGATGGGCAACGGACCGGTCACCATCAGCGCGCAGCTTGAAATCCCCGACGGCGAGATCGTCGAGCGTTTCGTGCGTGCCAGTGGTGCCGGCGGCCAGAACGTCAACAAGGTCTCCACCGCGGTGGAACTGCGTTTCGACGTGGCCGGTTCGCCCTCGTTGCCCGAACCGTTGCGCGAGCGCCTGCTGGCGCGGCGCGACCGGCGCATGACCGGCGAAGGCGTGCTGGTCATCGACGCGCAACGGTTCCGCACCCAGGATCGCAATCGCGAGGATGCGCGCGAGCGGCTGGCGGCCTTCATCCAGGCCGGGCTGAGCGTGCCCAAACCACGCAAGGCCACCAAGCCGACCTTCGGGTCGAAACTGCGTCGTCTGGACGCCAAACGCGGGCGCGCGCAGATCAAGCGCGGGCGCTCATCACGTGACTGGGAGTGATTGCTTGAACAACCCGACGCCGTTGCTGCCGGCCATTCCGCCGAACATGCCGCAGGTCAAGCCCAACCGTTTCCTGCGCTGGCTGGCGCGCTGCACGCTGCGCATGGGCGGCTGGAAAGTGACCGGCACCCTGCCGGATGTGCCGAAAGTGGTCTTCATCATCGCCCCGCATTCGTCCAACTGGGACGGGCTGTGGGGCATGGCGGCGAAGATCGCACTGGGCATGAAAGTGAAGGTGCTGGGCAAGGCCTCGCTGTTCTGGTGGCCACTGGGCCCGCTGCTGCACAGGCTGGGCGTGATCCCGCTGGACCGCAGCTCGCCGCAGGGCACCGTGGGCCAGGCCGTGGACCTGCTGCGCAACAACGAGAAGATGTGGTTCGCGATCACTCCGGAAGGCACCCGCAAGGCCGTCAAGGAATGGAAGGCCGGTTTCCTGAAGATCGCGCGGATGGCCGACGTGCCGATCCTGGCGGCGTACTTCCACTATCCGGAGAAGATCATCGGCATCGGTCCGGTGTTCACGCCGACCGGCGATGATGCCGCCGACATGGCCGCCATCCGGGAGTTCTACCGGCCCTGGATCGGCAAGACCCGCGGCACGGTCTGAGCCGATCGCTGCCGGCAGCGTAGACGCCACGTCCGGCACATGCCGGGCGCCCGTGACAGGAGTAGGGTGGACGGCTGCCATCCCGTACCGTCTGCCCAAGGAGCGTTTTACATGTCGCGTACCGTAGTCCTGGCCGCCGCCATCAGCCTGGCGCTGGCGGCCTGTTCCGGCAAGGAGTCCACCCCCGTGTCCGAAGCCCAGAAAGCACCGGCCCAGCAGCCGGCCGAAGCCTCCACCAACCCGCTGCTGACCGCCAGCAGCCTGCCGTTCCAGGCACCGCCGTTCGACAAGATCAAGGACAGCGATTACCTGCCGGCCTTCGAAGAAGGCATGCGCCTGCATCTGGCCGACGTGCGCAAGATCGCCGACAGCGCCGAGCCGGCCACCTTCGACAACACCATCGTGGCGATGGAGCGCAGCGGCGAGACCCTGACCCGCGTGTCGCGCATCTTCTTCGGCCTGGTCCAGGCCGATACCAACGATGCCCGCCAGAAGATCCAGGAAGAAGTAGCGCCGAAGCTGGCCGCGCACCAGGACGAGATCAACCTCGATCCGAAGCTGTTCGCGCGCGTGAAGTCGCTGTACGACCAGCGCGAGACGCTGGGCCTGGATCCGGTGCAGAAGCGCCTGGTCGAGCACTACTACGACGGCCTGGTGCGCTCGGGCGCGCAGCTGTCCGACGCCGACAAGGCAAGCCTGCGCAAGCTCAACGTGGAAGAAACCACGTTGTCCACCCAGTTCCACACCCGTCTGGTGGCTGCAACCGCCGCTGCCGCGGTGGTGGTGGACGACAAGGCCAAGCTGGCCGGCCTGGACGAGGGCGCGGTCAACAATGCCGCCGCCGCTGCGAAGGACCGCAAGCTGGACGGCAAGTTCCTGCTGCCGCTGCAGAACACCACCCAGCAGCCCGTGCTCGGTTCGCTGACCGACCGCGACCAGCGCGCCGCCGTGCTGAAGGCTTCGGAAACCCGTGCCGAGCGCGGCGATGCCAATGACACCCGGCAGACCGTGCAGCGCCTGGCCCAGCTGCGTGCGCAGAAGGCCAAGCTGCTCGGCTTCGACACCTTCGCCGACTACCAGCTGGGCGACCAGATGGCCAAGACCCCGGCCGCCGCGCTCAAGCTGCTGACCGACACCGTGCCGGCCGCTACCGCCAAGGCGCGTGCCGAAGCCGGCGAGATCCAGAAGGTGATCGACGCGCAGAAGGGTGGCTTCCAGGTGGCCGCCTCGGATTGGGACTTCTACGCCGAGCAGGTGCGCAAGGCCAAGTACGATCTGGACGAGTCGCAGATCAAGCCGTACTTCGAGCTGGACAACGTGCTGCAGAACGGCGTCTTCTACGCCGCCACCCAGCTGTACGGCATCACCTTCAAGCCGCGTACCGACATTCCGACCTACAACCCGGACATGAAGGTGTACGAAGTGTTCGACAAGGACGGCACCTCGCTGGCCCTGTTCTACACCGACTACTTCAAGCGTGACAGCAAGTCCGGTGGCGCCTGGATGGACGTGTTCGTCGAACAGGACGGCCTGACCGGTGCCAAGCCGGTGGTCTACAACGTCTGCAACTTCACCAAGCCGGCCGCTGGCCAGCCTGCGCTGATCAGCTTCGACGACGTCACCACCATGTTCCATGAGTTCGGCCATGCACTGCATGGCATGTTCTCGAACGTGAAGTACCCGTCGATCGCCGGCACCGCCACCTCGCGCGACTTCGTCGAGTTCCCGTCGCAGTTCAACGAACACTGGGCGCTGGACCCGAAGGTGTTCGCCAACTACGCCAAGCACTACAAGACCGGCGAAGCGATGCCGCAGGAACTGGTCGACAAGATCCTCAAGGCGCGCAGCTTCAACCAGGGCTATGCGACCACCGAGTACCTGTCGGCCGCGCTGCTCGACCTGGCCTGGCACACGCAGAAGGCCGATGCCCCGCTGCAGGATGTCGGCGCCTTTGAAGCCAGCGCGCTGAAAAAGTTCAAGGTCGACCTGCCGCAGGTGCCGCCGCGTTACCGCACCACCTACTTCGACCACATCTGGGGTGGCGGCTATTCGGCCGGCTACTACGCCTACTTCTGGGCGGAAGTGCTGGACCATGACGCCTACCAGTGGTTCACCGAACACGGTGGCCTGACCGCCGCCAACGGCCAGGAATTCCGCGACAAGATCCTTTCGCGCGGCAACAGCGTGGAGCTGTCGACCCTGTACCGCGATTTCCGCGGCAAGGACCCGTCGGTGGAACCGCTGCTGAAGTTCCGCGGGCTGAAGTAAGCGCGGCCTGAAGTACGAAAGAAAAAACGGCGGGGGCAACCCCGCCGTTTTTCTTTGCGTCGATGCCATCGACGGATTCCGCAGTTTGTCGCTCATCCACGCATGGCGTGGATCCATGTGTCGACCAAGGTCGACACCTACCAAGAGCAGGCCATGCCATTCCGACAGTTCGCGGAAATCTGTCGAAGGCGGGGTGGGTCCGGTTGCGGGGGCGTGAGCGCCATGGATGGCGCGACCGAGCTTACATGGACGTACTTGCAGCGTCCCCCGCAACCGGATCCACCCCGCCATCCCACGGAAATCCAGCCTCTGCTGTTGCTGTTGAGGTTGCCGGCCAGCGGCCGGCACTACCGGGTGCCGGGCGCAGCCCGGCCATCAGGTCCCTACGTGCACCCGGTTCGCCTGCTCGGCCAATCCCAGGTGATCCAGCGCGATGTCCAGCGCCAGCACATAGCTCTGCGCCCCATACCCGGCCGCGATCCCCAATCGCTGACCCACGCCCGCCGGCAGGCACGGCTCGGCCACCGCACCGTCGTCATGCACTTCCACGTACGCGTTGTGCAGGTACGGCAGCAGCCGCTGCAGGCGCAGGCTGTCGGCACATGCGCCCGGATCGAGCAGCGTCACCTCGCCACGGCTGTGGTCGGCCACGCGCAGCGCGTCCAGCAGTTCCTGTTCCGAACCGCAGGCGCGGATCGCCACGCTGGTGCCCGCATCGATCGCACGATGCACCAGTGATTTCAGCACCGGCGCCGGCAGCGGCGCGGCGGTACGGATCAGCGCGCCAGCCGCTTCCGGGCCACGGATGATGAAGATCGACATGACTCAGCCCTCCCGTGCCAGGCGGCGGCCGACGATGGCCAATGACAGCGGATAACCCGCCTGCTGGCTGCGCTGGTCGACCACCACGGCGGCCGGGCCATGCTGCAGGCGCAGGCGCGCTTCCAGACCGGGCTGATGGGGAGACTGCAGTTCGATGTACTCCGCCGGCAGACCGTCCAGTGCCGCCTGCAGCGCACCGCCCTCGGCACACCATTGCGCCTCGTCGGCGACGCCGACATCAAGCAGCACCCAGTCCGCGCTGCGCGCCTGCGGCTGGCACAGGCACTGGCGCACATCGGCCAGGCTGGCGCAGTCGGTGCACAGCACCGGATGGCCGGACAACTCTGCCGGCAGCAGCGGACGCGGCAGCGACGGCGACGCATGCCGGATCACCAGGAGGGTCATACAACACCTTGCGCAAAGCGCCCTGCGGCGCGGTAGGCACACGATGCGCGTGGTGGCCGTAAAGGTTCGATGCCCCGTGCCGGGCCTGGGCGTAAAACCTGCGTAACCCCTCCTGTAGCGCCGAGCCCATGCTCGGCTTGCTCGACGCTACGGAACAGCAGCCGAGCATGCGCTCGGCTCTACAGGATGCGGGCGCGGGAACCTCTTCGGGCCTGATGTGGTCTGATGCCGATACCACCCACCCGGAGCCTGTCATGGATGCTGTTGCCCGCCCCCCGTTTTCGCAGCGCACGCTTGCCTGGCTGAAGAAAGAAGCGCTGCCACTGCTGGTGATGCTGGGCCTGCTCGCCGCCGCCCGCGATACCCTCGCCAACCACTACGTCGTGCCCAGCGGCTCGATGCAGCCGACGCTGCAACCGGGTGACCGGGTGGTGGTGGACATGCGTGCCTACGGCCTGCGCCTGCCGTTCACCAGCAAGGAATTGCTCGGTACCGGCACGCCGCAGCGTGGTGAGGTGGCCGTGTTCGATTCACCGGCCGACGGCACCCGTCTGATCAAGCGCGTCGCCGCCGTGGCCGGCGACCACGTGCAACTGCACGATGGTCACCTGAGCATCAACGGCCAGCCGCTGCAGATCGCTGACCTGGCCGATACCGAAGCCTTTGGTGAGCGCCGCGCCAGCCTCGACCTGGACAGGGGCGGTGGCCCGGACATCGCGGATCTGCAGGTGCCCGCCGGCAAGGTGCTGGTGCTGGGCGACCATCGCGGCAACAGCTTCGATGGCCGCTTCTTCGGCTTCGTCGATGCGGACAAGATCTACGGCCGTGCGGTGGCGGTCTATTACCGCCGTGGTGACGGCTTCGAATGGCAGCGGCTGTAAGCTGAATCGATATGCCAGAAGTATCAATCCTGACCTAGCAGGTTATGGATCGACTGGATGGACGGGCCTAGTCTGAGGCCCGTCCCCTCCATTCCGGCCGCCCCCACGGCTCACCGCCCCCCATGACTGGCGAAACTCCGGCGGCCCTTGCCGACCGTTTCCGTACTGACCACGCTGCCGCCGACACCCGCATCCAGCAGGGAACGCCGGCCTTCCGCCGCACCGCGCTGGCACTGTTCCTGGCCGGCTTTTCGACCTTCGGCCTGCTGTACACGGTGCAGCCGCTGCTGCCCGAGTTCAGCCGCCACTTCGGCGTGTCCGCTGCGGGCAGCGCGATGTCGCTGTCGCTGACCACCGGCACCCTGGCCGTGGCCATGCTGCTGGCCGGCCTGTTGTCCGATGTGGTCGGCCGGCGCCCGCTGATGATCGTTGCATTGCTGGCCTCGGCGACGTTGTCGCTGTGCACGGCCCTGGTCGATGACTGGGCCACCCTGCTGGTGCTGCGCACCCTGCTGGGGCTGGCGCTGAGCGGCGTACCGGCAGTGGCGATGACCTATCTGGTCGAAGAGATGGACAGCCGCGCGCTGGGCCTGGCGATGGGCCTGTACATCGGCGGCAATGCCATCGGGGGCATGAGCGGGCGCCTGCTGGCGGGCATCATCGCCGACCATTGGGGCTGGCGCTGGGGCATCGGCGTGGTCTCGATCATCGCCGTGGCCAGCACCGTGCTGCTGTGGCTGCAGCTGCCGCCGTCGCGCCACTTCCAGGCGAGCCGCAGTGGCCTGCGCCAGTTGCCCGCGCGCTGGCGCACGCTGTTCGCCGACCCTGGCCTGCCGTGGTTGTTCGCCACCTCGTTCGTGCTGATGGGCGTGTTCGTCACTCTCTACAACTACCTCGGTTACCACCTGCTGGCGCCGCCGTACCAGCTCAGCCAGACGGTGGTCGGGTTGATCTTCAGCGTGTACCTCGTCGGTACCTTCAGTTCGGCGTGGATGGGCCAGCAGGCGACGCGCTATGGGCGCGGCCGCATCCTGTCGATCTCCTTCGGCCTGATCGCCGCCGGCATCGTGCTGCTGGCGATGCCGTGGCTGTCGGCGATGGCGGTGGGCATCGCGCTGGTGACGTTCGGTTTCTTCGGTGGCCATTCGGTGGCCAGCAGCTGGGTCGGCAGCCGTGCCGGTTCGATGCGAGCGGAAGCGTCGGCGCTGTACCTGTTCGCCTATTACCTGGGCTCGAGCGTGCTGGGCGGCGTGGGCGGCCTGGCCTATGCCGCGTGGGACTGGCTGGGCGTGTGCGCGTTCGCCGCGCTGCTGACCCTGATCGGCGGAGGCATCGTGTGGGCGCTGCAGCAGCGCGCGCCGCAGCCGGTGACGGCCTGATCCTGCTCTGGTAGATGCCGACCTTGGTCGGCGTTGTGCTCCTGGGCCAACCAAGGTTGGCCACTACCGGGTGCGATGCAGCTCACTCTTCGGCAAACGCCTCGCGCAGCAGCCCGGCGAAATTGCGGATCAACGGCGTCACACCCTCGCGGCGCCACGCCAGCTGCACTTCCGAATGCGCACCGGCATCGGCCAGCGGCACGAAGCGCGCACCCTCCACCCGGATGTGATCGCACGACGAAGGCAGGATCGCCGCGCCGAGGCCGGCTGCAGCCAGGCTGATCAGCGTCGAAGCCTCACCGGCCTCCTGCACGATGCGCGGCGTGAAGCCCGCCGCAGCGCACAACGCGATCATGTGGTCATGGATGCCGGCCCCGGCGCTGCGGCGGAATGCCACGAACGGTTCCTGCGCCAGATCGCGCAAGGCCAGCGTGCCGCCTTTCGACAGGCGGCGCAGGGCAGGGTGGTCGGCATGCAGGATCAACGCCAGTGGATCGACGAACAGGCTGTGCGCCACCAGCTCGGCCGGCAGCGTGCGCTTGCGGATGATGCCCACGTCCAGTGAGCCATCGAGCAGCGCATCGATCTGCTGCAGGGTGTTCATCTCGCTCAGCTGCAACCGCACCTGCGGGTACTGCTGCCGGTACTGCAGGATCGAACGTGGAATCTGCGGCGACAACGGCGTAGCCCGGGTCAGGCCGATACGCAGCTCACCCTGCTCGCCCCGCTGCGCGCGCTGCACTTCATCCACCGCCGATTCCACCTGCTGCACGATGCTGCGCGCCCGTTCCTGCAGCAGTTCTCCGGCAGCCGTCAGCTGCACACGTCGATGGCTGCGCACGAACAACCGCGCGCCGATCAGTTCCTCCAGCTGCCGGATCTGCTGGCTGAGCGGCGGCTGTGACATCCCCAACCGCTCGGCTGCCTGGCCAAAGTGCAGCGTATCGGCAACGGCGAGGAAGTAACGCAGATGGCGCAGTTCGATGGACATGCATGCAGTCTATCCAGCCCGACCCCGCGAGTCCTCATCCACGCATGGCGTGGATCTACCGTGTCGACCAAGGTCGACACCCACCAACAGCAGCACAGAACGCCGTTCCGACAGCCGCGGGAACCTGTCGGAGGCGGGGTGGGTCCGGTTGCGGGGGTGTCCGCGGCATGGATGCCGCGGCCAAGCCCCCAGGGATGGGTTCACGGCGTCCCCCGCAACTGGACCCACCCCGCCATCCCACGGAATCCCCGCTGTTGCCGTTGATGTTGCCGTTGCCGTTGCCGTTGCCGTTGATTCGGCAGGTGCAGGGCGCAGCCCTGCCGGCAACCCTCACCGCTCCGAATGCCCGCTCTGATCGTAATCGCGCGGACTGAACAACTCCGGCTGGATCAGCTCGACAAACGCCCGCGCCTGCGCCGACAGCGCCTTGCCGCGGCGCACGATCACCCCATAACTCCGCTCCGGGAACCAACGCTTCATCGAGCGTGCGGCCAACCGCTCGTGGTCGGCATCGTTCAGGCACAGCGCCGGCACGATGGAAATGCCCATGCCCATCGCCACGTACTGCTTGATCACTTCCCAGCCGCCCACCTCCAGCGCAACGGTGTAGGCGATGCGGTGGCGCTGGAACACCTGGTCCACCAGCCGGTAAGTGATCTGCCGCTTCGGCGGCAGCACCAGCGGGTAACGGGCGATGTCGGCCAGTTCCAGCTCGTCACCGCTGGCCAGCGGATGGTCATGCGGGGCGATCAGCACCTGTTCGAAACGGTAGGCCGGGGCGTAGCTGAGGTCGGCCGGCACATCGGTCATCGAGCCGATCGCCAGGTCGGCGGCATCCTCGCGCAGCAGGTCGGTCCCGTCGGCACTGATGGCGTTGTGCAGGGTCAGGCGAACGTCGGGGTAGTGCTGGCGGAAGCGTTCGACGATCTTCGGCAGCAGGTACAGGATGGTCGAGCTGTTGGCGGCGATGTTCAGCTCGCCCGCGTCCAGCCCGCGCACCTTGTCGCGGAAGCGCGCTTCCAGGCCGTCCAGGCTTTCCACCAGCGGCTGCGCCATTTCATACAGCAGCTGGCCCTCGCGGCTGGGCACCAGGCGCCGGCCGCTACGCTCGAACAGCGGCACCCCCAACTCACGCTCCAGCGCCTGCAACTGCAGGCTGATGGCCGGTTGGCTGACGAAAAGCGCCTCAGCGGCCCGTGAGACCGAGCCTAGACGCACGGTCTGACAGAACGCGCGCAGCGGCTTCAGCCGATCGGATTTGTAGGAAAAACGGGGACTTGGCGAGGTGCGCGTGGTCATGGCGTCACAAGTATTAGCACAAGTTATGTAAATCATTGCAAAAACTGTTTTGCCAAATACAGGGCTGCGGCCGCACGGTGGAGTCGTTCCCCCACGCTGGAGTCCTCCCATGTCCGCCGTCGCTTCCGCTGTTCCTTCCACCGCTGCCAAGGCCACGCCGGGCATCGCCCTGGCGACCCAGGTGGCGGGCCAGGCCACCGTGCTGCCGGCGCCCTTGCTGGCCCTGCTGGTGTCCCTGCACCGGGCAGTGGAACCCGGCCGGCAGGCGCGGCTGCAGGCCCGCCGCGAGCGCCAGGCATTCTTCGACCAGGGCGGCTTGCCGGACTTCCGCCAGGACACCACCGCGATCCGCAGCGGTGACTGGACCGTGGCGCCGCTGCCGGCCGCGCTGCAGGACCGCCGTGTTGAGATCACCGGGCCGACCGACCCGAAGATGGTCATCAACGCGCTGAACTCCGGCGCCAAGGTGTTCATGGCCGACTTCGAGGATTCGACCTCGCCGACCTGGCGCAACCTGCTGGCCGGTCAGCAGTCGCTGGCTGCCGCGGTGCGCGGCGACCTGCAGTACACCGCACCGGCATCCAACGGCAAGGCGGGCAAGCATTACGCGCTGCGCCCCTACGACGAGCAGGCGGTGCTGATCGTGCGTCCGCGCGGCTGGCACCTGGACGAAAAGCATGTGCGCGTCGATGGCCAGTTCCTCGCCGGCGGCCTGTTCGATGCGGCGGTGTTCGCCTTCCACAATGCGCGCGCGCTGCAGTCCAGGGATCGTGGCCCGTACTTCTACCTGCCCAAGCTGCAGAGCATGGAAGAGGCGGCGTTGTGGGAGACCGCGCTGTCGCACATCGAAGGCATGCTCGGCCTGCCGCACGGGCAGATCAAGGTGACCGTGCTGATCGAAACGCTGCCGGCAGTGTTCGAGATGGACGAGATCCTGCACGCCCTGCGCGATCGCATCGTCGGCCTCAACTGCGGACGCTGGGATTACATCTTCTCGTACCTGAAGACCTTCCGCCGCCACGCTGACCGCGTGCTGCCCGAGCGCGGCCAGGTGACCATGACCCAGCCGTTCCTGAAGGCGTATTCGGAACTGCTGATCCAGACCTGCCATCGCCGCGGCGCACATGCGATGGGTGGCATGGCCGCGCAGATTCCGATCAACAACGATGCCGCCGCCAACGAGCAGGCGATGGCGCGGGTGCGTGCCGACAAGCTGCGCGAAGTGACCGCCGGGCACGATGGCACGTGGGTCGCGCACCCGGCGCTGATTCCGGTGGCGATGGCGATCTTCGACGAACACATGCCCACGCCCAACCAGCACCACGTGCTGCGCCAGGATGTGCGCGTGGGCCGCGATGAACTGATCGCGCGTCCGCCGGGCACGATCACCCGCGCCGGCTTCGAAGGCAATGTCGAAGTCTGCGTGCGCTACCTGGCCGCGTGGCTGGACGGCAACGGCTGCGTGCCGATCCACCACCTGATGGAGGACGCAGCGACCGCCGAGATCAGCCGCAGCCAGCTGTGGCAGTGGCTGCACACGCCGGGCCAGCAGCTGGACGACGGCACCGCGATTGATCTGGCACTGCTCGATACCACCCTGGCGCAGCTGCCCGCGCGCCTTGGCGATACCTCGGCGCTGCCCGGTGGCGGCCGCATCGAAGAAGCCATCACCCTGCTGGCCGAGCTGAGCCGCAGCAACGAACTGACCGATTTCCTGACCCTGCCGGCGTACGCGCGCATCGACTGATCGCTGCACGCCACTTTCCTCGCCGCTTCCTTCCCCGCTGCATCCGCACGAACCGAACTGGAGATAGACATGAGCACGCTGCCCACTGCCGAACAGATCCAGCACGACTGGGACACCAATCCGCGCTGGGAAGGCATCCAGCGCAACTACAGCGCCGCCGACGTGGTGCGCCTGCGCGGCACCGTCCATATCGAGCATTCGCTGGCCCGGCTGGGTGCGGAAAAGCTGTGGAAATCGCTGCATGAGCGCGACTTCGTCAACGCGCTCGGCGCGCTGACCGGCAACCAGGCCATGCAGCAGGTGAAGGCCGGGCTGAAGGCGATCTACCTGTCCGGTTGGCAGGTGGCGGCCGATGCCAACCTGGCCGGGCAGATGTACCCGGACCAGTCGCTGTATCCGGCCGATTCGGTGCCGGCGGTGGTCAAGCGCATCAACAACACGCTGCTGCGCGCCGACCAGCTGCACCATGCCGAAGGCAAGGATGACATCGACTTCCTGCAGCCGATCGTGGCTGATGCCGAAGCCGGTTTCGGCGGCGTGCTCAACGCCTTCGAACTGATGAAGGCGATGATCGAAGCCGGTGCGGCCGGCGTGCACTTCGAAGACCAGCTGGCTTCGGTGAAGAAGTGCGGGCACATGGGCGGCAAGGTGCTGGTGCCGACCCGCGAGGCGATCGAGAAGCTCAACGCCGCGCGACTGGCCGCCGACGTGCTGGGCGTGCCGACCCTGCTGGTGGCGCGTACCGATGCCGAAGCCGCTGATCTGCTGACCAGCGACATCGACGGCAACGACACGCCGTTCGCCACCGGTGAGCGCACCGTGGAAGGCTTCTACAAGACCCGCAACGGCCTGGACCAGGCCATCAGCCGTGGCCTGGCGTATGCGCCGTATGCCGATCTGGTGTGGTGCGAGACCGGCAAGCCGGACCTGGAATTCGCCCGGAAATTCGCCGAGGCGATCCATGCGAAGTTCCCGGGCAAGCTGCTGGCCTACAACTGCTCGCCCAGCTTCAACTGGAAGAAGAACCTGGACGACGCCACCATCGCCAAGTTCCAGAAGGAGCTGGGCAGCTACGGCTACAAGTTCCAGTTCATCACCCTGGCCGGTTTCCATGCGCTGAACTACGGCATGTTCAACCTGGCCCATGGCTATGCGCGCCGGCAGATGAGCGCCTTCGTGGAGCTGCAGGAAGCCGAGTTCGAAGCGGCCGAGCGTGGCTTCACTGCAGTCAAGCACCAGCGCGAGGTCGGCACCGGCTACTTCGATGCGGTGACCCAGGCGATCCAGCAGGGGCAGTCCTCGACCACCGCGCTGACCGGTTCGACCGAGGAAGAGCAGTTCCACGGCGAGCGCAGCGAACGCGCCGCGTGATCCGGTAGGGCCGGCCGCTGGCCGGCAACCACACGGTGCTCCGGGCGCTGCGTGGCAGCCGGCCAGCAGCCGGCTCTACCGGGGCTGCGGATCCGATCAGGGTGGCCAGGGAAGGGCCAGACGACGCCGGCAGATCGGGGGATCTGCCGGCGTCGTTGTATCTGTGGCCGCTGCGAAAATCGGCGTCGCGGCCACGCCAAGATATTGAAATGGCTTGCTTTCCCTCTGCCACCAATACGCGTGAATGGGGCATTTCCCTGTGGATGAGGCAGAGCGCTGCGTCTTCACAAAAATGAGAAGCGGCGCACAGTTTGATTCACTGATATGCTCCGCGGCTCACCAGGGGACGCTGGCGGCGGGTGCAGGGAATGACCGGCAGGGGTGCGGCCGAGAACATCGACACGACAACCGGTATCGCCAAGGTGGCGATGGCCGAGATCGTGCACGCGCTGCTCTCCGAAGAAGAGGTTGCCCTGTTCGCCCGGTTCGCCCAGCCCTGCAGGCTGCAGGCGGGCCAGTGGCTGTTCCATCGCGGCCACCGCGGCGAGTGCATGTACATCATCCTCGAAGGCCTGATCGAGCTGGATTTCGGCGAGGACCTGGTGCTCAAGACGCTCGGCCGGCATGAATTTTTCGGTGAGCTCGGCCTGTTGATGGGAGACCATCTACGCAGCGCCAGCGCGCGGGTGATGGCCGACTGCCACGTGCTGGAACTGGGGCCGGCGGATTTCCATCGCCTGGTCGAGTCCGACCCGGGCCTGGTGGCCTACTTCCTGCGACGCACGATCCTGCGCGTGCTGACCAACGAGCAGGCCCTGATCAGCCAGCTGCGGCGGCGCAACCATGACCTGGAAGCTGCGCTGGACAACCTGTACATCACCACCCACCAGCTGACGCACACGCGTGAGCTGGTGCGCACCGACGAACTGACCGGCCTGCACAACCGCCGCGGCCTGGCCCTGTACCTGCAGGAATGCCGCACGCAGGAAGAAGGGCCCCCACAGGCCCTGCTGCTGATCGACTGTGACCGCTTCAAGCAGATCAACGACCGCCACGGCCACCAGGCCGGCGATCGGGTGCTGCAGAGCATGGGCAACATCCTGCGCTCGATGGCCGGCGAGCACGACCTGGCCTGCCGCCTGGGCGGCGACGAGTTCTGCCTGATCCTGCGCCGGGCCAACGTCGAGATCGTGCAGCACGCCGCCGAGTTCATCCTGAGTGCGGTGCACGGCCTGCTCGAACGCAGCCATGGCACCCCGCACGTCAGCCTGGCCAGCATCGGTGCCAGCCTGCTGGCCCCTGACGCGGACTGGAGCGAGTGGTACGCTCGCGCCGATCGTGCGCTGTACCAAGCCAAGCGCGCAGGCGGCAACTGCCTGCGGTGGACCGATGGTCCGGATGGACACTGAGCGGAGATCCAGGCGATGAATGGCGACAACGGAACGTCGGCCCCGCATAACGCCCAACTGCGGGCGCTGCTGTTCACCGACCTGTGCGATTCGCTGCAGCTGGTGGAGCGTATCGGCGATGTCGCCGCCGCCGAATTCTTCCAGCAGCATGACCGTCTGGTCCTGGGGCTGCAGCAGCAGTGGAACGGCCAGCTGATCGATCGCTCCGATGGCTTGTTCGTTCTGTTCGAACGCCCCATCGATGGCATCGGTTTCGCCATTTCCTACCAGAATGCGGTCGACGCGATGGGCCACGAGCGCGGCATCGTGCTGCGCGCTCGCGCTGGTCTGCACGTGGGTGACGTGCTGCTGTGGGACAACAGTGCCGAGGCCGTTGCCCACGGCGCAAAGGCGGTGGAGGTCGAGGGCCTGGCCAAGCCGATGGCCGCGCGTTTGATGCAGCTGGCGTGGCCTGGGCAGGTGCTGCTGTCCTCAGCGGCCGAACAGATGGCGCGGCGGGCCGACAGCGAGTTGCCTTGGGCGGCGGACGAACTGCGTTGGAAGGACCATGGGCTTTGGCGCTTCAAGGGCATTGGCGAGCGCCAGCATGTGTTCGAAGTCGGCATCCGTGGCCGCGCGCCGCTGCGCCGGCCGCGTTCGGGCGACAAGGCCTGGCGGGATCTGCCGCTGTGGCGTCGCCCGGCTGCGCTGTTCACCGAGGCGACGCTGGCGGTGGCGCTGGCCGTGGTGATGTGGACGCTGCTGCGGCCGGCGCCGGCAATCGCATTCGCCGAGCGCGACTGGGTGATCCTGGCGGCGGTCAGCAACAGCACGGCCTATCCGCAGCTGGATTCCAGCCTGGAACAGGCGCTCTACATCAGCCTGGGGCAGTCGCGCTTCGTCAACATCCTCAGTGAACTGAAGGTGCGTGACACCCTGCAGTTGATGCAGCGCCCGGCCAATGCACGGCTGGACCGCGCCCTGGCGATCGAGGTTGCGCTGCGCGATGGCGCGCGTGCGGTGCTGATGCCCACCGTGCTCGAGCTCAACGGCAAGGTACGGGTGGGCGTGGAGGTGGTGGACCCACGCACTGGGCAGACGGTGTACACGCATTTCGCCGATGGCAACGGCCTGGATTCGATCCTGGCCTCCACCGATACCGTGGTGAAGGCACTGCGCAGCGACCTGGGTGAGGCGCTACACGATGTCAGCCGCGAGCAGAAACCCCTGCCCACGGTGGCTACCGCCAATCTTGATGCGCTGCATGCCTACGCCAAAGGCAGCGATGCGCTGGCACAGGAGCGTTTCGATGAAGCGCTGCTGTTCTTCCAGCAGGCGACCCGCCTGGATCCACAGTTCACCTTTGCCTACATCGGGCAGATGCGGCTGCAGTACGCCATGGGCAACGTGTCGGCGGCCGGCGAACTGTACCGTCAGGCGGTGTCGGGGCGCACGCGGTTGAGTGCGCGCGACCAGCTGTATCTGGACGCCTGGGGTGCGGACTTCAGTGGCGCTCCCCCGCAGCGCAGTGCGGAAAAGTGGCGGATGCTGACCCAGCTGTATCCGGATGATCCGGCCGGTTGGATGAATCACGCGATGGCCCTGTTTGCCTATGGCGACTATGACGGCGCGTTGGCCGACATGATGCCGCTGTTGGAACGCCATCAGACACATCGCGCGCTGGTCCTGTCCTTCGTTGGCCGCACCCAGCTTGCGCGTGGCGAGGTCAAGGCCGCCGTCGCTGCGTTCAAGGAAGCAGGCGCGTTGCCGAACTGGCACGGCGACATGCTGGAGGCGGTCGCGCTGCTGCTGGATGGCGAGGTACAGAAGGCGCACGAGCGCAGTGAAGCCATTACCTCTCGCGGGCTCGGCGCGCGCATGGAGTACGGCGGACTTCTCGCCCTGCAAGGTCGGGTCAACGATGCGGCCGCTGAGATGACGCAGGCCGTCGAGCAGTGCGCGAGTGTGCCGGAGCTGTGCGACATCCTGGCCCTGCAGTCACTGGCATGGACTGCACAGGCCGGCGGCAGCGGTTCCCGAGTGCAATACGCACGGTTGCTGGACCGTACCCTTGCGGCAGTCGATGAGGGAGTCGGTGCGGCACCGCGTCATCGGGCTTTCATTGCGCTGTCCGTGGCCTACCACCTGCAGCGCGCCGGCCTGGACGCCGAGCTGCGCTCCCGCCGGCCTGCACTGCAGGCGTTGGTTGAACGCAGCACCGACCCGCGGCTGCAGGAATTGTGGCTGCTGCTTCGCGCGCGTGGCGAACTGGACGCCGGCAATGCAGAGGCCGCTTCGGCACTGTTGAAGCCGCTGGCCAACGGCACGCTGTACCAGTGGCATGTACTGCAGCTGGATATCGATCGCGCGCTCGGCCGCGATCAGGCCGTGCAGCGCCGGGAGCGCTGGTTGCGCCAGCGCACGGGCATGGCCTTCGCCGAAGACGCCGGTGCCCTGGTCCTGCTGCCATTGAACGTGGCCGATGCGCGCCGGCTGGCCGATGCGGCCAGCGCGCAGCAGGCAGCAGGCGCACCCTGAGGGTGGATCAGTCCTGCAGCCCCTTCAGGCCGCTTTCGAACATGAAGGGCACCTTGAACGGTCCGGTCACGGCCAGGCGTTCGCTCAACAGCGCCGCCGCCCGGGCAAATTCTTCCTTGCCGCCCAGCGAGTCCAGCGGCGTGTTGCACGCACCAACGCTGTCAGCATCTGCGCCCAGCGCAATCAGTGCCTTTGCCGGGTCGGCAGCGAAGGCACTGCGGAAGGCATCGTCGCTGGAAAGGTGCTTGAGCAGGGTCTGGACCACTTCAGGGGAGAGAGGAGCACGGGACATGGTTCACTACCGGCAGGGAGGGGAAAAAAACAGTATCGGCTGGACGCAGCGGGAATTGATGGTGCGTGTCGGCCACCACGCTATCATCGCCGGCCACCCACGCTTCCGGATGCGCATCGAATGAACTTCCGTCGCTGCAGGACGATGATCGTCGAACCGGTGGAGCGAGCGCATTTCGACCTGGATGCGCTGCTTGCCGGCGGCAGTGGCGTTGGCTTCGAACAATCCCTGCAGGTACGCGCCGCACATCTGCCGGCGCCATGCACGGTCGACGCGGTCAGCTGCCTGTGGCTGCTCCAGTGCAGCGCGGAGCAGTGGCAGCCACTACCGGCAGAGCCGCAGGCACGGCAGCGTGTGCTGGCGCTGCTGGAGCAGGGGCTGCTGGTCAGCGACGATCCGGCGCATGCCGGGGCAGCAGCGGTCGAACAGCAGGTACGTGACAGCCAATGGTGGCCGCTATCGGCGCTGCACTACCAGCACTCGCGGTGGGATGGCGTGGACAGTGTCGGCGACATGGAGCGCAGCCAGCTGATGACCGCGCAGGACTTGGTGCGCAGCTTCGGCCCGCCGCCCGCCGAAGCGCCGGCCCGTCGGTCCGATGCGCGGCCCTTGCCGCGCTGCGATGAGGACCCGATGCAGGCGCAGCTGCAGGCGCGTGCGACCTGCCGCAATTTCGACGATGCGCGCGCTGTGCCGTTGCCGATGCTGGCCCGGCTGCTGCAGCAGGTGCTGATGGCGCAGGCGCAGGTGGAAACCGAACCGGGGGTGCGCTTCCTGAAGAAGAACATTCCGTCGGCCGGCAGTCTGCATCCATTGGAAGCGTATGTGGTGGCGCGCAACGTGGAAGGGCTGCCACCGGGCCTCTACCACTACCATGCCACCGCACACGAACTGGGCCCGATAGCGGTACCGCCCGGCGACCTGGACAGCTTCTGCCAACGCCTGCTGGCGGGTCAGCACTGGTTCGCCAACGCGCCGGTGCAGCTGATCCTGGTATGCCGCTTCGAGCGCATGTTCTGGAAGTACCGCGGCCATGCCAAGGCCTATCGCGCGCTCACTCTGGATGCTGGCCACGTATCGCAGGCGATCTACAGCGCGGCAACCGCGCAGGGGCTGGGCGCATTCGTCACCGCAGCGATCAACGAGGCCGAGGCCGAGCGGGGGCTTGGCCTGCAGCCGATGGCCGAGGGCGTATTGGCGGTCTGTGGCGTTGGCTGGCGTGCAGCGGAGCGGGTGACGGCCGAACTGGACCCGCTTGGCCAGGTGTGGCCGGTCACGCGTTGATCGACAACGCGTGACCGGACGGCATCACGCCGCTTCGAAATCCACCAGCACCGCGCCATCGCCCACCTGGTCACCGGCCTTGGCACGATAACCCTTCACCGTGCCATCGGCCGGTGCCTGCAGGGTGTGCTCCATCTTCATCGCTTCCAGCACCACCAGCGGCGTGCCGCGCTTCACCTGCGTGCCTGCCGCCACCAGTGTCGCCACGATCTTGCCGGGCATCGGTGCCAGCAGGCTGCCGGCGTCGGCGCTGGCCTGTTCCGATTCGCCCACCGGGTCGTGCAG
This sequence comes from Stenotrophomonas sp. As-7, assembly GCF_030291015.1. NCBI lineage: Bacteria > Pseudomonadati > Pseudomonadota > Gammaproteobacteria > Lysobacterales > Lysobacteraceae > Stenotrophomonas > Stenotrophomonas sp. As-7. The sequence goes on from NZ_CP127405.1 coordinate 274,373, forward strand.
GGTGAAGCGGTGCTGGCCATCGTCGCCGAACAGGTACAGCTGGTCGCCATCGCGCTGCAGCTGCAACCGCCAGCGACGCTCGTCCAGCTGCACCGACAAGGTGTGGCCATCGGCACGGCCGACGACCTGCTTCGGTGCGGCGTCATCGCACTGCACGCGCCAGCCATCGGCCGTGACCCACACCTTCAGCGTGTGCGCCCGCTCTCCCTGCTGCAGCGGCACCACACGCGCGGTAGGCGCGCCCAACCGCCAGCCATCCTGTGCCTGCCACGGCGAATGCGGGTCGCGCACATCGGCGGCAGCGGCCGGTGTGCTTGCTACCGCGGCGATCGCTGCCAGTTCCCACAGCGCCTGCTCACCGTCACCGGTCACCGCCAGTGCGGCCTGCTCACGCTCGATCAGCGCGGTATCCAGCTTTGCATTCGCGAACGAATCGGTGTGCAGCAGGCGGCGCAGGAAGCCGGCATTGGTGGTCACGCCCACCACCTGGCAGTCGGCCAGGGCCTGGCTCATGCGCCGCAGCGCGGCGTCGCGGTCCACGTCCCAGACGATCAGCTTGGCAATCATGGGATCGTAGTACGGGGTGATGCTGTCGCCTTCCTCCACACCGGTGTCTACCCGCACGTTCGCCGACGGGGTCGGCAGGCGCAGGCGGCGCAGGGTGCCGGTGGACGGCAGGAAGCCACGGTCGGCATCTTCGGCGTACAGGCGCGCTTCGAGCGCATGGCCTTGGATGGTCAGTTCGTCCTGGCGCTTGGGCAGCGGCTGGCCGGCTGCAACGCGCAGCTGCCATTCCACCAGGTCGGTACCGGTGATGAACTCGGTGACCGGATGTTCGACCTGCAGGCGGGTGTTCATTTCCATGAAGTAGAAATCGCCGTCCGGGCCGGCGATGAACTCCACCGTGCCCGCACCCACGTAGCCCACCGCGCGCGCGGCATCGACGGCGGCCTTGCCCATCGCGGCGCGGCGGTCGGCGCTCATGCCCGGGGCCGGCGCTTCTTCCAGCACCTTCTGGTGGCGGCGCTGTACCGAGCAGTCGCGCTCGAACAGATACACCGCCTCGCCATGGCCACCGCCGAATACCTGGATCTCGATATGGCGCGGGCGCTCGACATACTTCTCGACCAGCACGTGGTCGTTGCCGAACGCCGAGGCTGCCTCGCGCTGGCAGCTGGCCAGCGCATCGACGAAGTCCTCGCTGCGCTCGACCTTGCGCATGCCCTTGCCGCCGCCACCGGCGCTGGCCTTGATCAGCACCGGGTAGCCGATGCCGTCGGCCTGGGTGCGCAGGAACTCCGGCGCCTGCTGGTCGCCGTGGTAGCCCGGCGTCAGCGGCACGCCGGCCTTGGCCATCAAGGCCTTGGCCGCGCTCTTGTCGCCCATCGCGCGGATCGCACTGGCGGGCGGACCGATGAAGGTGATTCCCGCCGCGACGCAGGCGTCGGCGAAGTCGGCGTTCTCGGACAGGAAGCCGTAGCCAGGATGGATGGCCTGCGCGCCGGTGCGGCGTGCAGCATCGAGGATGGCATCACTGCGCAGGTAGCTCTCGCGCGCGGCGGCCGGGCCGATGTGGATGGCCTCGTCGGCCAGGCGCACATGGCGTGCATTGCGGTCCGCATCGGAATACACCGCCACGGTGGCGATGCCGAGGCGACGGCAGGTGGCGATGACGCGGCAGGCGATCTCGCCGCGGTTGGCGATCAGGACTTTGCTGAACATGGCAACAGACTCGGTCATGGCACAGGTCACATGCGGAACACGCCGAAGCGCGTCTGCTGCGGGGGAGCGTTGAGGCTGGCCGACAGGGCCAGAGCCAATACCCGGCGGGTATCGACCGGATCGATCACACCGTCGTCCCACAGCCGCGCACTGGCGTAATACGGGTGGCCCTGCTGTTCGAACTGGTCGCGGATCGGTGCCTTGAATGCATCCTCTTCCTCGCCCGGCCACTGCCCGCCCTTGGCCTCGATGCCATCACGCTTGACCGTGGCCAGCACGCTGGCGGCTTGTTCGCCGCCCATCACGCCGATGCGTGCGTTCGGCCACATCCACAGGAAGTTGGGCGAGTACGCGCGGCCGCACATGCCGTAGTTGCCGGCACCGAACGAGCCGCCGATCACCACGGTGAACTTGGGTACCTTGGCGCAGGCCACCGCCATCACCAGCTTTGCCCCGTCCTTGGCGATGCCGCCCTGTTCGTACTTGCGGCCGACCATGAAGCCGGTAATGTTCTGCAGGAACACCAGCGGGATGTTGCGCTGGGTGCACAGCTCGATGAAGTGCGCACCCTTCAGTGCGGACTCGGAAAACAGGATGCCGTTGTTGGCGATGATGCCGATCGGATAGCCATGCAGATGGGCGAAGCCGGTCACCAGCGTGGCGCCGTAGCGCGGCTTGAACTCGTCGAAGCGCGAACCATCGACCAATCGCGCGATCACCTCACGCACGTCGTACGGCTTGCGCGTATCGGCCGGAATCACCCCGTACAGTTCGTGCGCCGGCAGCAGTGGTTCTTCCACCGGCTGCAGCGCCATTGCTGCTTCGGGCTTGCGCCAGTTGAGCTGGGCGATGATCGCGCGTACCCGTGCCAGTGCCTGCAGGTCGTTGTCGGCCATGTGGTCGGCCACGCCGGAAATGCGCGTGTGCACATCGGCACCGCCCAGTTCTTCGGCCGTCACCACTTCGCCAGTGGCCGCCTTCACCAGCGGCGGGCCGCCGAGGAAGATCGTGCCCTGCTCGCGCACGATCACCGTCTCGTCGCTCATCGCCGGCACATAGGCGCCACCGGCGGTGCAGCTGCCCATCACGCAGGCGATCTGCGGAATGCCCTGCGCGGAGAGATTGGCCTGGTTGTAGAAGATGCGGCCGAAATGGTCGCGGTCGGGGAACACCTCATCCTGCAACGGCAGGAAGGCGCCACCGGAATCGACCAGGTAGATGCACGGCAGGTGGTTCTGCTCGGCGATCTCCTGCGCGCGCAGATGCTTCTTCACCGTCACCGGGTAATAGGTGCCGCCCTTGACCGTGGCATCGTTGGCCACGATCACGCACTCCACACCGCTGACGCGGCCAATGCCGGCGACCACGCCAGCAGCGGGCACGGCGTCGTCATACATGCCGTGCGCGGCCAGCGGCGCGATTTCCAGGAAGGCGCTGCCCGGGTCGAGGAGGGCATCGATGCGGTCGCGCACCAGCAGCTTGCCGCGTGCGGTGTGCTTGGCGCGCGCCGCTTCGCTGCCGCCAAGGGCGGTGCGGGCGAGGGTGGCGTGCAGGTCGTCGACTACGGCCTGCATCGCCGCGCGGTTGCTTTCAAACGTATCGCTGCCCGGTTGCAGCTGGCTGCCTAGGATGCTCATGGGGTGCCTTACAGGGTGCGCTGGAACAGTTCGCGGCCGATCAGCATGCGGCGGATCTCCGAAGTGCCGGCGCCGATTTCATACAGCTTGGCGTCGCGCCACAAACGGCCGGTCGGGTATTCGTTGATGTAGCCGTTGCCGCCGAGGATCTGGATCGCCTGGCCGGTCAGCCAGGTCGCCTTCTCGGCGGCGTACAGGATCGCGCCGGCCGCATCCTGGCGGGTGGTGCGGCCCTGGTCGCAGGCGCGCGCCACCGCATACACATAGGCGCGGCAGGCACCCAGGCCCACGTACATGTCGGCGATCTTGGCCTGGATCAGCTGGAAACTGCCGATCGGTTCACCGAACTGGTGGCGTTCGTGCACATACGGCATCACCACGTCCATCGCGGCGGCCATCAGGCCCAGCGGGCCGCCGGACAGCACCACGCGCTCGTAGTCCAGGCCGGACATCAGCACGCGTACACCGCCGCCGACCGCACCCAGCACGTTCTCTTCGGGAATCTCACAGTCCTGGAACACCAGTTCGCAGGTGGGCGAGGAGCGCATGCCCAGCTTGTCCAGCTTCTGCGCGGTGGAGAAACCCTTCATGCCCTTCTCGACCAGGAAGGCGGTAATGCCCTTGGCACCGGCCTCGACATCGGTCTTGGCGTAGACCACCAGCACGTCGGCGTCGGGGCCGTTGGTGATCCACATCTTGTTGCCGTTGAGCACGTAGCGGTCGCCGCGCTTGTCCGCGCGCAGCTTCATCGACACCACGTCCGAACCCGCGCCCGGTTCGCTCATCGCCAGCGCACCGATCTTGGCGCCGCTGCACAGGTCCGGCAGGAAACGCTGCTTCTGCGCCTCGGTGCCGTTCTTGCGCAGCTGGTTCACGCACAGGTTCGAATGCGCGCCGTAGGACAGGCCGATGCCACCGGAAGCACGCGAGACTTCTTCCATCGCCACCACGTGGGCCAGGTAGCCCATGCCGGTGCCGCCGTATTCTTCTTCCACGGTCAGGCCCAGCAGGCCCTGCTCGCCCAGCTTGGGCCATAGTGCCAACGGGAACTGGTTGGTCGCATCGGTCTCGGCCGCGAGCGGCGCGATCTCGGCAGCGGCAAAATGGGCCACGCTCTGGCGCAGCAGGTCGATATCTTCGCCGAGGTCGAAGTTCAGGGATGGCACGTGCATTGCGATGGCTCCACGAGGGAAGGTGGGGAATGGACGCACCCGGAAGGGGGAAGCGGGCAGCTGTTCACAGCAGCAGCCCGCGCGGGCGATTGGACCCCAGCGTAGCGGGGTTCGGGTAAGAAGTGAATACAAATTCAAAAATTGAAACCAGACTCAGAACATGGCCTATAAACGCTCAGCATTGATGGAAGAACGCCTGGCCGGGGCCCGTGAACGGATCCTGCTGGCCACCCGCGAACTGGTCGCCACCGGCGGCTGGCGCAACGCGCCGGTAACGGCCGTGGCAACCCAGGCCGGGGTCTCCACCGGCTTGATCTACCGCCACTTCCCGTCCAAGGCCGAGCTGTTCGTGGAAGTGCTCAATGCCGCCGTTGCCCACGAGGTGGCGATCATGGAGCGCATCGCCAGCGCGCCGGAGCCGGCCAGCGTGCGCCTGCGCCAGGCCATCACCGCCTTTGTCCGCCGAGCCCTGGCTGGCCCTGGCCTGGCCCACGCCTTCATCGTCGAGCCGGTGGACCCGGACGTGGAAGCCGAGCGCATGCGCGGCCGCCGTGCCTTCGGTGATGTGTTCCTGCGCCTGGTGGAAGAGGGTGTGGCGGCCGGTGAACTGCCGGCGCAGGACGCGCACGCTGCCGCCGCCTGCCTGGTGGGTGCCTTCACCGAAGCGATGGTCGGTCCGACCGCGCCCAGCCGCGAAGCGCATCGCGACGAGGACGCACTGGTCGAGGCCATCTGCAGTTTCTGCCTGCGGGCTGTTGGCGCAGGGTGATGCCGCTGTTGCGGGTGCCGGGCGACTTCTGCCGCGCTTCGCGCTCGCCGGGCGCGGCCCGGCGCTACCCGCATGCGGCCACGGCCGCATGCTGCGCCGCACCAGCCCTGACGCCTGTTGTCGGGCGCGGCGTGCGTTCTATACTCGGCCCATCACGCAGTCGCTCAGCCGTGGTCCAACGACTATCAGCCAGGGGTAACGAAGAGTGCGGAATTACGATCTGGAGTTCCTGAAACGCTTCTCCATGGTGATCGCGCTGTTGATGGCCATCACCCTCGGTCTGATCCTCCTGGCCGCGTTCATCCACACCCGGATTCCGCCCGAGGTGTCGCCTACCGCCGCCAAACGCACCGAACAGCGCATTTCGCCCACCGGCGCGGTGTACGCCGGCAGCACCGGCGCGGCCGCGCAGGCTGCGGCGCATGCCGCTGCGCTGGCCAAGGCCGCCTCGCAGGTGGCCTACGGCGGTACCAAGGACGGCAAGGTGATCTTCGACAACCTGTGCACCGCCTGCCATACCACCGGCGTGGGCATGGCGCCGACGCTGGACCACTCGCACTGGGACAAGCGCCTGGCGCAGGGCAAGGACACCCTCTACAAGCACGCGATCGAGGGCTACACCGGCCCCGATGGCGGCATCATGCCGCCCAAGGGCGGCAACCCGGCGCTCACCGAAGAGCAGATCCACGCCACCGTGGACTGGATGCTGGGCAATCTGAAATAGCCGCCGCAATGCGTCGCTTCCTGTAGAGCCGAGCCCACGCTCGGCTGCTCTCCGCGCGGTGTGGCCAGGTGCAGCCGAGCATGGGCTCGGCTCCACAACATCCCCTACTGCGGCCCGGCTTTGCCCACCACGGCCGAAACCCCGCCACGCGGGCGGGGTTTCGCATTTCAGGGTTAGTCTGTGCGCCTCTTCCGTGGAGTCGTCTGTCGATGCGTCGCCGTTCCCTCGCCCTTGCCCTGTCCCTGCTGCTGCCGGCATCCGCTTTCGCCCAGGCCCAGCCGCAGACTGCGCCGACCTCGGCGCCCGCGCCGCGCAGCCCGGCCACCGTCACCCTGGCCGCCGCGCCGGCCGATTGGCGAGCATTGGATGGCCAGCATGTGCGCATCGCCGCGCCGCTCACCCTGGCCGGCACCGATGGCCTGGAACGATTCGGCCAGCTCACCGTCGCCTTCGATGGCCGCCTCTGGCAACCGACCGAAGTGGCGGTGCCCGGCAGCCCCGCTATCGAACAGGTGATGGCTGACAACCAGCGCCGACGCCTGCTGCTGGACGATGGCAGCGATGCGCGTGACCCGGCCAGCGTCGCCTACCTGCCGGGCAACCCGGTGCTGCGTACCGGCATGCAGCTGCGCAATGTGGAAGGCACCGTGCGCGTGGATGCGCAGGGCCGCCCCAGCCTGCAGGTCGACGGCACATTGACGCTGCCGGAACTGCAGCGGCCAGCTGTTCCCAGCGTGCCCGGCAGCCTGCATATCGCCGCCTTCAACCTGGAGAACTTCTTCAACGGTGACGGCCAGGGCGGCGGATTCCCGACCCTGCGCGGCGCACGCACGCTGGACGAGCACAAGGCGCAGGTCGGCAAGCTGGTCGCCACCGTCAACGCGCTGGGCGCCGACATCGCCGCGCTGATGGAACTGGAGAACGACGGTTACGGCCCGCAGTCGGCCATCGCCGAACTGGTAAACGCACTCAACGCCGGTCTCGCGGCCGACAAGCAGTGGGCGTTCGTCGATGCCGGTGAAGGCCCCGGCAGCAATCCGATCCGCGTCGGCATCATCTACCGCAGGAGCGAATTCAAGCCGCTCGGCAAGCCGCTGACCAAGCTCGACGGTCCCTTCGTCGAACACAGCCGTGCACCGCTGGCACAGGCGTTCCAGGGCAAGGGCGCGCCATTCATGGTGGTCGCCAACCACTTCAAGTCCAAGGGCTGCCGCGATGCTGGTGGCGCAGATGCGGACCGCAATGACGGGCAGGGCTGCTGGAACGCCACCCGTGTGGAATCGGCCAAGCAGCTCAACAGCTGGGTGCAGGCTGAAGCTACGCGCCTGAAGGTGAAGGACGTAGTGCTGATGGGCGACTTCAACGCCTACGCCATGGAAGATCCGATCCGCACCCTGCATGACCTGGGCTGGCAGGATGCGTTCAAGGTGGCCAATGTCGAACAGCCCTACAGCTACGTCTACAACGGCTATACCGGCCGCCTCGATCACGCGCTGCTCAGCCCGACGATGGCCAAGCGCCTGCGTGGCGCTGCCGAGTGGCACAGCAACGCCGACGAGCAGGACGCCAGCGGCTACCAGGGCCGCAACGTACAGGGCCCGTGGCGCAGCTCCGACCACGACCCGCTGTTGCTGGGCTTCGACAGATAACCCGGCGCCGGGAATCTGCCTGGGTGGGTGCGGACCTTGGCCCGCACTGACCCTGCTGCTGCTTTTGATCTTCCCGTCCGCCTTCAAGCGAGCCGAGCATCGCAGGGGAATCAGGGGCGAAGAGGCGCCGATGTCTGAGCGCAGCGAGTTTGGCGCCGTCCCCTGATTCCCCGAGAAGCGCAGGGTACCGGTGCACAGCACCGGCTCGTGGTCGGCGGAGCGTTTCTTTGGTTACTTTCTTTGCGCGCAAAGAAAGTGACACCTCTCCGCGGTTGCGGAAACGATTCGCCGGGGATGGCGCGGCGCTACCGATGTCTTACCCCCAGGCGATCAATCCAATCGCCAGCACCGCCAGCGCCAGGCCGGCACGGTTCCAGCGCGTGGTCGCTTCGCCGAAGGCGAACACGCCCACCAGCGCACCCAGCACCACCACGCCGATGTTCATGCCGGCGAACACGGTGGCCGGGCTTTCCGGCATCGACTGGTGCGCATGTACGTAGAACAGGATGTTGCCGCCGTTGAGCAGGCCCAGCAGCGCGCCGGCACCGAGGTTGCGCCAGGCCATACGGCTGCGCCCACTGAAATGCCGCCACAGCTGCAGCACCAGCATCAGTACGAAGGCCACGCTGAAACTGGCCAGCACCGCCGCCATCGACGGCGTGCCGGACAGCGCCACCTGCTTCAGCAGCACATCCACCACTGCAAAGCCGGCCCACACGCCCAGCAGCCAGCCCCAGCCACCGGCGGAAGCGGCCACTGCCGGGCCGCGTGGACGCAGGCTGATGGCCACCATCGCCAGCAGGCCCAGGCCCAGCCCGACCAGCTTCCACGGCGTGGCGGTCTGCCCGAAGAACAGGAACGCTGCGGCCAGTGACAGCAGCAGCGACAAGCGCTGCGCCACGTCACTGCGGACGATGCCGGCCACCGCCACCGCACGGCCGAGCACCAGGAAGATCGAGGGCAGCACCACCGCCAGCGCCAGCAGCGAAACCCACGGTGCGTGCGGTGCGCGCAAGGCGTCCAGCGGCGGCTGCAGCACCACCGCCGTCATCGTCGCGGCGACCAGATAGTTCCAGGTCACCATCTGCGCAATATCCAGCTGGCGACGGCCAGCCAGCTTCAACAACACCGAAACCAGCACACTGCAGATCACGGCCAGGGACAGGTAGAGCATGGGGCGGGCACAGGGCAGCGGCGGGGGACGCTATCATGGTGCCATGCACAAGCCCTCGTTCCCCGTCGCCCCCGGCGAAACCGCCTGCATCTCACTGGAAGGCCCGGTTGGCCCGCTGGAAGTGCTCATCGACCTGCCCAAGGCCGATGTGCCGGTGCAGCCGATCGTGGCCATCATCTGCCATCCGCTGTCCACCGAAGGTGGCACCCTGCACAACAAGGTGGTCACCATGACCGCCACCACCCTGCGTGAGCTGGGCATCGCCACGGTGCGCTTCAACTTCCGCAGCGTCGGTGGTTCTGCCGGAGAATTCGACCACGGCGTGGGTGAGCAGGAAGACCTGAAGGCCGTTACCGCCTGGGTCCGCCAGCAGCGTCCCGACGACCGCCTGTGGCTGGCGGGCTTCAGCTTCGGCGCGTTCGTTTCGCTGAAGGCCGCCGCCGAACTGCAGCCCGAAGCGCTGATCTCGATCGCGCCGCCGGCAGGCCGTTGGGACTTCGGCGGCATCGCGCCGCCGGCGCGCTGGCTGGTGATCCAGGGCGAGCAGGATGAAATCGTCGACCCGCAGGCTGTCTACCAGTGGCTGGACACCCTCGATGCGGCGCATGAGCTGGTGCGCATGCCGGACACCAGCCACTTCTTCCACCGCAAGCTGATCGACCTGCGTGGCGCGCTCACCCACGGCGTCAAGCATTGGCTGGGCACGGCGGCATGAGCGAGGTGGAACTGACCCCGACGCAGCGCTACGCGGCCGGGGTGGAACGCGGCGATTGGCAGAACGACCCGGCCCAGCATGCGGCCCTGGCCGAGCTGGACCGGATCCACCTGGCCCTGGTGGACAGCGCCGAGGATGGCTGGCTGGACCGCCTGTCCTCGTTCTGGAAGAAACCCGAGCCGGTCAAGGGTCTGTACTTCTGGGGCGGCGTTGGCCGCGGCAAGACCTTCCTGGTCGACCTGTTCTACGACGGCCTGCCGATCAAGCAGAAGTACCGCACCCACTTCCATCGCTTCATGCGCAGCGTCCACGAGCGCCTGCGCGAGCACCAGGGCCAGAGCGACCCGCTGGCGAAGATCGCCCAGGAATGGCGCAGCAACCTGCGCGTGCTGGTACTGGACGAATTCTTCGTCACCGACATCGGCGATGCCATGCTGCTGGCGCGCCTGCTGGAGCGGATGTTCGCCGAGGGCGTGACCCTGGTCACCACCTCCAACACGGCGGTGGAAAACCTGTACCTCAACGGCCTGCAGCGCGAGAGCTTCATTCCGGCCATCGGCCTGCTGCAGCGCTATTGCGTGGAACTGTACGCCGAGGGCACCGAGGACTACCGCATGCGCGCGCTGACCCGTTCGCCGGTGTACCGCGCGCCGCTGGCCGCTGACAGCGACAGCTGGCTGGCCACGCGCTGGGGCGAACTGAGTGGTGGCCAACCGGCCAAGGCGGGCAACATCGAGATCGAGAGCCGCAAGATCCCGGTGCGCGCGCGTGGCAAGAGCATTGCCTGGTTCGACTTCGCCGCCCTGTGTGAAGGCCCGCGTGGGCCGTCGGATTACATCGAGATCGCGCACGAGTTCAACACCGTGCTGCTGGGTGGCATTCCGGCCTTCGATCGCCTGAACGAGGATGCCGCGCGCCGCTTCGTCAACCTGATCGACGAACTGTACGACCGCCACGTCAACCTGGTCTGTACCGCCAGTACTTCACCGGTCGAGCTTTACACCGGTACCCGCCTGCAGGGCGCGTTCGAGCGTACGGCCTCGCGCCTGATCGAAATGCAGAGCGCCGAGTACCTGGGTACCCCGCACCGCGCGTGAGGGGTAGTGCCGGCCGCTGGCCGGCATCCGCACGATGCATCCGGGCCCATGGGCTGCCGGCCGGCGGCCGGCACTACCCGGTGCCGCCCGTCCACCGGCTGCCCACTGGCTGCCCACCACCTATCCACAGACTTGTCCCTCGCCTGCATGGCCCTGTCATGTGAAGCTGTCATTGTTCCGCTGGTGGGGTGCTGATTACCGCCACCACGACGCTTTTCGGGCTTGACTGCGCAGCCCGATCCAGCAGGTGCAAAGCGTCCAAAGCGGGCGCCGATGGCACGATCCTTGCGGCGCAAGGGATTGCCGAATTTCACTACATTTGGCGTTGACGGACCCAACTACCCCCACTATCTTGTGGCTGTCGGTTGTGGGGACCCCAAGCCGCCGGGTCCATGGAAGGGATCACCGGAGCCTCCGGTGATACGCCCTCCATGCCCGCAGCGGCACCGGTCAGCACTGCCAGCAGCAGCCACAGGCGCAGGTCTCAATTCCTGCGACACCGGTCTGCCACCCTGGGGTGTCACGTCCCGGGCCGCGTCATCCGATGCACCGAGCCACCATCCATCACGCCAAGAGGACACACGCCGTGACCACCGAGACCAGCGCCACCATCGAGAAGGAAAGCGAGTTCCTGTTGACGTCGCCGCCGACGTCCAACGCGATGAGTGTGACCAAGCGCAATGGCACGACCGAACTGGTGGATCTGAACAAGATCGTCCGCGCGGTGCAGCGTTCCTCTGAAGGCCTGCACGCCGTCGATCCGATGCGCGTGGCCACCCGCACCATTTCCGGCCTGTACAACGGCGCCACCACCCAGGAGCTGGACGAACTGTCCATCCGCACCGCGGCGCTGCTGATCGGCGAAGAACCCGAGTACGGCCGCCTGGCCGCGCGCCTGCTGGCCAACTTCATCGCCAAGGAAGTGTCCAACCAGGAAATCCACGCGTTCTCGCAGTCGGTGGGTCGTGGCCACGAAGTGGGCCTGATCAACGACCGCCTGCTGAACTTCGTGCAGACCAACGCACGCAAGCTCAACGATGCCATCGACATCTCGCTGGACCTGAACTTCGATTACTTCGGCCTGCGTACCCTGTACGACCGCTACCTGCTGCGCCATCCGCACACCCGCAAGGTGATCGAGACCCCGCAGCAGTTCTTCCTGCGCATCGCCAGCGCGCTGAGCGAGGACGTGCCGGAAACCCTGGCGCTGTACAAGCGCATGGGCAACCTGGACTACCTGCCGTCCAGCCCGACCCTGTTCAACTCCGGCACCACCCACGAGCAGCTGTCCTCGTGCTTCCTGCTTGACTCGCCGCAGGATTCGCTGGAATCGATCTACTCCAAGTACGGCGACATCGCCCAGCTGTCCAAGTTCTCCGGCGGCATCGGCGTCAGCTACACCCGCGTGCGTTCGCGTGGCTCGCTGATCAAGTCGACCAACGGCCATTCCAACGGCATCGTGCCGTGGCTGAAGACCATGGATTCGTCGGTGGCTGCGGTGAACCAGGGCGGCAAGCGCAAGGGCGCGGCCTGTGTGTACCTGGAGACCTGGCACGCCGACATCGAGGACTTCCTCGAGCTGCGTGACAACACCGGCGACGAATCGCGCCGTGCGCACAACCTGAACCTGGCCAACTGGATCCCGGACCTGTTCATGAAGCGTGTCGAATCGGACCAGGAATGGTCGCTGTTCGATCCGCGCGTGGTGCCCGAATTCACCGACCTGTTCGGCGAAGCCTTCGAGGCCGCCTACCTGCAGGCCGAAGCACAGGGCAAGGCCAACCGCACCATCTCCGCACGCAAGCTGTACTCGCGGATGATGCGCACCCTGGCCGAGACCGGCAACGGCTGGATGACCTTCAAGGACAAGTGCAACCGCGCCAGCAACCAGACCCTGCGCGCCGGCAACGTGATCCACCTGTCCAACCTGTGCACCGAGATCCTGGAAGTCACCTCGGCCGAAGAGACCGCGGTGTGCAACCTGGGTTCGATCAACCTCGGCAACCACTTCGACGGCAACGGCGAGTTCGATTTCGACAAGCTGGCCGACACCGTGCGCCTGGCCGTGCGCCAGCTGGACCGCGTGATCGACCTGAACTTCTACCCGATCGAATCGGCACGCCGCGGTAACCTGCGCTGGCGTCCGGTCGGCCTGGGCTGCATGGGCCTGCAGGACGTGTTCTTCCGCAAGCGCCTGCCGTTCGATGGCGCCGAAGCCCGCGCGCTGTCGAAGAAGATCGCCGAGACCATCTACTTCCACGCGCTGGAAACCTCGGTGGAACTGGCCCAGGAACGTGGCAAGCACCCGTCCTTCGCCGACACCCGTGCGGCCAGCGGCGAGCTGCAGTTCGATGCCTGGAACGTGGTGCCGGAAGATGCCGCTCGCTGGGACGCCCTGCGTGAGCGCATCAAGGAACACGGCCTGCGCAACTCGCTGATGATCGCGATTGCCCCGACCGCCACCATCGCCTCCATCGCCGGCTGCTACGAGTGCGTGGAACCGCAGGTGTCCAACCTGTTCAAGCGCGAGACCCTGTCCGGTGACTTCCTGCAGGTGAACCGTTACCTGGTGAACGAGCTGAAGAAGCTGGGCCACTGGACCCCGGAAATGCGCGATGCGATCAAGCTGGCCGACGGCTCGATCCAGGCCATCACCCAGATCCCGGAAACGCTGCGCCACGTCTATCGCACCGCGTGGGAGCTGCCGATGCGCTCGCTGATCGACATGGCCGCCGATCGTGGTGCCTTCATCGACCAGTCCGCCTCGCTCAACCTGTTCATGGAAAGCCCGAGCATCGGCGCGATGTCGTCCATGTACATGTACGCCTGGAAGCAGGGCATCAAGACCACCTATTACCTGCGTTCGCGTCCGGCCACCAAGATCGCCAAGACCACCGTCAGCCACGTGGCCACCGCCGGCCCGGAGAAGGTGTTCAGCCCGGAAGAGGCCATCGCCTGCTCGCTGGAGAACCCGGAAGCCTGCGAGGCCTGCCAGTAAGACGCGCCGTGCCGGCGATCACCGGCACCTCATACCTGTAGAGCCGAGCCATGCTCGGCTGCAGAGAGACACCCACGGTAGCGCCGGGCCATGCCCGGCCGCTCACCCAGGAATTCAAGGAAACACCCATGGCCGACAAGCCCAAGCAGATGCTGCTCGATCCCGGTTTTGAACTGACCCTGCGCCCGATGCGCTACCCGCAGTTCTATGACATGTACCGGAATGCGATCAAGAACACCTGGACGGTGGAAGAGATCAACTTCCAGATCGACATCAGCGACCTGCACAGCAAGATGTCGCCGGGCGAGCGTCACCTGATCCACCGTCTGGTCGCGTTCTTCGCCACCGGCGATTCGATCGTGTCCAACAACCTGGTGCTGAACCTGTACCAGCACTTGAACGCGCCCGAAGCGCGCATGTACCTGTCGCGCCAGCTGTATGAAGAAGCGCTGCACGTGCAGTTCTACCTGACCCTGCTGGACAACTACCTGCCGGATCCGGACGAGCGCGTCAAAGCCTTCGCCGCGGTGGAAAACATCGACTCGATCAAGAAGAAGGCCGATTTCTGCTTCAAGTGGATCGACTCGATCCAGGACCTGAAGCGCATCGAGACCCGCGAAGAGCGCCGCCAGTTCCTGCTCAACCAGATCTGCTTCGCTGCGTGCATCGAGGGCCTGTTCTTCTTCGCCGCGTTCGCCTACGTGTACTACTTCCGTTCGCGCGGCCTGCTTAACGGCCTGGCCTCGGGCACCAACTGGGTGTTCCGCGACGAAAGCGCGCACATGGAGTTCGCCTTCGAGTGCGTGGACGTGATCCGCGAGGAAGAGCCGGATCTGTTCGACGACAAGATGAAGCAGGATGTCTACGACATGCTGGCCGAAGCCATCGAGTGTGAAGTGCAGTTCGCCGAGGACGTGCTGTCCGGTGGCGTGGCAGGCATTTCCACCCGTGACATGCGCCAGTACCTGCAGCACTGCGCCGACAACCATTTCCATCGCCTGGGCATGGAGCGCAAGTACAACGTGCGCAACCCGCTGAGCTTCATGGAACTGCAGGACGTGCAGGAACTGACCAACTTCTTCGAACGCCGCGCCTCGGCCTACCAGGTGGGCGTGAAGGGCGAAGTCGCCTTCGACATGAACTTCTGATCGAATCGGTCAGGTCTGTCGCAACGAGAAACCCCGGCCAACGCCGGGGTTTTTCGTTTCCACGGTAGCGTCGGGCCACGCCCGGCGAGCGCGCAGCGCGGAAGGTTTTCAGGGTGTCGTGCGCATTCCGCCGGGCATGGCCCCCTACCGCCGCCCATCCACCACCATGCGCACGGCCAACCCGGCCAGCACCGTGCCCATGAACCACCGTTGCACCGCCTGCCAGGTGGGACGGGCCGCCAGGAAGCCGGCGATGCTGCCGGCCATTATCGCGATCACCGCGTTCACGCTCACACTCACCGCGATCTGGGTGGTGCCCAGCACCAGTGACTGCATCAATACGCTGCCTTCGCTGTCCGGGTGCAGGAACTGCGGCAGCAGCGACAGATACATCACCGCGACCTTGGGGTTCAGCACGTTGGTCAGGAAACCCATCGCGAACAGCTTGCGCGGGCCGTCCACCGGCAGGTCACGTACCGCGAACGGCGAGCGGCCGCCCGGCTTCAGCGCCTGCCAGGCCAGGTGCAGCAGGTACAGCGCGCCACCGATGCGCAGCGCGTCGTAGGCGAACGGCACGGTCATCAGCAGCGCGGTGATGCCCAGCGCCGCGCACAGCATGTAGAACACGAAGCCCAGCGCCACCCCGCCCAGCGAGATCAACCCGGCCACGCGGCCCTGGCAGATCGAGCGCGAGATCACGTAGATCATGTTCGGCCCGGGCGTCAGCACCATGGCCAGCGAGACAAGGGCGAAGGCCAGCAGGTCGGAGGTGGCGGGCATGGCGGTTTCACGCAGTGGGGGTGTCGAAGTGTAGCGCCGCCTGCACGCCGCCTGCCTTAAAATCCGTCTTACCCCACACCGAACCGCCCCCATGACCCCCATCCCCGAGACCGTGCCGCCGACCGAAGTGCGCATGGCCGAAATCGTCTTCCCCAACCACACCAATCATATGGGCACCCTGTTCGGTGGCCAGGCGCTGGCATGGATGGACAAGGCCGCCTTCCTCGCCGCCGCCCGCTACTCGCGCCGCACCGTGGTGACCGCGCGCAGCGACCAGGTCGATTTCAAGCTGCCGATCCGCATCGGCCAGATGGTGGAGACCATCGGCCGCATCGTCGAGGTCGGTCGCAGCTCGATGAAGGTCGAGGTGGAGCTGATCGCCGAGGACCTGCACAGCGGCGAGCGCAAGCTGTGCACCCGCGGCCACTTCGTGATGATCGCGCTGGGCGAGGATGGCCACCCGGTGACCGTGCCGCAGCTTCCCGGCGCGCCGGCGGCCTGAGCCCGTGCTTGCGGGGGCGCCCGCGCGCCCCCATCTGGCTGCCATGACCCTGCCGCTCACCGACTTCATCGACCGCGCCCAACGCCTGTTCGTGCTGACCGGCGCCGGCTGCAGCACCGCTTCGGGCATTCCCGATTACCGCGATGCCGATGGCCAGTGGAAGCGCACGCCGCCGGTGACCTACCAGGCGTTCATGGGCGAGGCCGCCACCCGCCAGCGTTACTGGGCGCGCAGTCTGCTGGGCTGGCCGCGCTTCGGCCAGGCCCGGCCCAACGGCACGCATCAGGCGCTGGCCGCACTGGAGGACAGCGGCAAGCTGCAGGTGCTGCTGACCCAGAACGTGGATGGCCTGCACCAGCGTGCCGGCAGCCGCAACGTGATCGACCTGCACGGCCGCCTGGACCTGGTGCGCTGCATGGGCTGCGAACGTCGCAGCGAGCGTGAGGACTTCCAGCAGCAACTGCTGCACGCCAACCCCGGCTGGGAGTCGCTGGAGGCCGGTATCGCGCCCGACGGCGACGCCGACCTGGAAACCGACTTCTCCGCGTTTGCGGTGCCGGACTGTCCGCACTGCGGCGGCCTGCTGAAGCCGGACGTGGTGTTCTTCGGCGAGAACGTGCCGCGTGAGCGTGTGGATGCCGTGCACGAGCACCTGCAGCAGGCGGATGCGGTACTGGTGGTGGGCTCCTCGCTGATGGTCTATTCCGGCTTCCGCTTCGTGCAGGCCGCGGCCAAGGCTGGCCTGCCGGTGGCCGCGCTGAACCGTGGCCGCACCCGTGCCGACGACCTGCTGCAGTTCAAGGACGAGCGCGATTGCGCCGAGGCGCTGGCCGGCTGGGTGCGCTGACACATCGGCTGGGTCTTGCCCACGAAACAGCGATCCACCCACACGGTTGATCTATCGGCCGTACAGCGGTGCAATACGCACCCCCTTTGATACACCCCCACTGCCGTGAGCCAGCTGTTTTCGCCGATCTCCTTCGGCCCCCTGACCCTGTCCAACCGCATCGTCGTCGCGCCGATGTGCCAGTACTCCGCCGAAGACGGCCGCGCCAGCGACTGGCACGCCATGCATCTGGGCAACCTGGCGCAGTCCGGTGCGGGCCTGCTGATCCTGGAGGCCACCGCGGTCGAAGCGCGCGGCCGCATCAGCTGGGCCGATCTGGGCCTGTGGGACGACGGCACCGAAGCGGCACTGGCACAGGTGCTGGCCAGCGTACGCCGCTGGTCGCCGATCCCATTGGGTGTGCAGTTGGCCCATGCCGGCCGCAAGGCCTCTACGGCGCGTCCGTGGGATGGCGGCGGCCAGTTGCCGGCCGACGATGCGCGCGGTTGGACCACGGTCGCGCCGTCGCCGCTGCCCTTCCATGCAACCGATCCGGCGCCGCAGGAACTGGACGAGGCCGGCATCGCCGAGATCGTTGCCGCCTTCGCCGCCAGCGCGGTGCGCGCCGAGCGCCTGGGCTTCGAGCTGATCGAGATCCATGCCGCGCACGGTTACCTGCTGCACCAGTTCCTGTCGCCGCTGAGCAACCGCCGCACCGATGGCTACGGCGGCTCGCTGCCGAACCGGCTGCGGATGCTGGTGGAAGTGTTCGACGCGGTGCGTGCCGCGGTGTCGGACAAGGTCGCCGTGGGCGTGCGCATCTCCGCCAGCGACTGGGTCGAGGGTGGCTGGGACATCGTGCAGAGCGAGGCGCTGGCACAGGTACTGGACGCACGTGGCTGCAACTTCCTGCACGTTTCCAGTGGCGGCCTGCACGAGCGCCAGAAGATCAGCGTCGGCCCCGGCTACCAGGTGCCGTTCGCGGCGGCGATCAAGGCCAAGAAGGTGCGGATGCCGGTGATTGCGGTGGGCATGATCACCGAGCCGGAGCAGGCCGAATCGATCCTGCGCCACAACCAGGCCGATGCCATCGCGCTGGCCCGCGGCATTCTGTACGACCCGCGTTGGCCGTGGCACGCCGCTGCTGCGCTGGGTGACAGCGTGGTGCCGGCGCCGCAGTACCTCCGCTGCGAGCCGCGCGATGCACGCGGCGTGTTCAATCCACGCTGAGACCTACACCCGCCAGGCCGGTGGCAGGCCGGCCTGCAGGTGCTCGAACAGCGCGCGGATCTTGGCGGTGAAATCGCGGCGGTCACTCACGCAGAAATACACCTCCATCGGCTCCGGCTTCCAGTCGGTGGCGGGCCCGAACACCGGTTGCAGGCGCCCGTCGCGCAGGTACGGTTCGGCCACGAACGCTGCCAGCCGGGTGATACCGGCACCGGCAGCGGCCAGTTCGGCCAGCGCATCGATGTCATCGCAGACCATGCTCGGCGGCAGTGCTGCGTCCACGCGTTGACCGTCTTTCAGCAGGCCCCAGCGTAGCGGTCGGCCATCGGTGGGGAAGCGGTGCAGCAGGCCGCGATGGGTTGCCAGCTGCGCCGGCTCCAGCGGCGTGCCGTGTGCCTGCAGGTACGCAGGCGATGCGCAGAACACGAACGGAATGCGTGCCAAGGGCCGCGCCACCAGGCCATCTTCCAGCTGCGCGCCGATGCGGATGCTGGCATCCACCGCCTCGGCGCCGTGCTGCACGGCGCGATCGGTCAGGCGCAGTTCCAGCTGCAGCTGCGGGTAGCGCTGCTGCAGCGACGGCAGCAGCGGTGCCAGCACGTGTCGGCCGAACGCGCTGCTGCTGGCGATGCGCAGGGGGCCGGCCGGTTCCACGTCGCCGGTGATCATCGCCTGCGCGCGCGCCAGGTCGGCTTCGATATGCCGCACCTGTGCCAGATACACCGTGCCGGCCTCGCTCAGCGCCAGCTGGCGCGTGCTGCGGTTCAGCAGACGCACGCCCAGGTGGGCTTCCAGACGGTTGATGTTCTGGCCCACGGCGGTGGCGCTGATGCCAAGGGTGCGTGCCGCAGCGGCAATGCTGCCGGTCTCTGCGGTGCGGGTGAAGCTGCGGATGAGCTGCAACAGGTTCATGACCGACCAGCTTGCCATGCGGAAGGCCAAGTATCGCTTGGGTCTGTACCAAGCAGTCGGTTGCATCGGTGACCATCGTCCACCACGCCGCAGTGCTGCCCTACACTCGGGCAATGCGCCCCGATTCCATCCTCACCCTCTCCTGTCCCGACCGCACCGGCATCGTCTATCGCGTGTCGGGCCTGTTGTTCGACCACGGCTGCAACATCCTCGACGCCCAGCAGTTCGGCGATGAGGAGAGCGGTCGCTTCTTCCTGCGCGTGCACTTCGACCGCGATGCGGGCCTGCCGCTGGAGACCGTGCACACCGCCATGGCCACGCTCGCTGCCGGCTTCGGCATGGACTGGCAGCTGCATGACGGGCGCCGCCGGCCACGCCTGCTGGTACTGGTCAGCAAGCAGGGTCATTGCCTGAACGACCTGCTGTTCCGTGCACATAGCGGCCAGCTGAAGGTGGATATCGCCGCGGTGGCATCCAACCATGCGGACTTCGCAGCGCTGGCGGCGTCCTACCAGGTGCCGTTCCACCACCTGCCGGTGAACGCGGACACGCGCGCGGCGCAGGAACAGCAGATCATCGACCTGGTCGAACGCGAGCGCATCGACCTGGTGGTGCTGGCGCGCTACATGCAGATTCTTTCGCCCACGCTGTGCCGTGCGCTGGCGGGCAGGGCAATCAACATCCACCACAGCTTCCTGCCCAGCTTCAAAGGCGCACAGCCGTACCACCAGGCGCACGCACGCGGGGTCAAGATCATCGGCGCCACCGCGCACTACGTCACCGAGGATCTGGACGAAGGTCCGATCATCGAGCAGGACGTGGCCCGCGTGGACCACGCGATGACCCCGAGGGAGCTGGTGCGGCTGGGCAGCGATACCGAATCGCAGGTGCTGGCGCGGGCGGTACGCCGCCACGTGGAGCACCGCATCCTGCTCAACGGGCACCGCACGGTGGTGTTCAGGTAACGGCCGGGCCATGCCCGGCGGAAGCGGGTCAGAGGATCGCAATCCTCGCCTTCGCCAGGGCCTCGCGCACCATGCCGTCGTTGGCATCGGTCACCGGGCGGGTCAGCTCCCACAGGAACTTCACCCGGAAGCCGGACTTCACCGCGTCCTGCGCGCTCCACAGCACGCAGTAATCGCGTGCCAACCCGCACACGTGCACCTCGCGGATTCCACGTTCGTGCAGCCAGCCGGCCAGTCCGGTCGCCGGGCGCGTGCCGTCGGGGCCGTGGTTCTCGCGGAAGGCGCTGTACGAATCCACCTGCTGGCGGGTGCCCTTGCGCAGGATCAGGTCGGCCACGGTCCAGTCCACTCCCGGGTGCAGTGCGGCGCCCGCGCTGCCCTGCACGCAGTGGTCCGGCCACAGGGTCTGCGGCTGTGCGTGCAGCAGGATCGCTTCAAAAGGCAGATGCCCCGGATGCTGGCTGGCAAACGAGGCATGGTCGGCTGGGTGCCAGTCCTGGGTTGCGACCACGGTGCGGTAGCGGCGCTCGGCCAGCAGTGCCGTGATCGGCGCCACCAGCGCATCGCCCTGTTCGCAGGCGAGGGCGCCACCGGGCATGAAGTCCGGCTGCAGGTCGATCACCAGCAGGGCGACGTCAGCGGGCAGGGCGGTCATGGCAGGTCCGGCACAACGGAAGAGGGGCGACCAGCGTGGCCGCCCCTCGCGCGCACGTCAATCGCCGCTGGCGGCGTCGTTGTCCTGTCCGTAATACAGCAGGCCGATCTTGATGCGCTCGCGGCCGTTCTCGCGGCGGTGGCGGTTGGCATCGCGCAGCGAATACACGCAGCCACAGTATTCCTGCTGGTAGAACTGCTCGCGTTTGCTGATCTCGACCATGCGGCTGGCACCACCACCCTTGCGCCAGTTGTAGTCCCAGTACTGCAGGCCTTCGTAGTGCGAGGCGGCGCGCACGCCGCAGTCGTTGATCTGCGCCATGTTCTTCCAGCGCGAGATGCCCAGCGACGAACTGATGGTGTCGTAGCCGTGTTCGTGCGCGTACAGCGCGGTGCGCTCGAAACGCATGTCGAAGCACATCGTGCAGCGGATGCCGCGCTCGGGTTCATTCTCCATGCCACGCGCACGGCTGAACCAGTTGTCGGTGTCGTAGTCGCAGTCGATGAAGGGAATGTTGTGCTGCTCGGCGAAGCGGATGTTCTCCTGCTTGCGCAGCTCGTATTCCTTCACCGGGTGGATGTTGGGGTTGTAGAAGAAGATCGCGTAGTCGATCCCGGAGGCGGTGATCGCCTCCATCACTTCGCCCGAGCACGGCGCGCAGCACGAATGCAGCAGCAGGCGCTGGCCGTTGTCGGGAAGAGTCAGGGTGGGGCGTTGGAGCTCGGTCATCGTCGGGTGCGTCTGGGCGTGGGCAACGGGTCTGGCCGGAAACCGTGAACAGGACGCGCGCGGCCACGCAGCCTGCACGCGCAGGACGACGATGGCCCCGGCAACCTCCCCGCGGAGATTCCAGGTCGAGTCAGGGGACGGTCGAGTCCCCCGGCCGGGGCCGGTATTCGGGCTGATGGACACGGGCCGCAGCCCACCTACTACCTGCCGCTTCCCAGGCGCGAGCCCAGTGCTGTTGGCAGGATTCGTTTCCATTCACCGCTGCGGGGCAGCTCCGGAATGGGCGCGCGAGGCGCCTTCACCGGATTCCCGTTTAAATCCCTGTCGTCATCCAGACCACGGCAGGGATACCTTCGGCGCGCCCACGGTGGACGCGTTGGCGGCGCCGGTCAAGGCCCAGGGGCCGGATCCCGTTGCCCCGCAACAGGCTCTGACACCCAGCTGGATCCACGCCATGCGTGGATGGGTCCTCAACGCTGGGCAGCGGCCCGCGCGCGGATGTCATCCAGGCGCTGGTCGTGCAGCAGTCGGCCGTTCTCCCACACGGTCACCATCGCATCCTCCAAGCCGGCCGGAAGGGTGTCATCGCCACCGGCCGGCAGCGGCACCGTATGCAGGCTGCCGTCGTCCAGACGGCGCAGCAGGCGCATACGGCCGCGCTTGCTGGCCTTGCCGGCATCGGTGACCGGATCCTTGTAGACATCGATCCAGTCACCGTCCACCCGCGCGGCCGAGCACTTCAGTGCGAACTTCTGGGTATCACGGTCCAGCCGCTGCAGCAGCGCGCCGCCCATGCCGAAGGCCACGTTGTCGGCCGAGTAGCCATCATCGGTGGTGCGCTGCAGGATCGCGCGGATCGTATCCGGGTTGATGCCATCGCCCTGGATGACGCGGACATGGTTGAGCACCTTGTAGCCCTTGCCGTTGATCGTGTGACCGAACGCGGCATCCAACCGCAGCAGGCTCTCGGCGACCACCTCGACCGGGTCGCCAGAATCCGGGCGGATGACCAGAGTGGCACCGGAAGCGATCACTTCCTCGCGCAGGGTGGTACCCCAGTGTTCGCTGATGGCACGGTAGATGTCATAGCTGTCCGACACCACGGCCACGATCGCACCGGGCGTGCCGAACTGGCGCAGCATGTTGCGGTACGCATCCACTTCGCGCTCGCGGCCCCAGCTGGTGATGGTGCTGTGCTCGGCGGCCGGAATCGAATAGCCCGCCATCGGCGCGTGGTAGTGCGCGCGTGCAAGGCACAGCGCCGACACCGTATCGGTGCCGAGGAAGTTGACCAGGTGCGCAGCACCACCCAGTGCGGCAGATTCCAGGCTGGAGACGCCGCGTGCGCCGAAGTCGTGCAGCTTGAACGGCAGCTGCCCCTGCGGGTCATCGCTGGTCTGCTGCAGGAAGCCGGCGATGGTCTGCCGCACATGCCAGCTGATGGTCGCCACGGTGACCGGGTACCACACGCGCAGCAGCAGGGTTTCCAGGTAGGACGGCACCCAGAAGGCGGCGGGGTCGGTCGACTCGATGGTCATCAGTGCCTGGTGCGTGGGCACCACGCTGCCTTCGGGTACGGCGCGGATGCGTACCGGCAGATGGCCGCCGAGACGGTCAACGATATCGCGCCAGCCGGCTTCGTTGAACGGTTCGCCATGCGCGGCGAACAGCGCTGCGGCGTCGTCGATGTCGGCGTGGGTGACCGGCCGTGCCAGGGCATCCTTGAGGATCGCCTGCAGGCCGAAGAACACCGTGCGATCGTGCAGGCCGCCGCGCGACTCCACGTAGAAGAACGTGGCGTCGGTACCCGGCGGATACTGCAGCCAGTGGCTGGCCTTGTAGCTGTCGGTGTTGAGGAGAAGGTTATCGAGGTAATGCATGACGGAAGCTCCTTCGCGTCGAGTGGCACCGGCGGTCTGTCCGCCGGTGGGGAAAACGGGTTCTGCAGGGCCCGGTGGTATCAGCCGCGGCCCAGGAAGTACTCCAGGATGTGCAGGTGGTCTTCAAACAGCTGCGGGCCCATGTCCAGCGCCTCGCTGACCGGAATCCAGCGCGCCTTGTCGGCGTCGTCGCCACCGCGCACCGCCGGCAGTTCGCCAGCGGGGAATTCGAAGTGGAAGGCATGGGTGATGGTGCGACCGCGCTGGCTGCGCTCGGGGTGGTCGAACACCTGCTGGCCCTTCAGCGAGCCTTTCAGCACCGGCAGTGGAATCTTCAGCCGGGTTTCCTCGCGCAGTTCGCGCAGGCAGCTGTCGAGCAGGCTCTGCTCCTGGCCGACGAAGCCGCCGGGCAGCGCCCACAGGCCCTTGCCCGGTGCCGAACGACGGCGGACCAGCAGTACGTGGCCCGAGTGCACGACCACCGCATCGGTGGTGACGAAGGTCGGTGCGTATGGCGCATCCTTCCAGGCGGCCTTGTACTGCTCGATGAAACGGTACTCGGCCACCAGCTGCGCGTAGGCCGGCGAGCTTCTGCGGAACGCCTCGAGCATGTCGTACACCGGTGCCGGTACATTGCCGCGCAGCATCAGCAGTGCACCGTGGAAATCCACGTCGCCGGCTTCGAACAGGTAACGGCGCAGCTCGGTGGCCGACAAGGTAGCAGTGTGCTGCACGTCGACCAGCGGCCATTGCGGGAACTCCCGCAGGTAGTAGCTGGAAGCATCCTTGTCCATGCCGATCAGGCCGACCTTCGCATCGGATGCGGCGCCATCGTTGCGCAGGGCTTCGGCCACATGACGCTGCACGCTGGCGATCCACTGGGCTTCGTTGTACAGGTGGTCACGCAGTGGCTGGATCAGCAGGCGATCGGCGTTGCCATCGAGGGCGGCCTGGATCATCACGGCGCGTTCGGCCACGGTCCAGGGATTGCGCAGGCTGCGGGGGGTATCGGCAGAGCCGACCAGGAAGATCAGCTTGCGGGCCCTGCTCAGGGCAAGGCGGGCAACGGCGGCATGGCCGTTGTGGAAGGGCTCGAAACGCCCGATGAAGACGAGATAGTCGAATTCCATGAGAATCCCTCATGTCGTTGTGGCAGCGAAGGGTCTGTCCCTTGGCTTGCTGCAGATGCTACGCCTTCGGTGCCGCCGGTCAAGTCTCCGCCAGTGGTGCCAGACAGCTGCCAGCACGGTATGGCGGCTGCCTGCCGGCCACGTGCCTGCACAACTGCGGCGGTGGTCTCAGGCAGTGAGAGGGCTCCACGTCATACTGCATTCCTGGCGTTGGATGGAGCCTTTCACACGTTCCGTGCCCCGTGCCCAAGCGCTATGGCAATGACAGGCAGGTCTCACCGGTCCAGGGATGGCAATACGCGCTGCGGCGCGCCGTTGGCAAGCGGAGGAAGGGTAGTGGCAGACAAGTACTGCGATCTGGTCATGAAAGGCGGCATCACCAGCGGCATCGTGTATCCCAACGCGGTGCTCGCGCTGGCCCGCGAATACCGCTTCAAAAGCATCGGTGGCACTTCGGCCGGTGCGATCGCCGCTGCCGTGGCGGCCGCTGCGGCATACGGCGACCGCCGCCAGCAACTGGGCGAACACCTGCCGGGCGATGCGGGATATGGCGGCCTGTCGGCGGTGTCGGCACAGCTGTCGCGGCGTGGATTCATCTACAGCCTGTTCCAACCCGCTGCTGGCGCGCGCGCAGCGTATCGGCTGCTGGTGGTGCTGACCGGCAACGCCGGTTGGCCGCGCAAGCTGCTGTGCCTGGCCATCGCGGTGTTCCAGATCGCGCCGCTGGAAGTGCTGGTGTCCCTTGCACTGCTGCTCGGCCTGGGCTGGTGGGGCGGTGGCTGGAGCGGCGTGGCGGCGACCCTGCTGCCGTCGCTGTTGTGTGCCTATGGTGCAGGTGTAGCCGGTGCGGCGCTGCGCGTTGCACGGGTGGCGCGGCGCAACCTGCTGGGGCTGTGCAGTGGACTGAGCCGGGACGCAGGCACGCCGGCGCTGACCGAGTGGCTGCATGAAAGCCTGCAGCAGTTGTCAGGCAAACCGATGGATGCACCGCTGACCTTCGCCGATCTGCACGACGCGCCGCGTTATGCGGGCGAGCCGGACAGCCCGCATGCGATCACGCTGCAGATGATCACCACCTGCGTGTCGCACAATGAACCGCGTACCTTGCCGCTGGGCGGCGCGCAGTTCTGGTTCCTGCGCGAGGAATTCGAGCAGCTGTTCCCGGCCAGCGTGGTGCAGTGGATGGTCGACCGCGCCGGCCCACCGCGTGAAGTTGAAGGCCGCAACTACTACCATCTGCCGCAGGGCGCGTCGCTGCCGGTACTGGTGGCCACGCGCATGAGCCTCAGCTTCCCGCTGCTGATCAGCGCGGTGCCGCTGCATGAGCCCTCGCGTCGCGAGCGTCGCTGCGAGCCGACATCGACGGCTGGAGGCGAGGCCGGACACAACGTGGCCGACAGCATGGAAGGCCTGACCAGCGCAGGCCAGGCCTGTGGTCCGGTGATCACCGCGTTCCGGGTGTGCTGGTTCTCCGATGGCGGCATCAGCAGCAACTTCCCGATCCACCTGTTCGATGCCGCGCTGCCGCGCTGGCCGACCTTCGCCATCAACCTGGTCTATCCGCAACGGCCCGAGCCGGTGCAGCGCGAGGGTGACAGCCGCCAGGCGCTGGAACGCTCGGTGTTCCTGCCCACCGAGAACCGCCATGGATGGCAGCGGCACTACCAGTCCATTGCCACGCCGTTGGCGGCCGGCGAACTGGGCCGCTTCCTGTTTGCGGTGGTGGCCACCATGCAGAACTGGCGCGACCTGCTGCAGGCGCGCGCGCCCGGCTATCGCGACCGCATCGTGCATGTGAGCCTGCAGGGCGACGAGGGCGGCATGAACCTGGACATGCCACAGGAGGTGCTGACCCGCATCGCCGACAAGGGCAGCCTGGCCGGTGCACGCTTCTGTTCGTTCTCGTTCGAGAACCATTACTGGATCCGGTGGCGCAACCTGGCGTCGGCCTACCAGCGCTACACGCTGGAGATTTCGCGCACCGACGATCCGGCGCAGCAGGTGTTGGCCTATCGCGCGGCCTATGCGATGGTGGCCACGGGCACGCCGCCGCCGCCGTCGTACAAGCTGGGTTCGGAAGACAAGCGGTTGGCGTCGCAGCAGCTGTGGGGGCTGATGGTGGAGCAGGGGCGCAGTTGGGATGACCTCGGTCCCGACCTCACCGACGGCTCGCCACGGCCGTTGCCGCAGATGAAGGTGACGCCGATCTATTGATCGCTGTCCGGTAGCGCCGGGCCATGCCCGGCGGCCTTTCGTACCGCTGCGCTCGCCGGGCATGGCCCGGCGCTACCGCCTATCGCCACGCCTCGACCACCGCATCGCCCCGCAATGGTGCATACAACGGCAATGCCAGCTCCAGCTTCACCCATCCCGGGTTGAGCGCGCGCAATCCCGCCAGGTACTCGCGGGCCAATGCGGCTTCACCGTGCGACATTGCCAATCGCGCGGCACGCGCCCACGTGCGGTCCCAGCCATGCGCGAGCGCAAGCGATGTGGCCAGCGATGCGCGAGCAGTCGCAACATCGCCGCGTTCCCACTGTTGTTCGGCGCGGATGATCGCTTCGTTTGAAAGCCGCATGTCGTACAGCTCGCGCAATCGCGCTACGGCGCGCGGGTCGGCATCCACGCGCAGGTCGGTGTCCTGCCAGTCGCCGCCGGGTGTGCGCACCAGCAGCGCCGCCGACCATTGCCCGCTGCGTTGCCCGCCTGCCGCTTGTCCTGCTTGCAGCGCGGCCAACAGCCGCGCGGCAAGCTCACCGTGGGTGGCCGCAAACGCGCGTTGCATCGCCGCCAGCACCTCCGGCCCGGCCAGTCCGTTGCCTTGCACGCTCACCTTGCCCTCGCCAACGGCACCCGCCCAATCGGCCTGCTGTGCGGTGGCGCCGGTGTACTGCGCGTTGCCGCCACGCGCACTGACCAGCCCGACCTGGCGCTCGGCGATGGTGGTGCCATCGAAGTCACCATCCTCGTCCAGCAGCTGCTTGAGCACCTGCCCCGGCGCACGGCCTTTGGCCAACAGCGCAAGCCCCTTCGAGCCGTAGGTCGGGTTGGTTTCGAACTGGCTGGCGACCGCGCCGACCTTCGCCTGCGCCCACGGCACGCCGACACCGCCAACGGCGAGGTTGTGGGTGGCGACGGCCACCCCACAGTCGCCGGCGTCGTTGCAGGCGGCAATGGAGAACGTGGCCCATGCCGGCGCAGCGACGGCAGCGAGCAGAAAAGCCAGGCAGGAACGCAACAGGCACATGGGGCATCTCCAGGGCAGGCATTGCAATGGGATGCAGCCTACGCGCGGAAGGTTTAGTAGATCCACGCCATGCGTGGATGGGATCTCCATCGAAATCGAATAGTCGACAATTCATCGAAGAACATCCACGCATGGCGTGGATCTACTGTGTCGACCAAGGTCGACACCCACCAATCCCACGGAATGCCCGCTGTTGCTGTTGCTGTTGCCTTGGATTGAAGCAGGTGCAGGGCGCAGCCCTGCCGAACCAACCCCTACCTTCCCGGCAGCTGGGTAAACGCGCGCTGCATGCAGTCCTCGCGCGGGCACACCCGGCAGCCCGGTCCGATCGACACCGAATTGCCCGGGCTCTGCACGTCCAGCCCCAGCGAATACACCAGCCTGTCGGCATGCTGCAGGTCACAGCCCAGTGCCACCGCGAAGGTCTTGCGTGGCTGGCCGTGGCCCACCGGGCCGCTGCTGACCTGCCGTGCCAGCCAGAAATGACGGCGGCCATCAGGCATGCGCGCGGTCTGGGTGAGGATGCGTCCGGGCTGGTTGAACGCCTCGTAGACGATCCACAACGGGCACGAACCACCCACCTGCGAGAAGTGGAAATCGGTGGCCGAGTGGCGCTTGGAGACATTGCCGGCGCGGTCCACGCGGATGAAGAAGAATGGCAGGCCGGGTGCGCTGCGGCGTGCCAGCGTACTCAAGCGATGGCAGACCGCCTCGAATCCCACGCCGAACTGGTGCGCCAGCAGCTCGATGTCATAGCTGCTGGCTTCGGCCGCGCGCAGGAAGCGCATGTACGGCATCACCAGCGCCCCGGCGAAATAGTTGGACAGGCCGATGCGCGCCTGCGCGATGCGCGCATCGTCAGTGAAGCCGGTGCGCGCGATCACCGCATCGATCTGCGGCAGGTAGCCGCGCAGCGCCAGCTCGACCGCCATCTGGAACGCCTGCTGGCCCGGCTCCAGGTAATCGGGCAGCCACAACGTGCGGCTGCCGGCATCGTACTGGCGCTTCTCGCGCCCGGCCTGCAGCGCGGCCACTTCCACCAGCACACCGTGGCGATCGGCCAGCAACTGGCGCAGCCGGGGTGCCACGTGTCCCGGCGCCAGCCCCCATTCGGCGAACAGCTGCTCGGCCAGTTCATCCAGTTCGGGGATGTGGTTGTGCATCCGGTTGAAGAACTCGCGCACCTGGTCACCGGCCGGCAGCGTGCTGCCCGCGCCTGGCTCGCCCAACTGGAATTCCAGCGCGGCGGCATGCTCGCGCAATGCGAGGTGGCGGCGGTGCAGGTCCAGCAGCGCGCGGCTGACCTGCGGCAGGTTGCCGGCCAGCGCGCGCAGCTCGGTGGCGCTGACATCGGCCAGGCCCAGGTCGCGCAGGGTCTCGCCCAGCGACTCCTGCAGCGCGGCGGGCTCATTGTCGTCGAACAGGGCGGAAACATCGCCCAATACCTCGCCCAGCTTCTTTTGCACGGCAGGCGTCAGCGGGCGCTTGTTGCGCTCGATCTGGTTCAGGTAGCTGGCCGACAGCCCCAGTGCGCGGGCAAGGTCGGCCTGGCTGTAGCCGCGCTGCTCGCGCAGGCGCAGCAGACGCAGACCGAGTTGGCGCTGGGGGGCTGAATAATTCACAGAATTAACAGGAATCGTGGCGGGCATTGGCCAGATTAAGCGGATTCAGGCCGGAAATCGAGGTGCGTGCTGTGAATAATGCCAAGCATCTTTCGCACCCCGTGGATTGTCGTCATGACTGTTGCAGCGCCCCGTATCCGCATGCTGATCGATGGCCAGTTCGTTGAATCGGCCACCTCCCACTGGCAGGACGTGATCAATCCGGCCACCCAGGACGTGCTGGCCCAGGTGCCGTTCGCCACCACGGGTGAAGTCGACGCGGCCGTGGCCGCCGCCAAGGAAGCCTTCAAGACCTGGCGCAAGACCCCGATCGGTACCCGCGCGCGCATCTTCCTGAAGTACCAGCAGCTGATCCGCGAAAACATGAGCGAGCTGGCGCACATCCTCACCGCCGAACAGGGCAAGACGCTGCCGGACGCCGAAGGCGATGTGTTCCGCGGCCTGGAAGTGGTCGAGCATGCGGCCGCCATCGGCAACCTGCAGCTGGGCGAGCTGGCCAACAACGTGGCCAATGGCGTGGACACCTACTCGATCATGCAGCCGCTGGGCGTGTGCGCAGGCATCACCCCGTTCAACTTCCCGGCGATGATCCCGCTGTGGATGTTCCCGATGGCCATTGCCACCGGCAACACCTTCATCCTCAAGCCGTCCGAGCAGGACCCGATGGTCACCATGCGCCTGGTCGAGCTTGCCCTGGAAGCGGGCATCCCGAAGGGCGTGCTGAACGTCGTCCACGGTGGCGAGGAAGTGGTCAACGCCATCTGCGACCACCCGGACATCAAGGCCGTTTCGTTCGTCGGTTCCACCCGCGTCGGCACCCACGTGTACAACCGCGCCTCGCTGGCCGGCAAGCGCGTGCAGTGCATGATGGGCGCCAAGAACCACGCCGTGGTGCTGCCGGACGCCAACAAGGAGCAGACCCTCAACGCGATGGTCGGTGCTGCGTTCGGTGCGGCCGGCCAGCGCTGCATGGCCGCCTCGACCCTGGTGCTGGTCGGTGAAGCGCGCGGTTGGGTACAGGACCTGGTCGAGAAGGCCAAGACCCTGAAGGTCAGCGGTGGCACGGTTGCCGGTACTGACGTCGGTCCGGTCATTTCCTGCAGCGCCCGTGAGCGTGTCGAAGGCCTGATCGCGTCGGGTGTGGAGCAGGGCGCCAAGCTGGTGCTCGATGGCCGCAAGCCGCAGGTCGATGGGTTCGAGAAGGGCAACTTCGTCGGCCCGACCATCTTTGCCGGTGTCACCACCGACATGCGCATCTACCAGGAAGAAATCTTCGGGCCGGTGCTGGTCATCCTCGAAGCGGAAACGCTGGATGAGGCCATCGCCATGGTCAACAGCAATCCGAACGGCAACGGCACCGCGCTGTTCACCCAGAGCGGCGCCGCTGCACGTCGCTTCCAGGAAGACATCGACGTCGGCCAGGTCGGCATCAACGTGCCGATCCCGGTGCCGGTGCCGCTGTTCTCGTTCACCGGTTCGCGCGCTTCCAAGCTCGGCGACCTGGGCCCGTACGGCAAGCAGGTGGTGCTGTTCTACACGCAGACCAAGACCGTCACCGCGCGCTGGTTCGACGACGAGACGCTGAGCCACGGCGTCAACACCACGATCAGCCTGAAGTAACAGCAGGGAGCAGCCATGAGCCACTCGATGACGACGGAACAGGAAGAAGCGCAGCAGGCGTACCGCGAAGCGGCGCGCGACTTCGCACAGGCCGAACTGGCGCCGCACGCCGCGCGATGGGATGCGGAGGGCATCTTTCCGCGCGAGGCGATCGCCAAGGCCGGTGAACTGGGCTTCTGCGGTCTGTACATGGACCCGGAAGTGGGCGGCAGCGGCCTGAGCCGACTGGACGCCGCCGTCGTCATCGAGGAGCTCGCCAACGTCGACCCGTCGACCGCGGCCTACATCAGCATCCACAACATGGCGTCGTGGATGGTGTCCACGTGGGGCCAGCCGGCCCTGCGCGATGCCTGGGGCAATGACCTGTCATCGGGCAGCAAGCTGGCCTCGTACTGCCTGACCGAACCGGGTGCCGGTTCCGATGCGGCCTCGCTGAAGACCAGCGCTGTGCGCGATGGCGATTTCTATGTGTTGAATGGCTCCAAGGCCTTCATTTCCGGCGCCGGTGCCACCGAACTGCTGGTGGTGATGGCACGCACCGGCGGTGCTGGTGCAGGCGGGGTCAGCGCGATCGCCGTGCCAGCCGACCTGCAGGGCATCAGCTACGGCCGCAAGGAAGAGAAGATGGGCTGGAACAGTCAGCCCACCCGCGGCATCACCTTCGAAAACGTCCGCGTGCCGGTCAACCATCTTCTGGGAGAGGAAGGCGGCGGCTTCAAGCTGGCGATGAAGGGGCTCGACGGCGGCCGCATCAACATCGCCGCGTGCTCGCTGGGTGCTGCGCAGGGCGCGCTGGATGCCGCGCGCCGCTACATGGGCGAGCGCCGCCAGTTCGGCAAGGCGTTGTCCGAATTCCAGGCACTGCAGTTCAAGCTGGCCGACATGGCCATCGAACTGGTCGCGGCGCGGCAGATGGTGCATACCGCCGCGCGCAAGCTCGATGCCGGTGCCAGCGATGCCAACGTGTGGTGCGCGATGGCCAAGCGTTTTGCCACCGATGCCGGCTTCAACATCTGCAACGAAGCCCTGCAGATTCACGGTGGCTACGGCTACATCCGCGAATATCCGATCGAGCGCCTGCTGCGAGACAGCCGCGTGCACCAGATCCTGGAAGGCACCAACGAGATCATGCGGGTGATCGTTGCCCGTCACCTGCTCAACACCGAAGAGGAACTGCGATGAAGGATTGGCGTACCCAGGAGCACGTGGGCCTGAAGGTCGAGGCCGATGGCCACACCGCCGTGGTCACCCTGAACAACCCGCCGGCGCATACCTGGACCGTGCACAGCCTGTCGGCGCTGCGCGACCTGGTGGGCGCGCTGAACGCAGACCGTGAGATCTACGCGCTGGTGATCACCGGTGACGGCGAGAAGTTCTTCTCCGCCGGTGCCGACCTCAACCAGTTTGCCTCCGGCGACAAGGCGGCCGCACGCGAAGCGGCGCGCCGTTTCGGTGAAGCCTTCGAGGCGCTGTCCGCGTTCCGTGGCGTATCGATTGCCGCGATCAACGGCTACGCCATGGGCGGCGGCCTGGAATGCGCGCTGGCCTGCGATCTGCGCATCATCGAAGACCACGCCCAGGTCGCGCTGCCGGAGGCCACCGTTGGCCTGCTGCCGTGCGCCGGTGGCACCCAGAACCTGCCGCGCCTGGTCGGCGAGGGCTGGGCCAAGCGCATGATCCTTCTCGGCGAGCGCATCAACGCCGAGACCGCGGTGCGGATTGGCCTGGCCGAAGAAAAGGTCGGCAAGGGCGAATCCAAGGCGCTGGCACTGGAATGGGCGAAGAAGGCTGGCAAGCAGAGCCCGACCAGCATCGCCGCCTGCAAGACCCTGGTGCAGTCCACCCGCACCGGCACCCATGCGTCGGCACTGGTGGCCGAGCGCGAGGCCTTCGTCGATCTGTTCGACACCGCCGATCAGGTCGAGGGCGTGAGTGCCTTCCTTGAAAAGCGCGCCGCGCAGTGGAAGAACGCATGACTGCGGTCGACACGAACGTTGCCGAAGCACCGGTACTGTTCGAAGAACGCGCCGCTGGCAACGGCACGCGCATCGGCATCGCCACGCTCAACGCTCCACGCACGCTCAATGGATTCTCGCTGCCTATGGCGCACCTGCTGCTGAAGCAGCTCAACGCCTGGGCCGACGACGACGGCATCGCGCTGGTGGTGCTGCAGGGCGCGGGCGAAAAGGCATTCTGTGCCGGCGGTGATCTGCACAGCCTGTACCAGAGCATGCTCGCCTACCGCGAGGCCGGCCACACGGATATCCGCGAGAACGACTACGCCGCCGAGTTCTTCGACGTCGAGTACCGCGTCGACTACCTGATCCATACCTACGCCAAGCCGATCCTGTGCTGGGGCCATGGCATCGTGATGGGCGGCGGCATCGGTCTGATGTCCGGCGCCAGCCATCGCGTGGTCAGCGAGCGTTCCAAGCTGGCCTTCCCGGAAATCACGGTCGGCCTGTTCCCGGACGTGGGTGGCAGCTGGCTGCTGCCGCGTGTGCCGGGCAACGGCGGCCTGTTCCTGGCCCTGACCGGTGCGCTGCTCAACCCCGGCGATGCGATCTATGCCGGCCTGGCCGACGTGCACGTGGCCGAGGAACGCCGCAGCGCGGTGTTCGATGCGCTTCTGCAGGTCGCGTGGTCGGCCGATGCCGCACGCAACCACGAACGCTTGTCACAGCTGCTGCTGTCGTTCGCCAGCGACGCGGCTACCGGCCCGCTGCTGGCCAATGCCGCGCAGGTCGATGCGCTGTGCGAAGGCGATGATCTCGCCGCCATCGTCGAACGCATCAGCACCCTGCAGACCGATGATGCCTGGTTGCAGGCCGCACAGAAGACGCTGGCTGCCGGTGCGCCGGGTTCGGCACGGCTGGCCTTCGAACTGCAGCGCCGCAGTGCTGGTCAGGACCTGGCGAGCGTGTACCGGCTGGAATACATCACGGCCCTGCATTGTGCTGCGCATGGCAATTTTGCCGAAGGCATCCGCGCGCTGCTGATCGACAAGGACCGCACTCCATCGTGGAACCCGGCCACGTTGGTCGATGCCAGCCGCGCATGGGCCGATACGTTCTTCGCTTCTCCCTGGGCCGATGCCGCGCATCCGCTGGCCGACCTGGGTACCCCTGTCGCTGAAAGGAGCCTGGCATGAGCCGCATTGCATTCATTGGGTTGGGCAACATGGGTGGCCCGATGGCCGCCAATCTGGTCAAGAACGGCCACACCGTGCGCGTGTTTGATCTGGTGCCGGCTGCTGTACAGGCCGCAGTCGACGCGGGCGCCAGTGCTTCTGCATCGGCACGCGAAACCCTAGCTGACGCCGAGGTGGTGATCTCGATGCTGCCGGCCAGTCGCCACGTCGAAGGCGTGTACCTGGGCGACGACGGCATCCTTGCCGCGATTCCCGCCGGTGCGCTGGTCATCGACTGCAGCACGATCGCCCCGGCCAGCGCGCGCAAGGTTTCCGAAGCGGCCGCCGCACGAGGCCTGCAGATGATCGACGCGCCGGTGTCCGGCGGCACTGCTGGCGCGCAGGCTGGCACGCTGACCTTCATCGTCGGTGGTGAGGAGGACGCGCTGGAACGCGCCCGCCCGGTGCTGCAGGCAATGGGCAAGAACATCTTCCATGTGGGCGCCAGTGGCGCCGGCCAGGTTGCCAAGCTGTGCAACAACATGGCGTTGGGTGTGATCATGGCCGTCACCGGCGAAGCCATCGCGCTTGGCGTGGCGCACGGGCTGGACCCCAAGGTGCTGTCGCAGATGATGGCGGTCAGCACTGGCCGCAGCTGGGCTACCGAAGTGTGCAACCCCTGGCCGGGCGTGCTGGAAAACGCACCGGCGTCGCGCGGCTACAGCGGCGGCTTCGGCAGCGACCTGATGCTGAAGGACATGGGCCTGGCGGTGGAAGCGGCGATGAGCGTCGGCGCCTCGATCCCGCTGGGCGAAGTGGCCCGCAATCTGTATTCGATGAATCACCAGGCCGGCCGCGGCAAGCTGGATTTCTCCAGCGTCGTGCAGCTCATTACGAGCGAGAAGTGACCTGGTAGTGCCGGCCGCTGGCCGGCAACCTCATGCCCCCTTGCGGGACAGCGAAGGTGGGATGGGCGGATGCACGGTTTCGACCGGCATCCGCCCATTTTTTTGCCCAGTCGTTTGGTAGTGCCGGCCGCTGGCCGGCATCACCGCATCAGGCAACGATCAGCGTCACGTCGATGTTGCCGCGGGTAGCGTTGGAGTACGGGCAGACGATGTGCGCCTTCTGCACCAGCTCTTCCACCTGCTCGCGCGGCACGCCCGGCACGTTGATGGTCAGCTCGGCTTCGATGCCGAAACCGGTCGGGATCTGGCCGATGCCGACCTTGCCGGTCACGGTGGTGTCGGCCGGCAGTGCGACCTTGGCCTGGCCGGCGACGAACTTCAGTGCGCCGAGGAAGCAGGCCGAATAGCCCGCAGCGAACAGCTGTTCCGGATTGGTGCCCGGGCCGCCAGCGCCGCCCAGCTCGCGCGGGGTCGACAGCTGGATGTCCAGCACGTTGTCGGAGGACACGGAACGGCCTTCGCGGCCGCCGGTGGAGGTGGCCTGGGCGGTGTACAGAACCTTTTCGATGGACATCGGGATGCTCCTGGTCAGTGGGTGGGTGGTGCGTTGGAGCCTACTTTGCCCGGATTCTGCACACGTTGGGTTACAACAAGTCCGAAAAATTTGATTGAACGTCCTGTCAGCCTAGATCGTCCATTCCCGGTCAGTGGTGAACATGATGGTCAGCCAGCGGTCCGGCGATGATTCGCCCAGCGCATCACCGATTTCGTCGCGCAGGTGATCCCACTCCAGCAGGGGCCGCGGCGGGTCGTCCTCGCGCACCACGAAGAACAGCTCGATCTGTTCACCACGGCCGACCTGGGCCACGTAGCTGCGGTGTTCAACGAAGCCGTGCTTTGCAACGATCGCCCGCCCGACCGCATCCACGTGCGCCTGCAGTTCCGGCGGCGTGACCAGCAGGATGCCGGCCAGCGCGCGCCGCACCGTGCCCAGCGGCGCGATCATCACCAGCACGCAGACGAACGCCAGAATGGCCGGATCGATGTACGGTCCGACCCATGCCCACGACGTGCCGTGCACCAGCACACCGCCGAGGAAGGCCGCCAGGTAGCAGGCCGACATGCTCGCGGCGATTACCCAGTTCTTCGCATCCAGCGCGATGAACTCCGAGCCGATGCGCCGGTTCGCACGCAGCACGAACCAGGCCAGTGCGCTCTCGGCCACGATCGACAGCGCCGCGAAAATGATCGCGGGGCCAAGCGCGATCTGCCGCCCACCCGACATCAACGCATCGACCGCATTGACCAGCGCATACAACGCCGCGCCGATCATCAACGTACCGCTCACTCCCAGCACGATCGGTTCCAGGTGCCAGAACCCCATGGTGAAGCGCTGGTTGAGGCGCGACTGCAGGGCGTCGGTCTGGGTGGACAGCGCGATCAGCCGCGCGACCAGCAGCGACAACCAGGTCATCACCACGTCGATCAGGCCGTAGATGCCATCGAAGATGATCAGCGAAGAATTGGCCAGCAGGCCGAACACCACCGCCGCTGCAGCCAACAGCAGCGAGCCGACGATGGACAGGCGCAGCACGCCCTGTTCGGTGCGTGTATCGAAGTAGCGTTCGGTGGTGGAAGGCATGCGGGAATCCAGCGGTGAACGCGCTGCGGAAGCGGCGCTACACCATTCTATCCAGACCACCGCACGCCTCTGTGACCGCACTGACGCAGGCCCCGGAAAAGTCACCAGACTGGTGACGGTTTACGGATTGACGGGTGCACACCTGCAGCGTATCTTTTCAACCACGATGACATACAAGCCTCTGGCGACCGCCGGGGGCTTTTTGCGTTTATGCCGCCCGCGGCGCCTTGTCATCGTGCTTGCGGCCCTGCCATTCATGGTGGGGCCGTTTCTGTTTCCGCCCCGACCCTGCCCCTTTTCGCGCCGTCCTAGATGACAGCGTGCGGCGTAGCCGCGTGCGCAGGGTCGGGGCATCCAACATCCATCAACGAAGGAGGATTCGATGCCCCTGCTGACACTTGAGCAGTGCCGCACGCACTGCCGTATCGACGGCGACTACGACGACGCCATCCTGGGCGACCTGCTGGCGGCCGCAACCGACGCGGCGTCGGCCTACCTGGGACGGACGCTGTTTGCCGACCAGGCGGCACTGGACCTGGCGCTTGACCAATTGCCGCAGGACATGGCGGCGGCGGTGACCGGGCATGAAGCCGCGGTTGCCGCCGCCAATGCCGAGACCAACGCGGCCAAGGCCAAGGCCATGCGCGACGTTGCTGATCGCCGCTTGGCCGTGGCCACCGAGCGCAGCGCGCAGCTGCTGCAGGGCCTGCCGGCCAACGACAGCATCCGCGCTGCGGTGCGCCTGCTGCTGGGCCATCTGTATGCGCATCGGGAAGCGGTGGTGGTTTCCACGTCCGCCTTCGACGTGCCGATTGGCAGTGCCGCCATCGCGATGGCGCTGCCGTTTGGCGTCGCCGCGCTGCTCGATCCCTATCGACTGGCGGCGACCCCATGAACGCCGGACACTTCAACCGTCGCATCCGGATCGAACGGCAGGACGGTCGAATCGATGCGTGGGGACAGCCGCTGGATGCCTGGCAACCGGTGGCGGAACTATGGACCGCGATCACCGCCGATGCCACCGACAGCGTGCAGCGGCTGACGCTTGACAGCCGACTGCCGGCAACGATCCGCCGCCAGCGGTTCCATGTCCGCCTTGCGGCCGCGCGGCAGGCCGGCATCCAGGCCGGCATGCGCATCGTGCACGACGGCAGGGTCTTCGACATTACCGGTGTTGCCCCGGACTTCAGTCGGCGCCAGACCACGGTGCTGTTCACCGAACAGTCTTCAGGCACGGCCTGAGTGACGCCAACCAGGACACTGCGATGAGTTACGAAGCACAGCTGCATGCGTTGCTGGGCCCCCTGCTGCAGGGCCGGCTGCATCCCGATGTTCCGCCGGAACCAGTCATCTACCCGTGTGCTGTCTACCAGCAGGTGGGTGGACAGTCCGTGTGGTTCAACGAAGGTTCCATTCCCGGACAGAAGCACGCTCGCGTGCAGCTGACCGTCTGGGCCGATACCCGTGCCCAGGCCAACACCCTGATCCGCGACATCGAAGACAAGGTCTGCGCGGGACTGCCGACGGCCGAGTCATTCGGCGCTGCAATCGCCGTGCATGAACCCGTGCTGCGCAAGTACGGCGCGCGGCTCGATTTCGGCCTGTGGTACGCCGACCTGTAAACCGCTTCATCCGTGCAACACCCCAACCCGGCAACCGCCGGGTTTTTCTTATCCAACGAGGAAATACACCATGGCACTCAAGCTCCCCAAGGGCACCCAGTTCGGCTTCGCACCGGTCATCTCCACCGCCATCGCTACCACCGCCATCTCCAAGGCCGCGCCGGCACTGGCCAGCGTCGCTGCCAACAGCGTCGACACCGGTGATGTGGTGGTCATTGAACTGCCGGGCTGGCCGGCACTGAACAACCGCGCGACCCGTGCCGGTGCTGAAGCCACCGGCAGCGTTGAACTGCTGGGCATCGACACCACCGACAACGTGCTGTTCCCCGCCACCAGCGGTGCGGGCGTGCTGCGCAAGGCCGGTGTCTTCGTCGACCTGGACCAGCAGGGCGACCCGACCACCGCCGGTGGCGAGCAGCAGTACTGGAGCGGCACGCTGCTGGAGGACCCGACCGGTCGCCAGGTGCAGATGCCGACCTTCAAGAACGCCAAGACCATCACCCTGCCGCTGTTCTACGATCCGAAGAAGCCGTGGTACTCGGCCCTGAAGAACGTCGACGCCAAGGGCGAACCGGTGATCCTGCGTGCCAAGCTGGTCGGCGGCGACGTGCTGTACTGGTACGGCTACCTGAGCTACAACGGCGACCCGACCATGGCCGCCAACACCCCGATGGGTACCACCGCGACCTTCACCGCGCTGGCCGACTCCATCCTGGTCGAGGGCGCCTGATGTTCCAGGTAAAGGCGCCGGAGAGCTTCAGGAGCACCCTGACCATCATCGGTCACGGTCGCGAGCAGAAGCTCAACCTGACCTACCGTCATCTGCCGGTGGCTGACTACGCCAGTCTGCTGGAGCGGTTGGCCGAGGACGAGCTGAGCGTGGCACAGGCGATCCTGGACATCGTGGTGGATTGGGATGCCGATGTGGCGCTGGACACCGCCGGCGTCGAGCTGGCGCTGCAGCAGCAGGCCGGCCTTGATGGCGCGATCATCGGTGGCTACACCCAGGCCCTGCAGGTCGCACGCAAGGGAAACTGATCGAGGCGGTGGGGGCCCTGTACTGGCGGGCCCCCACCGAGGCCGAGCTGCTGCAGCTCGGTCTGAAGGCACGTCATTTCCCGCCACCGCAAGTCACGCTGTGGCCGGAGTGCGTACTTCCCATCGAGGTTTTCTCACGGGTTTCCACCCAGTGGCGCGTCGGCGCAGGTGGCCCGATCGGGCTGGACTACAACGTGGTCTATCAGGAGCTGCAGCGCGAGGCACTCGCGCCGGACAAGCGCGATGAAGTGATGGCGGGAATCCGCATCATCGAACGCGCGGCTCTGGAGCACATGCAACAGCATTAAGCCGCCATCGGCACCTGCCGATGGCTCTATCATGGCCCCGCCACCGCGCGGGGCCTCCTTCATGCCAGGAGAATTTCATGAGCGATACAACGCTCAGTGACTCGGCTGCCGCTGTCAAAGTCAGCGCGATCGTCGCCTCCGCCGCACAAGCGGCAACGCAGAGCGTGAGCCAGCTCGCCACCGCTGCACAGCAGCTTCCGGTCCAGCTCACCCAGGCCACGGTGCTGCACCAGGCACTGAATACTGTCATGAGCAGCAGTGTTTCCATGATGAGCACACTGGTGCAGCAACTGACCGCGACGGCAATGAAAGCGGCTGCCACGCAGGCAGCTATCGAGAGCCGACAGGCCAACCCTCTGAGCACGGGTGCGCTGGGCGTCGCGCCGTTTGCTTCGATCAACGTACCCGACTTCGTTGAAAAACAGCGGAAGTACGGCAGTGGAATGCTCAACGGCGTGCCCCTGCTTCCGCCGGAGAAGAAGGAAGCGACTGAAGAAGCAGACAAGAAGACGGGCTTTGCCGGTGCAGGAAAAGGCGTGGAGGCTGCATTTGACAGCTATCTGAGCAAGGCTGAAGACACTGCGACAACGACGAAGGCGGCCTTCGACAAGGCCTTCGCCGGCGCCGAGACGGCGCTCTACAAGTTCGTGACCACGGGCAAGTCCGGCTTCCGCGACCTCACCAAGGCCATCATTGCCGATCTCGAACGCATCGCCCTGCAGCAGGCGATCGTATGGGGGGTGAAGACCATCGCCAGCTTCTTTGGCGGAGCCAGCGCAGCACCCAGTTCCAGCTTTGCGAGCGGGTTCGGCAACAACACGGGCTGGTTGAGCGGCGGCAACATGACACCCAATGCACTCGGCGGCGTCTATGCATCGCCCAGCCTGTCGGCCTACTCCGGTGGCATCTACAACACCCCGCAGTTGTTCGCCTTCGCCAAAGGCGCCGGCGTATTCGGTGAAGCGGGACCGGAAGCGATCATGCCGCTGCAGCGCGGGCCGGACGGTCGTCTCGGAGTGGCCGCGCACGGCGGTGGCGGTAGCGGTGGCGTGGGTGTAAGCATCCGCATCGACAACAACGGCGGCAAGGAAGTCACCAGCAACGAAAGCATGCTGCAGCAGTTCGGCAACGAGATCGGCCAGTTCGTGGAACGCAAGTACCGCGACCTGCAGATGCGTGACATGAAGGCTGGCGGCGTCCTCAGCAGGAGTGCAGCACGATGACCGACACCTTTACCTGGGCAGCAACCAGCCAGAGCACTGGCACCACCACCGCCACCGTCAAGCGTGCGCGCTTCGGCGATGGATACGCACAGGCCGCGCCGGATGGGCTCAATGCCCGCCTGCGCAGCTACCAGCTGCAGTTCGTCGGCAATCGCAGGACGATCAGCGAGATCGTGGCCTTCCTGGATGGCCATGTGGGCCAGAGCTTCTTCTGGCGAGGCCCGCTGGGAACCGGTCTGTACGGCTGCGACACCTATACCGACAGCCATCTGGGTGGATCGGTGTTCAGCATCACCGCGACGTTCGAACAGACGTACCAGCCGTAGGAGATGGCAATGGCAAGGAAAATCATCGACCTCGATTCCGTTCAGCCGAACGGAAAGCGGGGTGAAACACAGCGCCCGGCATTCACCAAGATCAATGAGAACTTCGCGGAGGTCTACGATGCCTTGGTCGACGTGGCGAAGATCCCGGAGACCGTGGACGATGCCATTACCGAGCGCGTCCCGGGAAGAAATCTCCTCATCAACGGTGGCCTGCAGTTCTGGCAACGCCGGAACTCTGGCCGGGTCGGCAGCGGGGCAGGAACGCTCGGGGCGGAAACATTCTTTGCCGATCGCTTCTCCAACTCTGCGTTGAACTGCAGCCAGGACATCCAGCGCGTGGTGTATGACGGCCAGCAGATCGGCTATCCGGACGACACCCGCTCCATCCTTGTCTGCACGGTCTCCGGGGCCGTCGCCAGCAGTGGTGCCTGGATGGGGCAGAGGATCGAAGGTGTGCGCAGTGCCGGCGGCGCAATCACGATTTCGGTCTGGGCGAACGGCGACGTGGCCGGCCGCAAGGTGGGGGTGCGGGTCATCCAGGACTTCGGAACCGGTGGGTCGCCTGCGGCACAGACGTCCACCGAGGCGGGTGTGCTGACGTTGACCACCGGGGCAACGCGGCAGTCGCTTACCGTTACGTTGCCGAGCACCAAGGGCAAGCAGCTGGGTAGCAACGGTAACGACCACATCTACGTGGTCTTCGATCTCTGCGCCGGTGGCTACGGAGGTGCACTGGCAGGCCAGAACGGCTCATTCGGTTTCACCCAGTTCCAGGTCGAATCCGGGCGTGCCGCGACGCGATTCGATTGGCGACCACCCGGCGTGGAACTGGCCCTGTGTCAGCGCTATTACGAGAAGAGCTACAACCTGGAGATCCAGCCCAATACGCCGCACAACGAGGGCCGTGAGGCATTCTCGCTGAACACCCAGGGGGTGGCCCACTACCAGAGCGTGCGATTCCAGGTCAGCAAGCGCGCCCATCCGTACGTGATGATCATTTCCGCTGATACCACCCAGCAGGATGGACACATCGCCGAAGACAACGTGTCCCGCGTTCCCTGCCTGGTCAACTACGCATCTCCATCCGGCTACGAAGTGAGCTGGACCAACAACCCAGGCCGATGGGGTGGGTGGTGGCACTGGTGGGCCGACGCTGAGCTCTGATCAGGAAAGGCCAGCCCATCAACGGCCACGACGTTGTACCTCGCGGCCATCCAGACTTCAGGAAACCAGCAATGGCAAGAAAGACGATCGACCTTGATTCCATTCAGCCGAATGGAAAGCGAGGTGAAACACAGCGCCCGGCGTTCACCAAGATCAACGAGAACTTTGCGGAGGTTTACGACGGTCTGGATGATGTGCAGAACGCAATCCGAGAGACGTTGGATGGGACCACCGGCCTGCGGATCTCAGCGGGGAACCGCCTGATCAATGGTGCCTTCCGCTTCTGGCAGCGAGGGTTGAGCAGGACGGTTGTTTCCCCTCTTGCGGTGTATGTTCCGGACAGGTTCCAGATCGTGTGCACCGGTGCCGGGCAGATAGCGGCAAGCCGGCAGGAATTTGCAACGCCGGAGTTCGGTGTAGCCAGCTACATGAACTGCGATCTCTCCGGATCGACGGCCTCCACCGAGGCGTTCTTCACCCAGCCGGTAGAAGGT
Organism: Stenotrophomonas sp. As-7; assembly: GCF_030291015.1. Taxonomy (NCBI): domain Bacteria; kingdom Pseudomonadati; phylum Pseudomonadota; class Gammaproteobacteria; order Lysobacterales; family Lysobacteraceae; genus Stenotrophomonas; species Stenotrophomonas sp. As-7. The sequence continues at coordinate 317,131 of NZ_CP127405.1, forward strand.
GTACAGACACTGGCAGGTTCGAAGGTGACGTTGAGCATGCAGACCTGGGCGAGCACGCCCGGGAAGAAGATCGGTGTGCGCTTCATCCAGAATTTCGGGACGAATGGATCGACCGACGTCATCGTTCACGCCCAGGCACAGGAGATCGGAACGGCAGCATCCCTGCGCTCCTTCACTGTTGATCTGCCGAGCATCACAGGCAAGAAAGTGGGGCCGAACAGCAAGCTCCATGTGATCGTGGACCTGGCCGCACCGGCGGCCTACGCAGGTGCGCTCACGGCTCAGTCTGGCTCCTTCTCGTTCACCTGCATGCAGCTGCAGAAGGGCGCCGTGGCAACCGAGTACGAGCATCGCAACGATTCGGAGGAGCTGCTTCTGTGCCAGCGTTACTACGAGAAGAGCTACAACGTCGACGTTGCTCCGGGAACTGCCGATGGTGCCGGTCGAGACAACCAGTTCTATGACCGGTCGGTCGGTGCAGGCAGTACATCGCATATCCGATGCCGGGTGCTGAAGCGGGCGACGCCGGCCTACACCGTCTACAGCGATGTCACCGGCGCGGCCGGCAGAATAGCGGGTGCAGATGGTGGCGTTGGCACAGTTACCGCGATCGTCAATCCAGGCCAGTCCGGCGCGCAGGTCAATTACGTTTCGGCTGCGGGAACCTGGGGTTCCTCCTTCCATTGGACGGCGGACGCGGAGATCTGACATGTATCAACTTACCGACCAAGCCGACATCATCAAGTGCACGGAGACCGGCACCTTCATTCCTCGCGGACATTGGATGTGGGGGGGCTACCAGGAGTGGCTGATGGCCGGAAATGTAGCGCAGCCGGCTCCGCCTCCCTACGCAGTCAATTCGCCCGAACATCAGCGGGTGCTGCGTGGGCACGCGTGGGAATGGATGCTGACGCACATTCAAGCGCGCGGCTACGACTCCATCGAGAGTTGCTGCAGCTACATCAACAGCTCCGTTCAGCGCTTTGCCCAGGAGGCTGTCGCCATGGTCGCCTGGCGTGATGCGGTGAGCATTGCCCTGCAACGAATGGCGATCGAGTGCACGGACGGACTGCAGACCTGGGAGCAGCTGAAGGTGTTGTTACCACAGCCCGAGGCATTCGAATGGCCAGCGGCGGACGCTGCCTCGTGACCCACAAACGCCATTGTTGCCATCGTGCCTGAGGCATGTCGTAGGCAACGAGGACCAGAACATGACAAGAAAGATAATCGACCTCGATACCATTCAGGCGAATGGTAAACGGGGTGAAACACAGCGCCCGGCCTTTACCAAGATCAACGAGAATTTCGCCGAGGTGTATGGCGCCTTGGGCAGTGTTGCGACCATCGTGGAAGACGTCGAGCAACTGAAGACGGAGATCCAGGCTGAAGCAGACCAGGCAAAGGCGGAGGTTCAAGCGGCCATAGGAACGCTTCCTGCTGCTGTTGACAATGCCATTCATGGGCGCATTCCCGGCAAGAACCGGCTTATCAATGGCAATTTCGACTTCTGGACAAGAGGAACGCCGGTGACGCAGACCGGCTATGGTCCGGATCGGTGGTTCGTTCAGATTGGATCGATGGTCGACGCTGGGCTTTTTGCAAACAACAATGTGCCAGGGGACGGTGTATTCGGTGATGCGCGTCTCTCGATGGGTGCCAATTCGAACGACAACACCGATGCCTTCGGGCATTACTTTGTGTTCGAACAACGGGTTGAGAATGTCCGCACGTTTGCTGGCGTGCTCAGTACTGTGTCCTTCACCGTCTACAACTCGGGGGCACCTGGGCGAAAGATCGCGGTTGAGTTCCTGCAGAATTTCGGTACCGGTGGCTCAGAGACGATACTCGGGTTGAACGCAGAGGTCTTCAGCCTGGATGTGGGTATCAACCACATCAGCAAGACGACCACGCTGCCGTCGGTCTCCGGCAAGACAGTGGCGAGCACGAATCACTACGTGGCAGTGGCCATATGGCTGTCATCCGGTAGCGGATTCGACGTGCGGAACGCAGGTCTCGGGGCGCAGTCGGGGCAGCTGTTCTTCGGGCAGTTGCAGTGGGAGGAGGGAGGCACGGCGACCGGCTATGACACCCGGCTTCTGTCCCATGAAGCAGCGCTGTGTGGCTGGTATGCGCAGCGCATCGACATCAATGCAGGAGACGCATTTTCAGTGTGTACGGCCCTGGGGCAGTTCGACTGCGTAGGCCAGTTGGCATTCCAGCCGATGCGCAGCAAACCGTCTGCGCGGACCCTTGGCAGCGGTGTGAACATGACCGGATTTGGCATCAACGGGGGTAATGCTCCTGGCTCGTCCTTCAACGTCATCCCGGTTTCGGTATCGGGCGCGGCGATCACAGCTGGCGTTGCAACAGGTGGCATGTCACCAGGTGCCTCGGGCTATGTCGCGCCGAAATCCGGTGGCATCAGCATCATCTTCGAGGCCGAGATCTGAGGCACTCAGCGCTGGTCATAGTGGCCAGAGCACCAGGGCCCGCCGCAGTGCGGATCGCCGAGAATCGGGAACACAGTAATGGCTAGAAAGACAATCGACCTCGATACCATTCAAGCGAATGGTAAGCGAGGGGAAACACAGCGCCCGGCGTTCACCAAGGTCAATGAGAATTTCGCCGACGTCTACGCGGGCCTGGACGAGGTCCAGGCAGCGGTCGACAGCCTGGACAGCCGCATGGCAGGCCGCAACCGCCTGATCAATGGCGACTTCCGGGTATGGCAACGTGGAAGCACCTTCGCGGCTGCGACAGGGGCGCGCTACACCGCAGACCGATGGCGGGTGAATGCGCAGGGCAGCACCATCTCAGCGTCACGCGACGATATCGCCGCAGGTGGCGGTGCGGGTGGAAGGTTGCTTGCGGGCTCCAGGCACATGCTGAAGCTCGCCGTTGAAAGCGCTGCAGGTGCGGACAACATGGCACTGGTCCAGCAGCGCATCGAGGATGTGCGGACGTTCGCCGGGAAACGGGTCACGATCAGCTTCAAGGCGCGGGCCACGGTCGACAATTTCAAGGTCGGTCTTGAGTTCCAGCAATCCTTCGGCACCAATGGATCGACGGCCGCTGACAGTATTGGCGGTGCGATCACGCTCGATACGATGTGGCGTTGGCATCAGTTGACGGTGGACGTCCCTGGCATCGCCGGCAGAACCCTTGGAACCGACGACTACCTGCAGCTCAGCCTGTGGCTTGACGCCGGCGCCACCTTTGCCGGCCGCGCCTTCGGGGCGGGGCAGAAGAGTGGCGTGGTCTATCTGGCTGAAGTACAGATCGAGGAGGGCGATACCGCGACCGACTTCGATCGCCGGCCGGAGGCACTGGAACTGCTGTTGTGCCAACGCTACTACGAAACGGTCGAGGTGAACCGGATCCTGGGCATCACCTACACGGCAAACGGCGATTCACGCGCCTGCATCCCGTTCAAGGTGCGCAAGCGGGTGCCGCCCATTATCGCCTCACCACCTACGGCGCTCAATCTGGTGGGTTTCGGCTCCGAGGGCAGCCTCATCAACTTCAACGGCGGGAATCCCGGCTGGCAGTCCACCGTGGACGCGGCCGTACTGTCGTCGATGTCCAACAACATGCAGCAGTGGGGCGCTGTGGTGGTGTGGTCAACCACATCGCAGATCCTTGTGTACGCCGATGCGGAGCTCTGAACCATGAGCGAGTCCACCACCGAAGCCGGTCGCATCGCCTGCTTCACCACCAATGCCTCACTGCGCCCCGGGCACCACCTCATCGTGCCATGCGGCCCGTCCGCCCAACCCTTACCACCTCTTCCCGTCGCGACACAGGAGACCCACTCATGATCACCGCCGATGCCCAGCAACTTGAGCCGGGTGGCCGCATTACCGTCTTCGAACTGGACGCCAGCAGTTTCGGTGCCGACCAGCTGTTCTTCCACGCACACCTGCAGAGCGGTGTGATCACCTGGCAGGGTCAGGAATACGGCCCATGGCCGATCGAAGCCAGTGGTTTTGAACGAACCAGCGACCAGCCGCCGAACCCGAAGCTTCGGGTCAGCAACATCGATGGCCGCATCACTGCGATGTGCCTGCTGTTCGATGATCTGGTCGGCGCCCGCGTCATACGCCGGCAGACGCTGGCCAAGTACCTGGATGCCGCCAACTTCGAAGAGGGCAATCCGACTGCCGACCACGCCGAGCACTTCCCCGACGAGGTCTGGTTCATCGAGCGCAAGATTGGTGAAGACAAGCAGACGGTTGAGTTCGAGCTGACCACAGCCATCGATCTCAACGGCGAACAGCTGCCCGGCCGGCAGATCATCGCCGGCATGTGTGGTTGGCTGGTACGCGGTGGCTACCGCGGCCCTTACTGCGGCTACAACGGTCCCGCAGTTGCCGATGGCGATGACGTTGCCACCGACGATCCCGCCCGCGACCAGTGCGGCGGCCGTGTGCGCAGCTGCAAGATGCGCTTCGGCCAGGACAAGCCTTTGCCCTATGGCGGCTTCCCGGCGGCCGGTCTGCTTCGCTCCTGATCCAGCGCTTCCGACTCTCCACTTCCAAGCCCGCTCTCGCGGGCTTTTTTCATGGGTGAAACATGCAACCTACAACCCTGCAGGCCATCCAGGCACACGCCGTGGCCGAGTACCCGCGCGAATGCTGCGGGCTGATCGTGGCCATCGAAGGCCACGAGCACTATCTGCCGTGCCGCAACCTTGCGGGTACGCCCAGTGAACACTTCCGCCTGCCGGCCGAGGACTATGCCGTCGCCGAGGACAAGGGCGAGGTGCTGGCCCTGGTGCACAGCCATCCGGACGCGGCGGCCACACCGTCGGATGCGGATCGGGTGATGTGCGAGCACAGTGGCCTGACCTGGCACATTGTCAGCGTTGGTCAGGTGGACGGCGAGGCGCCGGAATGCGGTGATCTGCAGACCATCCACCCGACTGGCTATGTCGCGCCGCTGGTCGGCCGCCAGTTCGCCCACGGTGTGCTGGACTGCTACAGCCTGGTGCGTGACTTCCACGAGCGTGAACTGGGCATTTCGTTGTCCGACTACACCCGCGACGACGACTGGTGGGACAAGGGCCAGGACCTGTACAGCCTTGAGCGACTGCATGCGGAAGGCTTCGACCTGATCGAAGGCGAGCCGCGGCGGGGCGACATGATCCTGATGCAGATCCGCTCGCCAGTGACCAATCACGCCGGCGTCTACCTGGGCGACGGGCAGATGCTGCATCACCTGCATGGCCGCCTGTCCGAAACCGTGCCCTACGGCGGAATGTGGGCCGAGCGCACCCGTTGCATCGTCCGCCATCGCGAGGTGCGCCATGACTGACCGTCTTCGTACCATCCGCCTGTACGGCAAGCTGGGTGCGCGCTTCGGGCGCAAGTTCCGGCTGGCGGTGAACAGCCCAGCCGAGGCCATCCACGCGTTGTGCGTGCTGGTGCCCGGCTTCCAGCAGTACCTGATGGGCGCCAAGTCCAAGGGCATGGAGTTTGCCGTGTTCAACGGCAAGCAGAACCTGTCGCGCGATCAGCTGCATGACCCACCGGGGCAGGATGATATCCGTATTGCGCCTGTCATGGTGGGCAGCAAGCGAGGGGGAATTCTGCAGACCATCCTCGGTGTCGTCCTGATCGTCATTGGCGTTTACATGAACATCGCTGCTGGCGGATCAGGTATGGGATTCGTCCAGATGGGTGTTGGCATGGTTATCGGCGGCGTCACCCAGATGCTCGCGCCGCAGCCAAAAGGCCTGGGTGCAAAAGACAGCCCCGACAACGCCCCCAGCTACAGCATGAACGGCACCGTCAACACACAGGCACAAGGCAATCCCGTACCGGTCGCCTATGGCGGCCATGACAGCAAGGGCATGTTCATCGGCTCGGCCGTAATCAGCGGCGGCATCCTGGCGGAGGACCAGTTTTGAACCAGATCACTCAAATCAAACCGCGCGAGAACGGTGCACCCCTGCCTGTACTGGCCGGTGCCAAGAAAGGTGCCAGCAATGCCCGCACTCCGGTGGAAACACCCGACAGCCTGCACTCGATGGCGGTTGCCCGCATCATCGACCTGGCCAGCGAAGGCGAGATCCGTGGCCTGGTTGCCGGCAAGCAATCGATCTACCTGGACCAGGTGCCGATCGAGAATCCGGACGGCACGCTGAACTTCTCCGGCGTGGACGTGCAGACGCGTTCGGGTACCCAGGACCAGGAGCACATCAGCGGCTTCCCCTCGATCGAGAACGAAGTCGGCGTCAACGTCGAACTGCGCAGCGATGCGCCCGTGGTACGCACCGTGTCCGGTGCCGACCTGTCAGCGGTCCGTATCCGTTTTGCGGTGCCCGCGCTGCAGAAGACCAACACCGAAAACGGTGATACCGAGGGCTACCGCATCATGTATGCGGTGGACCTGTCCACCGATGGTGGCCCGTTCAGCACCGTGCTGAACGATGCCTTCAGTGGCAAGACCACCAGCCAGTACGAGCGCAGCCGCCGCATCGATCTTCCGGCGGGCAGCCAGTGGCAGGTGCGCATCCGCCGGCTGACCGCGAACGCCAACAGCAGCACCATCGCCGACACCGTCAATGTGCTGTCGATGACCGAGATCATCGATGCCAAGCTGCGCTATCCCAACTGCGCGTTGGCGGCGGTGCAGGTCGATGCCAGCCAGTTCCAGAACATTCCAACCCGCTCCTATCAGTTGTGGGGGCGCATCGTGCGCATCCCGTCCAACTACGATCCGCTCAGCCGCATCTACAGTGGCGTGTGGGACGGCACCTTCAAGAGTGGCTGGACCAACAACCCGGCGTGGGTGTTCTTCGACATCGTCACCAACGACCGCTTCGGCCTGGGACATCGCATCCCGCTGGACTGGGTGGACAAGTGGCGCCTGTACCAGATCGCCCGCTACTGCGACGAGCTGGTCAGCAACGGCCAAGGCGGCAAGGAACCGCGCTTCACCTGCAGCCTGTACCTGCAGACCCGCGCTGAGGCATACAGGGTGCTGCAGGACATCGCCACCATGTTCCGTGGCATCAGCTTTTATGCGGCCGGGCAGGTCATGGCTTCGGCCGATATGCCCAAGGACCCGCTGCTCACCTACAGCCAGGCCAACGTCATCGAAGGCCGCTTCCACTATGCGGGCAGCAGCCGTACGGCGCGGCATACCGTCGCTCTGGTGTCCTGGATCGATCCGGATGACTTCGGCCGGCAGAAGGTGGAAGTGGTGCAGCATCTGCCTGGTGTTGCCCGCTATGGCATCAACCAGACTGAAGTAACGGCGGTGGGTTGCCATTCCCGCTCGCAGGCGCAGCGCGTGGGCAACCATATCCTGCATACCGAGATGCTGGAGACCGAGACGATCAGCTTCTCCGTGGGGCTCGATGCACTGGGCTGCACGCCGGGTGACGTGATCCAGGTGGCCGACCCGAACCGCGCCGGTCGCCGCAACGCAGGTCGTATCCGCAGCGCGGGTGCCCGTAGCTTGGTGCTGGACCAGTTGCCAGAGAAGATTGAAGCAGGTGACATCCTGCGCGCCACGCTCCCCAACGGCCATTCCGAAGCGCGCACGGTGCAGTCGGTTGACGGCGATACGGTCATGGTCACTGCACCATGGTCGGCAGTGCCGGTCGCGCAGTCGGTCTGGGCATTGGAGTCGCCGGAGCTGGCACTGCAGCAGTACCGCGTGCTGTCGATCAGTGAAGGCGAAGAGCTGACCTACCAGATCACCGCGCTCAAGCATGTGCCGGGCAAGTACGCTGCCATCGACGATGGTACGCGCCTGGAGCAACTGCCGATCAGCATCGTGCCACCCAGCGTGCAGCCGCCGCCGAACAACGTGCGGATGGCCTCGCATGTCGTGGTCGATCAGGGTATCGCCACGTCGATGCTTACCATCGAATGGGATGCGGCAGAAAAAGCGATCGCCTATGACGTGGAATGGCGTCGTGGCGATCTCAACTGGGTACGCGCCGGTCGCGTGGGTACGCAGAGCCTGGAAGTGCGCGGCGTGTATGCCGGCCAGTACCTGGCCCGGGTGCGTGCGGTCAATGCGCTGGGTGCGGTGTCGCAGCCGATGGTCAGCGCACTGACGACGATTGAGGGCAAGACCACGCCACCGCCAGCGCTGACATCGCTGACCACGCAAAGTCGTGTGTTCAGCATCGAACTGGCCTGGCAGTTCCCTGTTGGCGCTACCGATACCGAGCGTACCGAGCTCTGGTACAGCACCAGTCCTGACCGTGCAGCGGCCATCAAGCTCGGCGACTTTGCCTATCCGCAGGCGCGGCACCAGATGAATGGCCTGGCAGCAGGCGCGCGCTTCTGGTTCTGGGGCCGCCTGGCTGATCGCAGCGGCAACATTGGTCCATGGCATCCCGTGGGCGCTGGCGTGCTGGGAGAGTCCAGCAGCAACCAGGCGGACTATGACGCGTACTTCGCCGGTCGCATCAACGAAAGCGCCTTGGGTCAGCAGTTGCAGCACAAGATCGAGCGTGTCACCGAGGTATTGCCGCTGGTCTGGGACGCGGCTGCTTCGTACAGTCTGGGCCAGACCGTCATCCACGACGGCCGGATCTGGAGCTGGCAGGGAACCGCAGCGGGCAACGAAACGCCACCCGGTACCCACTGGAAGGACGTGGGTGATGCCATCGCTGACGCTGGCGCCGTTGTTGGTCGTGTCGACCAGCTTGAGATGGACGTCACCGAGGTCGATGGCAAGGTGGCCGCACAGGGTCAGAAGGTCGACGGATTGTTCGCCCAGGTGAGTGACCACAGCGCGGGCGAGGAGGACTACAACGTCGGCGAGAACGACGTTACTGCCGGTGCCATCACCGTCTACAGCGTAATGGCGGAGAAGGACGCGGCGCTGGCCAAGCGGGTGGATACGGTCGAGGCATCCATCGATGGTGTGCCTGGCAAGATTGAAGGTGTCAGCGCGGCCGTGCAGCAGGTCTCACAGGCCGTGGTCAACCTGGATGGCAAGGTCAGCGCGACCTATACGGTCAAAGCACAGATCACCAGCGCGGGGCAGATCTACATGGCCGGTATGGGCCTGGGCGTGGAGCAGCAGCCTGATGGCAGCTACCAGAGCCAGATCTTGATGCAGGCCGACCGCTTCGCGTTGTTCAACACCAACAGCGGCCAGGTCAGCGCGCCATTCGTAGTGCAGGGCGGGCAGACCTTCATCAGCCAGGCACTGATCGGCAATGGCTGGATCCAGAACGCGATGATCGGCGATGTAATCCAGTCCAACGCCGTGGGGGCCGATGGCCAGCCCCGATGGAGACTCGACAAGAACGGCACGTTGACGATGAGCGGCCCCGAGAACGGTGGCCGCCTGACCATCAATGACAGTGTCATCCACGTTTACGACAGCAGCGGTCGCGTGCGCGTCCGCATGGGGATCTGGTAATGGCAACAGGTATGCAGATTTTTGGCCCGGATGGGCAGATGTGGTTCGACACCAATGATCGGGCCGGAAAGGTGATGGGTGGCATGACGATCACCGGCAATTCCCAGAGTCCGGTCGGCCTGGCGGGGCTGGGGCAGCCATTTGCCATTCTGCCCAGTCCGACCTCCGACAGCTGGCAGGACCAGAACGGAAATCAGTTCTCCGCCCCGAACATGGGCGTCATGTCGTTCATTGATGGGGGCAACACGCTGATGATGCGGTTCACGTTCTCACCGATCGCCAATCCCTCCACTTACATTTTCTATGGAACCTTCTGATGTCCGTCGGTCTTGAAGTCACCAACGATAGTGGCGTCCCCGTGCTGGTGAACGCGCACTCTTTCGTCTTTTTCGCTATCGCCAAGGGGACGCAGGCGATTGCAAGCAATCCATCTGTTTATGGCGTGGGCGGATACGTCAGCCTTCCGCCTCAGAGCGTTCCGTATCTTGTGTTCATCCGCTGCAATGGCGGATCCGCGCAGGTGGCATCTTCCACGAATGGTTTTTCCTGGAACATGGCACAAGGCACCACCAGCTTTGACTGGTGGGCCTCGGGGCGTGCAACGGTCAGTGGGAGCACCGGTATGCAAGTGTTCAATCCAGATGGCTCCATTCAATGGGACATGTCCAATCGCCCTTTGCGCATAGCCGGCCTGGTCGACAAGTCCGGCGCCAGCGTGCCGAGCTTCACCGAGATGTCAACCGACAATTTGCGTCAGGGGCCACTGTTCAACGGCCCTGGGGAAAACCTTGCCTACCTCATGTCCGACATTGGCCTTTGCCACGACATCTATGCCTTCCATGGCAGTGGTCCAACCCTGCGCGGCAACATGCGCTACCAGCCTTTCATCAATACCCCGAATAGCTCGCAGCTACGCTTGAACTACTGTCGCCGCCGGGAAAATCGACCACGATCGTTGAATGGAGCGTCCTATCAGAGCTTTGCCGGGCAGCTACCTAATTTCCTGATCGCGGCCCACACCTACTGACGCGGCCGCGCAGCCGGGGGGAGCCATTTGAGCCCCCCGGCCCCTTCCCGTAGACTGCGCCCCTCCCACGCTCCCAGACGACGCACTGCAGTGATCACGCCACCCTGAACCTTGCCGCCCTTCGGCAGCCGGCCCATCCGGCTCAGGAACCCGTGTCTTTCCACTGCAGCGCCACGTGGCCCCGCCCGCGTGTGCGCGGAGCTTTTCCATGCAAACGTCCTATCCCCTGCGCCAGCAATGGCTCGGCAATCTCCGTGGTGATCTGCTGTCCGGCGCCGTTGTTGCCCTGGCGCTGATTCCCGAAGCCATCGCGTTCTCGCTGATCGCTGGCGTCGACCCCAAGGTCGGCCTGTATGCCGCGTTCTCCATCGCCGTGATCACCGCCATCGCCGGTGGCCGGCCGGGCATGATTTCCGCTGCCACCGGTGCGATGGCATTGGTGATGGTCGACCTCGTTCGTGATCACGGCCTGCAGTATCTGTTCGCCGCCAGCATCCTGGCCGGCCTGCTGCAGGTAGTGGCCGGCGTGTTCAAACTCGGTTCGTTGATGCGCTTCGTCTCGCGCTCGGTCATCACCGGCTTCGTCAACGCACTGGCCATACTGATCTTCCTGGCGCAGATGCCGGAACTGATCGGCCGCGGCCCCACCGTCTACGTCCTGTGCGCTGCCGCGCTGGCGATCATTTACCTGCTGCCACGGGTCACCCGAGCCGTACCTTCGCCGCTGGTGGCTATTGCCGTGTTGACAGCGGTGGTGATGGGGTTCGGCATCGACGTGCGCAGCGTCGGCGACATGGGCCGGCTGCCCGACAGCCTGCCGCACTTCTTCATCCCCGACGTGCCGATGACGTGGGACACCCTGCGCATCCTGCTGCCGGTGTCGGCGACGCTGGCGGTGGTCGGGCTGCTCGAATCGATGATGACCCTGCAGATTGTCGAGGACATCACCGAGACGCCCAGCGAGCGCAACCGCGAATGCGTCGGCCAGGGCCTGGCCAACACGGTCACCGGTTTCCTCGGTGGCATGGCCGGCTGCGCGATGATCGGCCAGTCGGTCATCAACGTGACCTCCGGCGGTCGAGGCCGGCTGTCCTGCCTGGTGGCCGGTGTACTGCTGCTGGTGCTGGTGGTGTACGGCAGCGATCTGGTGCAGCAGATTCCGATGGCGGCGTTGGTGGCGGTGATGATCATGGTCAGCATCGGTACCTTCAGCTGGCGCTCGCTGCGTGACCTGCGCACGCATCCGCGCAGTTCGTCGGCGGTGATGCTGCTGACCGTGGTGGTCACCGTGGCCACTCACGACCTGGCCAAGGGTGTGCTCAGCGGCGTGTTGTTGTCCGCCCTGTTCTTCGCCCGCAAGGTGGGCCGCATGCTGGACGTGCAACTCGAAGACGTCGCGGACATGCAGGTCTACCGTGTACGCGGCCAGGTGTTCTTCGCCTCGGCCGGACAGCTCGGGGCGGCGTTTGATTACCAGCATGTGGCAGCGAAGGTCGAGATCGACCTGCGCGAGGCCCACCTGTGGGATCTGACTGCAGTCGCAGCGCTGCAACGCGCGCAGGAAAAGCTCGCTACGCACGGCGCCGAGGTCAGCGTTGTCGGCCTCAACGCCGCCAGCCAGACGCTGATCGAACGGGTGGGAGGGCGCGGCGGCGCACATTGACCGCGCGCCCGGTCCAAACCTGTGCCGGGATCCATGCATCGGTCTGGCAAGCCGGATTTCTGCGATGCCGTCCGCGCAAGCTGAATCCAGTCAGCCATCTGAAACCGCCGCTGTCGTAGGATTGCCACCGTGATGGGGCCGATGGACGGCCCTCCCGGCCGGCGACCGCTGGCGACACGCAAGGGAGATACAAGCAATGCAGGCAATGGATGCCCGTCGGGGCAATGAACAGATCGCCTCCGGCCGTCGGTACTGGAAGGTGCTGGCCCTGTGCCTGGCGCTCACCGCGTGCCAGGCACCTTCTTCCCCTGCGTCGGCCGAAGCGGCGCCCACCCCGGCACCGCTCGCCGCGGCATCGCCGGCAGCGACCCCCAACCCAGCGTCTGGTGATTCCTCCGGGTACCCCGATGCGTCCTACACGGACGGTCGTCTGCGCCCGGCTTATGGCTGGTGCGTGGATGGCGTGGAGGATGCGGGCAAGCTGCAGGCCTGCGGCAAGGACGAACTGGCCTATCAGGAAGGGCGCCTGCAGGAGGGTGCCAGCAAAGCCGTGACCGGGCTCGACGCTGCTGCGAAGAATGCGTTCCTGGCCACCCAGGCGACCTGGCGCAGCGATACTGACCGTCATTGCGCCGCTCCGGCCAATGCCGGGGTGGATGACCTGCAGAAGGCACAGGAGTGCCGCCTGTTCCGCGTGGCCAACCGCGCTGACGCATTGCTGGCGCAGAGTGCTCCGCCCGATACCTCCTATACCCAGGCAACGCTGCGGCCCGAATACACCCGTTGCGTGCAGGATGCCCGGGGCATGGACGACCAGCTGGAAGTCTGCGATACGACCGAGCTCGCCCACCACAAAGCGCTGCTGGAAGCACAGGTTGCGCGGCTGATGGACAGCCCTGACGGCCCGGCCAAGGACCGCTGGATGGACGAGCAGGCCAACTGGGCCGAGGACACCGACAAGCGCTGCAGTGCGGCCACGGAGAGCGTGGGTCAGGCGCTGGACGCGCAGTCGTGCCGCATCAACCGCTACGCCAACCGCGCAGTGGAACTGCAGAAGCGCAAGCTGGCCCCCTGACGGGGCCTCCGGCGTGTGCAGCGCATCGAAGCATTGACCGGTAGGAAGCAGACCATGGCGAGCAGGACCTTGAGCATTGTGGTGGCGGCGATGGCGGTGTTGTGCACCGGCCAGGTGCATGCCGCATCCGCGCTGAGCGCGGCCTACCAGGCGTGCTCAGGCCGCGCGCAGGGCACCATCGAAGAAGCTGCATGCCTGTCCAGCGAATCGGACCGGCAGGACCGCCGGTTGAACCAGGCGTACCAGCAGTTGCAGGGACGCCTCGACGCCACGGCCAAGACCCACCTGCTGGCCGCGCAACGGGCGTGGCTGCAGTCGCGCCAGCGTGATGGCGAACTGGAAACCGCTCTGTACGACGATTCGCAGCCGGGCAACCTGCAACAGAAATTGAATGACACCGAGCGCCTGCGCGCGCGCGCCGATCAGCTGGAAACCTACCTGCGCCTGATCGGTCCGTAATCCGCAACACGGTCATCCCTCCACGGATCAGGAAGTGAGCCATGCCAAACAACATCGATACCCGTAACCTGGACGCAACCGCCGGCGCGGTGTTTTTCGCCGTCGGACGCGGCACCGAAGGTGGCGGATCGTCGTACCACCTCAGCATCGCCGGCATCACCAAGGGACTGGATGAGCCGAAGTGGGGCACGGTCAGCGCGGTGGCCGCCAACAGTGGCTATTCGCTGGGGACCATCCAGGTCGACTTCGGCCAGCGTGGCAAATGGCCGCTGGGTGCCACCGAAGAGCGTGCGCTGAAGCCCGGCGAGACGACCTACGTGGACGCGGTCATCCAGCAGGCCAGCAGCTACGCCAAGGCGCACCATCTGCCCTTCACCAACGACCATGCCGACCTGCGCGCCGACCTGCTCAGCCACGGCGACGGCCAGGGCAAGCGTTCCTCGATCCGCTTCATCGATGTCCCGACCCGCGACAGCATCAACGCCTGGGCCGGGTCGCCCGAAGGCAAGCAGTGGATCCACACCCACGTGGACTACCCGCAGGTGCGCAACGCCACCCGCATCGCCATGACCATGCTGGACAAGCACGGTAGTGGCATTGCAGAAGACAAGCGTTTCGAAGCGATCGCGCTGATCGCAAAGTCCGCCAACCAGTTGCCGGGGACACTGCCGCAGCTGGAAGCGGTACTGAAGCGGGGCGGCGACTACCAGGACCTGCGCGACAAGGCGGCCGAGATCCGCCAGGACAAGAAATACTATGCCGGCCTGGCGGCCGCTGACGTCGCCGCTGGCTATGAAGAGGCCTATCCCCGCCACTCGGCGGAGATGGATCGCGCGCACCTGAAAGTGGGTCGCCGCGACTTCGCGCCGGCCAACGAAGGCAACGATCCCGACATCCGCGTAGCGCTGGAACAGGCGCGCTCGCACAAGCACGGTGGCGGTGGCCCGCAGGTGCTGAAAGAGGGCTCTACCGGCCGTGCGGTGGAGAAGCTGGAGCACAACCTGCACGCGCTGGGCTATGGCGGCGTGGGAGCCCAGGCCATCCACCCCGATCGCCAGTTCGATGCCGCAACCCGGCAGGCCGTCGAAGCTTTCCAGCGCGACCACCATCTGAATCCGGTCGATGGCAAGGTGGGGCCTGCGACGCTGGGTGCGATCGACCGCGAGGCGCGTGCGCTGCAGCGTGACATGGCCGCGCTGGGCCTGACCGATGCGCATGGCAAAGCGATCACTGCCGATGGCTACCTGGGGGCTGGCAGCCAGCACGCCATCAACGTGTTCCAGCAGCAGCACCATCTGCCGGCCACCGGCATGGCCGACGCACAGACGCGCCGGGCCATCGATGCCGAGGCCGCACAGCATCGCCCTGCCGCGCCTTCGCCTGCTGCCCCGACCGCGCCGGCAGCCCCGACGAGGGCTGCGCCACCCGCCGCGCAGCAGCACACCGGTCCTGCCGGCGCCGCAGCGCCCGGTGGCGGGCGCATTTCCGTGGTGGAACCCTTCGGCAACGGCAAGAGCAACCGCGTCCTTCACCACGGCATCAGCGGCGAGGAAGCGTTCCGCGAGCTGAAGATCCACCATCCCAACACCAATGCCGCCGCCGTGCGCGCCGGCGATGCCAGCAAGGTTGACCGCACCGCGGGCATGGTCGACGGTGAACTGGAGGCCGTGCGCAAGCGCGAGGACATCAACGGCATTCCGCTGGTGCAGAAGGATCTGATCCTGACCGACCGTGCCGGCGGGCGCAGCCTGATGATTCCCAGTCCGGTGGCCGGCTACGTCAAGCTCAACAACGACGGCACCAATTCCATCAGCATCTACAGCCATCCGGTCGGCGACGCCCGCCGCGAGCTGGTGGGCCAGGTGTTGCACGGCGCCGTCGGCTCCATCCCGTACAAGACCGGCGATTTCGTCGAGTACGGTGCGCCGCTGGTACGCCAGTCCGATGTGGGCTCGCCCGGCGCGGTGCACGCGCATATTGAAGTGGAGCCGGCGCAGTTCCGGCGCTACCTCGGCGACATGCTCAACGACCGCATCACCCTCGGTGGCAAGGTGCACGCGCAGGGGCCCGAAGCCGCGCAGGCCGCACGCGCCACGCAGCAGGCGCCGATGGCCGATGGCATGCTGGTGAAGGGCGAACGCGGTGACGAGGTCAAGGCGCTGCAGGGCAAGCTGGCAGCCCTGGGCCACGTGGGCGCCGACGGCAAGCCGCTGGCGACCGATGGCATCTACGGCAAGGACACCTTTGCGGCGGTCAAGCAGTTCCAGGCCAACAACGGCCTGGAGCAGGATGGCAAGGCCGGCCGCCAGACCCTCGGCCGATTGGATGACCCGGCCGCAGTGAAGGCCGCAGGCCAGCCTGCTGCGCCGGCAAAGGCGGAGCCGACCGCACCGGCAGCTCCCAGCATGCGCGACCCTTCGCACGCCGAGAATCCGCGCTTCAACCAGGCGCTGGAGAAACTGCAGGCGCTGCAACAGCAGCGCGTGCAGGCCGGGCTCTGCCCGCTGTTCGCCAACGCGCAGGAGACCGAACGTGCTGCTGGCCAGCTGGCCTACGAGAGCAAGGTCGCCGGCATGCGCCAGATCGACCACGTGGTCGCGCGCCCGGATGGCAGCGGTCTGTTTGCCGTGCAGGGCAACGTCGGTGACCCGGCCGCGCAGCGCACCTTCGTCGACAGCCGACAGGCCGTGTCGCAGTCGGTCGAGGCCAGCACCCGCCAGACCGAGGAACTGGATATCCAGTTCAACCAGCGTGTGCAGGAACAGCAGCAGGAGCAGGTGAAGGGGCGCGCGCAGTAAGGTCGCCGCGTGGGTTCCCGGGGCCGGTCGTACGCCGGCTCCGGGGAGTACCCCGGGCCCCGCCGTCGCCGTTCAGCCCGGCGGTGTAAACTATTGATCTCACTGGCAATGCCAGTCTCCACGATCAACCGCCCGATGACGTCCGCCACCGCCCGTTACGCTGATTCCCTGCGCCTGTCCGTCGCCCCCATGATGGACTGGACCGACCGCCATTGCCGGGTGTTCCATCGCCTGCTGGCGCCGGGCGCGCGGCTGTACACCGAAATGGTGCACGCCAACGCGGTGATCCACGGTGATCGCCAGCGCCTGCTTGGTTTCGATGCCAGCGAACAACCGCTGGCGCTGCAGCTCGGCGGCAGCGATCCGGCCCTGTTGGCACAGGCCGCGCGCATCGCCGCCGAGTGGGGCTATGACGAGGTCAACCTCAACTGCGGCTGCCCGTCCGACCGCGTGCAGGCCGGCCGTTTCGGTGCCTGCCTGATGCGCGAGCCGGTGCTGGTGGCCGAGTGCGTATCGGCCATGGTCGAGGCGGTGGACATCCCGGTGACGGTGAAGTGCCGCCTGGGCGTGGACGAGGACGACAACTACGACGTATTCGCCAGCTTCGTCGACCGCCAGGTCGATGCCGGTGCCGCGATGGTGGTGGTGCACGCCCGCAATGCCTGGTTGAAGGGCCTGTCGCCGAAGGAGAACCGGGAGGTTCCGCCGCTGAAGTACGACTGGGCCTATCGCCTGAAGCAGGAGCGCCCGGCGCTGCCGGTGGTGCTCAATGGCGGCCTGGCCAGCATCGAGGCGGTGCAGGCGCAGGCCGTGCACGTCGATGGCGTGATGCTCGGCCGCGCGGCCTACCACGACCCCTACCTGCTGCATCAGCTGGAGGCCCTGCACACCGGCGCGCCGCTGCGACCGCGCGGAGAACTGCTGCGCGCCCTGCGTCCTTACATCGAAGCCCGCCTGGGCGAGGGCCTGGCCCTGAAGCACATCACCCGCCACATCCTTGGCCTGTTCCACGGCCAACCCGGTGGCCGCGCATTCCGCCAGGTACTGAGCGAGGGCGCACACCGCCCGGGCGCCGGCTGGGCCCTGATCGAGCAGGCGCTGGAAGTGACCGATCGTGGCGCTGATCGCGCTGCAGCGTGACCGTCGTCACATTCCTGACTTGACAAGCGGAGCGGATTCGTTCCGAATGTTCACTTAGCTGAACGACACGACGGAGCATCCCGAAAAGTTCAGACCGGATTCACCGCCCGAAACCAAGAATTTGCAAAAGATTTGTAAAACGCCGGGTTCCATTCCGGTGCCCGGATTTACGACTTTTGAACGAATCGCCGTGCTCGGCTAGGATCGCATCGATGTCTTCCGCTCCCTTCCACCGCTGTTTTGCCTTGGCCACCTGTGTGGTCCTGGCGGCTGCCCCGCTGTCTTCGGCGCTGGCGCAGGACCCGCAGCGGGAGCAGGGGCGCGCTGAAATGATGGAGCGCGGTGGCCGGGCGGCCAACAACGAGCGCTCGCTGTCCGATGCCGTGCGCCGCGTGCAGCGGACCACCGGCGGCCACATCCTGGGCGCCGAGCGGGTGCCGTTCGATGGTCGTGACATCAACCGGGTCAAATACATGGACGACCGCGGTCGGGTCCGCTACATGGACGACCCCGCCCCGGCACGTTCACAGCCGCGCACGCCGCGGTCGGATATGTCATCACTACGCGGCGATAACCCCTGAACAGGGATAGTTGTCGCTATCAACCCGTACCCACAGGCCTCCGGGCCGCACCCAGCACACTAGGGAGAGTTCATGCGTATCCTTCTGGTCGAAGACGAAGCCCCGCTGCGTGAGACCCTGGCAGCCCGGCTCAAGCGCGAAGGTTTTGCCGTCGATGCAGCGCAGGACGGCGAAGAAGGCCTGTACATGGGCCGCGAAGTACCGTTCGACGTCGGCATCATCGACCTTGGCCTGCCCAAGATGTCGGGCATGGAGCTGATCAAGGCCCTGCGCGACGAAGGCAAGAAGTTCCCGGTGCTGATCCTGACTGCGCGTTCGAGCTGGCAGGACAAGGTCGAGGGCCTGAAGCAGGGCGCCGACGATTATCTGGTCAAGCCGTTCCATGTGGAAGAGCTGCTGGCCCGCGTCAACGCGCTGCTGCGCCGCGCCGCAGGCTGGAGCAAGCCGACCCTGGAATGCGGTCCGGTTGCCCTGGATCTGGCAGCGCAGACCGTCAGCGTGGCTGGCAGCAATGTCGACCTCACCAGCTACGAGTACAAGGTGCTGGAGTACCTGATGATGCATGCCGGTGAACTGGTCTCCAAGGCCGACCTCACCGAGCACATCTACCAGCAGGACTTCGATCGTGACTCGAACGTGCTGGAAGTGTTCATCGGCCGCCTGCGCAAGAAGCTGGACCCGGATGGCGAACTGAAGCCGATCGAGACCGTGCGCGGTCGTGGTTACCGTTTCGCGATTCCACGCAACGAGGGCTGAGGCCTTCAGCAGGCGATAAACGATGTCCGGCCGTCTGTGGTTCTTCCGACGCTGGCGGCCGCGCTCTCTGCAGGCGCGCCAGATGTTCGCCGCCTCCGTGGGTCTGGTCGCGTTCCTGGCCTTGGCCGGTTACGCGCTCGATGCCGCCTTCGCCGACACGGCGAAGGCGAACCTGCGTGAGCGCCTGAAGAACTACGCCACCTCCTACGCGGCCGGCATCGACTTCACCCGCGACCGCTCGCTGTACATCCGTGAGCAGCCGCCGGATCCGCGTTTCGACGTGCCCGGCAGCGGCCTGTACCTGCAGGTGGTGATGCCCGACGGCAAGGGCAATTCAATGTCCGCCGAAGGCCCGATGCTGCCCACCGTCGGCGGCGGCCTGCTGGCCCCGCGCCAGGAAGTGTTCGAAGGCCCGCTGCCGATGATCCAGATCGACGGCAGCCAGGGCTCGGTGTACCGCTATGGCCTGGGCCTGGTGTGGGATGCCGACGCCGACCCCGCCACCGAATTCCCGTACACCATCTACGTGATGGAAGACTCGCGCGCGCTGGGTGCACAGCTGCGCGTGTTCCGCAGCCGGGTCTGGTTCTACCTGGGCGGCATCGGCCTGATCCTGCTGCTGCTGCAGACGGTCATCCTGCAGTGGAGCCTGCGTCCGTTGCGGCGCGTGATCACCGAGCTGACCAAGGTCCAGCGCGGCGAGACCGAGCGCATGAGCGAGCGCCACCCGCGCGAGCTGGAGCCGTTGACCGACAGCATCAATGCCTTCATCGAGGGCGAGCGTGAGAATCTCGAGCGCCAGCGCAATACCCTGGCCGACCTGGCGCACAGCCTGAAGACACCGATCGCGGTGCTGCGCACGCAGATGGACAGCGGTGCTGGTGATGGCGCACTGCGCGAAGAACTAGACGTGCAGCTGCAGCGCATGAACAACCTGGTGTCCTACCAGCTGGCACGCGCGGCCTCGTCGGGCCACAAGCTGTTCTCGGCACCGCTGCCGATCGAATCCAATGCCGAGGAAATCGTGCGCGGCCTGGAGAAGGTCTATGCGTCGAAGGGCGTGCTGTGCGAATTCGACATCGACCCGGCCGCACGCTTCCACGGCGAACCGGGTGACCTGCAGGAACTGCTGGGCAACCTGCTGGAGAACGCATTCAAGTGGGCCAAGCGCCGCGTGCTGCTGACCGCGCAGCCGCTGCCGGCGCCGAACGCGCGTCGCGCCGGTCTGCTGCTGGCGGTGGATGACGATGGCCCGGGCATCGCCCCGGAAGACATCGGCAAGGTGCTGCAGCGTGGCGTGCGCGGCGACGAGCGCGTGCAGGGCCACGGCATCGGTCTGTCGATCGTGCAGGACCTGATCAAGGATTACCGCGGCGAGCTGCAGGTGTCCCGTTCCAGCGAACTGGGTGGCGCCCGTTTCGAAGTGCAGCTGCCGCCGGGGCCGTAAGCCTCCGCAATGCCAGGCTGCCGGCCAGCGGCCGGCACTACCGTATTTCGATCTTCGGCGGCTCGCCATAGAACCGCTTGAGATGCGCAGCTACCTCCGGCAACGCTTCGGCCAGCAGATCCGGCGCAGAGAAGTGGTACTCGCTGGCCACCGCGAAGAACTCTTCCGGTGCTTCCGCCGCATACGGATCGATCAGCGTTTCCACGCCCGCATCCACCTGCGCACAGAACGCGTCGTACGATTTCTGGAAGTCCGCAGCCCACTCGCGTTGCCATGCACGCGGCAACGGCGGCGTGCCGTCCATCGCACCGTCCAGCCCATCCAGCTTGTGCACCATCTCATGCACGGCCACACAGTAGCCCTCATGCGGTGCCGCCAGGTCGGCCTGCACATCGGCCCACGACAGAATCAACGGGCCGCTGTCCCACGACTCGCCGATCAACTCGTCATCCCACTCGTGCAGTACCCCGGCGGCATCCATGTGGCTGCGATGCACGCGGAACGCATCGGGGTAGACGATCAGCTGCGACCAGCCTTCCAGTCCGACTTCGCCGAACTCCAGCAGCGGCAGGCAGCACAGTGCGGCCAGCAGCACGCCATCGGCCGGCTGCAGTTGCAGGTCGCCGATCGGGGAGATGGTCTTCTCATGCAGGAAGCGCGTGGTCAGCGCGCGCAGGCGTGTACGCCGTTCGTCGTCCAGGCCGCGTAACCATGCTGCGCGGTGGCAGGCATCGTTCCAGTGTGCGTCTTCGATCGGCCGCGGCGCGGGCCGCAGCCACTGCAGCAACGACTTGATCAGCGGAACATACCCGGCAGGTAGCTGTGCCACTTCGGCGCGCGGATGCGCTGCAGTACATCGTCGTCACCGCCACCGCCGCTGCTGGTGGTAGCTGCAGGGCGTACCGGTGCCGGCTTGGCGGCGGCTGCGGCCGGCGCGCTGGTCGGTGTGCGCTGCGAGGCCGCATCGCCTGCCGAATAGACGCAGGCGCCACGGCTGTCATCAAGCGCTGCTGTGGCAGACGCCGCGAAGGGCATCGTCAGCAGGATCAGGCAATGGGCATAACGGCGCATTGACGACATCCACGTTAAGGGAGGGTGAGCTCTCGATTCTAGCCCGAACCCGGCGCCAGATTGGAAGCCCGCCGGAACCGGGCCTGGCGGGCGTCGCTGGCGGCTTTCCCGCATAATTCCGTTCTGACCTTGTGGAAGCTGCCGTGGACGATCGCCAACTGCTGGCCAAACTCGCTGCCGGTCGCCTGTCCGGCGACGCCCTGGCCCGTGAGCTGGGCCAGACCCGGGCCGCCATTTGGAAGCGTATTCAAGGGCTTAGGGCCGCCGGTGTCGAGGTGGAAGGGCGCGCGGGCGAGGGCTACGGGCTGACCCGGCCGGTAGACCTGCTGGAGGCCAAGACCATCCGCGCCGGCCTGCCCAAGGACGCCGCCGCGCTGCTGCACGACCTGCAGGTGGCCTGGACGGTGGACTCCACCAACGCCGAATTGCTGCGCTGCAGCGCGCCCCAGCGCGGTGTCAGCGTCCTGCTGGCCGAGCGCCAGACCGGTGGCCGTGGCCGTCGTGGCCGCACCTGGGCCTCGCCTTTGGCCGCGCATGTGTATCTGTCGGTGCTGCGTCTGTTCGAGGGTGGGCTGGGCCGACTGGCCGGCTTGAGCCTGGTCGCTGGTGTCGCCGTGGCCGAAGCGCTGCACGACCTGGGCTACGCGCAGGCACAGCTGAAATGGCCAAACGACGTGCTGGTGGATGGCCGCAAGCTGGTCGGCCTGCTGGCCGAGGGCGGTGGCGAGTACGCCGGGCCGGCGCGCGCCGTGATCGGTATCGGCATCAACGTGCACATGCCGCCGGCCTTCGCCGAGCAGATCACCCAGCCCTGGGTGGACCTGGACACGCTGGCCGGTGCATCGGTGGATCGCAACACGGTGGTGGCCGCGGTGCTGGCACGCCTGCTGCCGGCGCTGGAAGAATTCGACCGCGAAGGGCTGGCGCCGTTCCTGCCGCGCTACGCCGCGTTCGACATGTTGGCCGGTCGCGAAGTGCGCGTGCAGCTGGATGGACAGTGGCAGCACGGTACCGCGCTCGGCCTGGCCGACGATGGCGCGTTGCGCGTTGACATCGATGGCCGCGAGCGACTGCTGCATGCCGGCGAAGTAAGTGTGAGAAAAGCATGAGCGACTGGTTGTTCGACCTGGGCAATTCGCGTTTCAAGTTTGCCCCCTTGCATGGCGACCGCGCCGGCGACGTCCAGGCCTGGGCGCATGGCGCCGAAGGCATGGCCGGGCAACCGCCGCACAGCCTGCCCAGTGGTGAAACCGCGTTTGTCGCCAGCGTCGCCGCGCCGTCGCTGACCAGCGCCATGCTGGATCAGCTGCAGCGCCGCTTCGAGCACGTGCATGTGGTGCGCACCAGCGCCCAGTGTGCAGGCGTACGCATTGCCTACGCCAAGCCGGAAAAATTCGGTGTCGACCGTTTCCTGGCCCTGCTTGCCGCCGCCAAGGCGCAACGGCCGGTGCTGGTGGTCGGTGTCGGCACCGCCCTGACCATCGACCTGCTTGATGCCGATGGCCAGCATCACGGTGGACGTATTTCCGCCTCGCCGACCACCATGCGCGAGGCATTGCACGCGCGCGCGGTGCAGCTGCCGGCCAGCGGTGGTGACT
The DNA here is from genome assembly GCF_030291015.1 of Stenotrophomonas sp. As-7. NCBI lineage: Bacteria > Pseudomonadati > Pseudomonadota > Gammaproteobacteria > Lysobacterales > Lysobacteraceae > Stenotrophomonas > Stenotrophomonas sp. As-7. The sequence goes on from NZ_CP127405.1 coordinate 340,139, forward strand.
ACAGCGAATTCGCCAACGACACTGCCGACGCGTTGGCGTCGGGCTGCGATGGTGCTGCCGTTGCATTGGTCGAACGCAGTGCCCGCCAAGCGCAGGCACTGCTGGGCGTGATGCCGTCGCTGCTGGTGCATGGCGGTGGCGCGCCGGCATTGATGCCGCTGCTGGACGGGGCCGACTACCACCCGTCGCTGGTGCTGGATGGCCTCGCCCGCTGGGCGGTGCACCAGCCCGCAGGCTAGTATCGGCGCATGCTGACCCGTGCCCTGATCGTCGTGCTGGCGATCCTCAATCTTGGTGTCGCCACCTGGTGGCTGCTGCGCGATGAGCCGGCGCGTGAGCCGTTGCCGCCGCACCCGACCGGCGTGGCCGAACTGCGCTGGCTGCCCGGCGGGACCGATGCGGCCGTGGCCGCGCAGGCCTCAGCAGCGGCACCCACAGAAGCATTGGTGGAGCGTGAGGCCGCGCCGGCTACCGCAGTGGCCGCTGCGCCTGCGCCGGCAGCGGCCACTCCCCCAGCTTCCAGCAAACCCGCCGAACCGGTGAAGTCGCCCGAGCCGGTCGCCGCCATCGCCAAGCCAGCGCCCGAACCGGTGGCCGAGAAGCCCGCAGCCCCGGCCGTACCGCCGCGCTGCCTGGCGCTGGGCCCGTTCGCCGACCGCGCCGCTGCCACCGCCGCACAGGGCCGTGCGGGCAACCTGCTGGGCCAGGTACGCCTGCGCGAGCAGCCCGCCGCCAGCGGCAGTGCCCGTTACCGCGTACTGCTGCCCGCCGCCGCGAACCGCGATGACGCGCAGGCCACGGTCAAGCGCATCGTCGCCGCGGGGCTGAGCGACTACTACATCATCAGCCAGGGCGAAGAGACCAACGCCATTGCGCTGGGTCAGTACCGCAACCGCGAGGGCGCCGAACGGCGCATGGCTGCGGTGCAGGCCGCTGGCTTCCAGCCGCGTCTGGTCGCCAGTGGTGATGCCGGCCAATGGTGGCTGGAAGGGCAGCTGGCGGCTGCCGCCGAACCGGCCCAGGCACAGCAGCGCAGCGGCGCCGCGCAGCAACGGTCGCTGGAATGCACGCGACTGCGCTAGAATTCCCAAACCACGGCGCTGCCGTCGGCGTTTCACCCCGTGCCGCTTTAGCTCAGTTGGTAGAGCAACTGTCTTGTAAACAGTAGGTCATCCGTTCGATTCGGATAAGCGGCACCATCTTCCGGCTAACTCCAATTGCCCCTTTGTTGCCTGGGGCAGTCTCGTGCCTGTGTGCCTACGCCGCATGCAGCTGCAGCTCCACGTATTCCGCCAATCCCCGACACGCCAGCAGTAGCCCTTCGCGCGTTCCGTCGCCGATCTGCTGCCCTTCGTCTCCATCCACCCGCACGCGTTCGGCGGCGTGGAACATTTCCAGCAAGGTGGTCAGTCCGGCAGCTGCACGGTCTGCGCGTGCCATGGCCATGCCCTGGCCGGGTGTCAGCGTTGATCCGCGCCACGGCTGACCGTCGGCACCATCGCAGCTGCGGATGCGCTGCAGGCAGCCTTGCAACGTGATCGGGTCCGGCACATCGACGGCGGCGGCGAACGCAGCTTCCAACGGCTGCGCAAGCTCGGGGGGCAAGCGTTCGGCGGCGTCGCCCAGCGTGGCGGTCAGGTAGGGATAGTCAGGAGCGGACATGTGGGCATCCTCGGGTGCAGCAGAGGCGCCACCGGCAGAGGGTGGCGGACGATGCGTGGCTTCCAAGACCGGGAATCGATGAGCCGGTGGGCGCAAGGCCCCCACGCACCGCCCGCCATAAGGCAGCAGACGGATTGCCAGCCGGCGCCACCCGCAAGAGGCGACGCCGGCTGACAAGCGTAAACAGCTTCGATTGCACGGGCTTGGAAGTCCCGGCCACTGGTTTTCGGTGGCAGTTCATCATGCGCAGGCAGAATCACGGGCTGCCAGTCGATTGTTCCGATGGCATCGCGCTGTTTGAAAGAAAAAATGAATTATCGCAATTGGCTTGTCGCGGCCAATCCCGAGGCACAAACGACATTCTGCGCGGCGTACTGTTGGAGCCTGAAACAGGCCGTAGTGCCGCAATCGTGCGGCGTAACGCCGGCGCGGCGTGTCAAGCCAACTTAACCACGTCCCCAAGCAATCGACTCAACCATCATACGCACCAGCTGGGCGATCAACGCTGCCCCGGATCACCCGGCACCAGGTGCCGCCACGGGAACACATCCTTGGCGAAATGGCTGACATAGCCCCCCGTCGCTGCCTGGATGACCATGAACGACAACCGTGGGCGCATGGCCTGCAGTGACTGCAGCTGTTCCAGCGTCAGCGCGCTGTTCCGCAGCCGAAAGGTGTGCACGGCGGCGAAGGCGTCGCTGGCGAACAAGCGCTCATAGGCCGCGAAAGGCGTGACCGCATCAATCTCGCGCGCGTCGGCCCAGACGAACTGCAGTTCCGTCGATTCACTGAAATCCAGCAGGCCCAACGTAGGCAGGTTGCGTGATGCGGCGAGGTTGTCGATGAAGCGCTGGGTGTCCGAGCCACCGCCGATATGCAGGCTGTGCAGGTGTGGCAGCGGCACCTCGAAGAACGCGGCGTCCGGTGCATCCGGCACCACCAGTTCGCTGAGGTGCGGCGCCCTGGAAACGAAGCGGGCGATCTCGCCGTCTTCTTCCATGATGGTGCCCGCGCGCTGCACCAGCGACATGTTGTGGTCGGCCGGTTCGGTGGGGGAGATCGACAACGAGCGCAGGCGTGGGAGACGCACATCGCTGTCCAGCAGGGCAGTGAACTCCCACTCACGCGTGCCATTGGCCCCTTCGTCCGGGCCAGTGAACGACAGCGACATGATCGCATCGGCCACGCGCTGATCGGACAGGCAGGCCAGCGTCCACGCGAACGGCTCCTCCCATGGGTTGCCGAAAAACTCCACGTGCAGGCCGCCGTACAATGGCGCCACGGTCACCCGTTCCTGCAGCGCCGCCCACAGCGGGCCTGCCGGGTCCTGGATGTCCAGTTCATGCTCGGCCGCGCTGTCCAGATTGAACGCATGGATGCGTTGCTGCAGCGCCAGCAGCTGCTGCTGCGCGTGGTCGAAGGGCAGGGCGGTCATGTGTGTGTACCTGACGTCCGTGTGATGCCCCGATGATAGCGCTGGCCCGCTTGCGGTAGTCTGCGGCCGGTGATCGGTGGCTTGATGTTCCTCACGACAGAGCAACTCCGGCAGCCCCCATACTGGTGACCACCGCACACCTCTTGCCAGGAAGCTGACCATGCGCCACCACCGCCTGTCGTTGACCGTCGCGCTGCTTGCCAGCGCCTTCGCAGCACCGGCGATGGCGGCCGTGCCGTTCTTCAACGCCAGTTGCCCGGGTGGCATCGACGTGCACGCTGACGAAGGCGGGCCGGTATACGTGCAGGGCCGCGAGGCCACACTCAAGCGTTTCAACGATCGCTACGTCGAGGCGCGCGATGCCAACAGCGGCACCACGCTTTCGATCAGCACCGGCGACGACGGTGCACCGCAGGTCAGCTACACCGGGCGCGGCGGCGCCAACGGCATCTGCCAGGTCAGCAGCGGCGGTTCCACTGCGGCCGCAGAAGGCGGCAGGCACCACCGGGATCAGGACCGTGATGACGATGCGGCACTGCCACGGGAAGTGACCTGCGAATCCACAGACCAGCGCCAGGTGTCCTGTGACATGGACACGCGTGGCACTGTGGAGATCGTGCGCCAGCTCAGCCGTACCCGTTGCGAGCAGGGCAGCAACTGGGGCCTGTCGCGGCATTCGGTGTGGGTCAACGGTGGCTGCCGTGCGACGTTCCGCAACGTGTCAAAGGCCGCAGCCAACGCGCCAGCCGGCGATACCGCGCTCGGTTCGTGCAACGCAAGCAAAGGCGCACAGGGCACGCTGGTGACCCAGGTGCCGGTCGGAACCGACTACCAGGAACTGATCATCGATTATCCCGACGGCCGTTTCCTGTGCATGATGAATAACAACGGCCGGGTGCAGAGCGTGACGCCAATGCGACGTCGCGGCGGGTGAGTCACAGGTGCCAGCGCAGGACCTGCCATGCGATGGCAGGTCCTGTCCCTGCAGCGGCGCTACTGGATTTCGACGGGGTCATTGCCTCGCTTGAACTGGTAGCCGGTCATCTCCCAGCCGCCGCCATGGCCGCTGGAGGGTTCCACCCAGCGGAATTCCCACGACTGGTACGTGCCATCCGGCAGGGTGTTCTCGACCTTGTACTGTTCGCCTGGGTAGCCGCTGTCAGGCAGCTTTCCCGGAGGAGAAGGATCGGACATTCGGGCGACTGCCCCTGAAGAAAAGGCACTACGCTCGACATGGACCGTGCCAGCACCCAGAGGTGCGAATGACGGGCGGACGTGCCTGCCCACCCACGTCAGAACATCGCGGGCTTCAGGTTGGTGCCGTGCAAGTTCATCATTGGTTACCGCGTATGTCACGCGCTGAGGTGCGGCCCAAGCACTGGTGGATGCCAAGCATGCAACGCCAACGGACAACAACAGAGCGCGGTGGATCAGGTGTTTCATGGAAAGTTCCTTCGAAGACCGAGGGTGATGGGACTGGCACCTCGCCGTTGGCGCGTGCGGGACCACTGTTCTGTCTTCACCGGACCATGGATAGAGCCGATACCGACCTGCGTGTGAAGCCTGTCCCGGGAAAGGGAATTCCTGACGCTACGCTTGGCTGAAAGGCGACCTCCGTCATCGGGGCCGCCTGGATGGGTGATCGACGGGCCGCCCTGCTGCACCGCCGCGAGTGGTGTCACATGCGTCTGGCTAGACTGTGCTTCTTTTTCGTTCGCAGGAGGCACCCATGGCCCATCATCCCGCCGTTACCCTGATCGGCGTCCCCACCGACATCGGGGCGGGCCATCGCGGCGCGCGGCTGGGGCCGGAAGCCCTGCGCGTGGCTGGCCTGCCTGAAGCACTGGAGGCACGTGGCGTGGACGTGCGCGACCTCGGCAACCTGGACGGCCCGCGCAACCCGTGGACCGCCCCGGTGCAGGGCTATCGTCACCTGGACGAAGTGGTGGCGTGGAACCATGCGCTGATGGAAGCCAGCTACGCCGAGCTGCAGGCCGGGCGAATGCCGATCATGCTCGGTGGCGACCACTGCCTGGGCATCGGTTCGATCACCGCCGTGGCACGCTGGTGCCGCGAGCAGGGCAAGGACCTGCGCGTGCTGTGGCTGGATGCGCATTCGGATTTCAACACCAGCGATGTGACCCCGTCGGGCAACATCCACGGCATGCCGGTGGCCTGCCTGTGCGGCCTCGGCCCGGATGCGCTGACCAAGCTGGGTGGCACCTCGCCGGCCATCAAGCCTTCGCAGATGCACCAGATCGGCATCCGTTCGGTGGATCCGGAAGAAAAGCGCCTGATCAAGACCCACAAGGTCGATGTCTACGACATGCGCTACATCGACGAGAACGGCATGAAGCGCACCGTGGAAGCGGCGCTGGCCGGCATCGACGAGAACACCCACCTGCACGTCAGCTTCGATGTCGATTTCCTTGACCCGAGCATCGCCCCGGGCGTGGGCACCACCGTGCCGGGCGGGGTGAACTACCGCGAAGCGCAGCTGGTGATGGAGATGATCGCCGACAGCGGGCGCATGGGTTCGCTGGATATCGTCGAACTCAATCCGCTGCTGGACAACCACAACAGCACCGCCGAACTGGCCGTGGATCTGGTGGAAAGCCTGTTCGGAAAGTCGACCCTGATGCGCGACTGAGAGGGTCCAGCCTGAACGGTTGGACGAACCGTTCACACGCGCTCCACGCCCCTGCCGCCAGATTGCACCTCACGCGGCAGTGTTGGCTTCGAACCAGCCTGCCGCCCCGATCAATACAACCGAACCCCGTGATTGAGCGGTGTAGCGGCAAACCCAAGGAGAAGCCCATGAAGCGCGTAGTTGCCCTGATGCTGTTGTCGATGTTCTCGGTGGCCCTGCTGGCCGGTTGCAACACCGTTGCCGGTGCCGGCAAGGACGTGCAGAAGGCTGGTGAGAAGGTTGAGGATGCTGCCAAGGGCAACTGAGCCTGAGGTGGTGCGCAGTACGGAAAAGGCCGGGATCTTCCCGGCCTTTTTTTATGGGCGATTGTTGGGAGTGGACGCCGCGTGTCGATGGGTAGTGAACCATTCAAGCAGGTGAGCAGCGTTTTCATGGTCGGTTGACCGTGCTTCAACAGCCATTGCGGGAAGCTGCATGCACGGTAACAACGCCGTTGCATTCCAAGGAAGCCTCAGCAATGAACAAAGACATCATTTCCGGCAAGTGGTCCCAGCTCAAGGGCAAGGCCCAGGCGAAGTGGGGCGATCTGACCAATGACGATTTCGATGTGGCCGAGGGCAATGCCGAGTATCTCGCCGGCCGCCTGCAGGAGCGCTATGGCTGGGCCAAGGATCGCGCAGAAACCGAAGTGCGCGATTTCGAGAAGGCGATGCACAAGGATTATCCGGACTACAAGTAACCGGGCGCCGCACGCCCGCGTTCTGCCCCCACAGACAACGCCCGCGCCGGAAGGTGCGGGCGTTGCGCTGTGTGGCGATCAACGTGCCGGCGGGTCGGGCACGTAGCGGTTGGGGAACGCCTGCGGCTGGCGGTCCAGGCGCGACGGCGAATCGAGCAGGATGCCGCGCGCGCGCAGGTTGCGGGCGCTGTCGTAGCGCAGCTGCAGTACCTGTGCCGGGCTGCGGGTGGCGCGTTCGAAATCGGTATCGCGCACCGAGGAACTCTCACGTGCACCATGGCCGGTGCCCAGCGCAGGTGCCTGCGATTTGGCCGAGTAACCTTCGATGCGGCTGGCACTGGCATCGGCGGCCGCCGAGGCTTCGGCTGCCTCTGGTGCCGGCCCGGCGCGATCACGCAGGATCGGCTGCGGACGCGGGTACCAGCGGCGCGCCTCTTCGAACACCGCTACGCCGACCACGCCGACGTTGTCGGGGCGGCCGGTGCGGCTGGCGTAGCTGCCGCTGGGGCTGCTGAAGACGAACTGGGCCACTTCGTCCTGGGTCTTGCGCCAGCCGGTGATGTCCGCGCGCTGTCCGGGGTTGAGCACGTAGCCGGTCTGCGAGGGATCGGCATCTTCGCCGGAAATGGCGTTGACGCCGTCCACCGACAGCACCACCAGCACCCGGCGCGGGCTGTCGTTGTACAGGCGCACCGCATAGCGATGGCCGCGCTCACCGGCCACCCAGCGCTGGCCGTCGGCCGGGTAGCTGCGCAACTCGGTGCCGCGGTCGCGGTCAACCAGGGCCACGCGCACCGGGCCGTCCTGCGGCATCGGCGGGGGCAGCGGGGCCGGGCGGAAGCCGGCCAGGGGCAGGATCAGCAGCAGGGGCAGCAGGCGTTTCATCGGGCGTCTCCAGCGGGGTTGGGTGAATGAACGTGCCGGGGGCCCTGACGGGGTTGACCGTGCGCACGGTAAACTGGCTCCGTTCATAGAAGGTTTCCGCACGCAGTCATGACGACCCGAGTCCTTACCGGCATCACCCCCTCCGGCACGCCCCACCTGGGCAACTACGTTGGCGCCATCCGCCCGGCCATTGCGGCCAGCCGCGTGCCGGACATCGAGAGCTTCTTCTTCCTGGCCGATCTGCACAGCCTGATCAAGTCGCAGGACCCGCAGCGCACCCAGCGCGCGACCCTGGAGATCGCTGCCAGCTGGCTGGCCTGTGGCCTGGACCCGGAACACGTGTGGTTCTACCGCCAGAGCGACATCCGCGAGACCACCGAGCTGATGTGGTTCCTGACCGCCATCGCCAGCAAGGGCATCCTCAACCGCGCCCATGCCTACAAGGCGGCGGTGGACAAGAACCGTGAGGAAGGCCAGGACGAGGACGCAGGTGTCAGCGCCGGCCTGTTCATGTACCCGGTGCTGATGGCGGCCGACATCCTGATCTTCAAGGCCAACCAGGTACCGGTGGGCCGTGACCAGATCCAGCACATCGAGATGGCGCGCGACTTCGCCCAGCGTTTCAACCACGTGTACGGCAAGGAGTATTTCCCGCTGCCGGACGTGGTGATCGACGAGCAGGTGGCAACGCTGGCGGGCTTGGATGGCCGCAAGATGAGCAAGAGTTACCACAACACCATTCCGCTGTTCGTGCCGCGCGACGAGCTGAAGAAGCTGGTGTTCTCGATCCTGACCGACTCGCGTGCACCGGGCGAGCCGAAGGACACCGAAGGTTCGGCGCTGTTCCAGATGTACCAGGCGTTCGCCACCCCTGAACAGACCGCCGCATTCGCCAAGGCTTTCGCCGACGGCATCAGCTGGGGCGATGCCAAGCAGCAGCTGTTCGAGCGCATCGACAGCGAACTGTCGCCGCTGCGCGAGCGCTACAACGCGCTGATGGCCGAACCGGAGAAGATCGAGGCACTGCTCAAGCGCCGTGGCCAGCAGCTGCGTGAGCAGCTGGCGGCACCGCTGCTGGAAGAGCTGCGCCATGCGGTGGGCCTGCGTGATCTGTCCGATGCAGGCGACATCGCCAGCGAAGATGCCGGTGAAGCCCGCGCCGCGCCGCCGCTGTTCAAGCAGTACCGCGAGAAGGATGGCCGTTTCTACTTCAAGCTGACCGCAGGCGACGGCACGCTGCTGATCCAGAGCGAAGGCTTCGACTCGCCGCGCGATGCCGGCCAGCTGATCGCCGTGCTGAAGCAGGCCGAGCAGGGCGACCAGCTGCAGAGCGATCTGTTCAAGCTGGAAGCCGAGGTCGATGCGGTGCTGGCGGCGTTGGCCGTGCTGCGCGCCGACTGATCGGTAGATGCCGACCTTGGTCGGCGCAGGGGTGGATGCCGGCCAGCGGCCGGCACTACCCGGGAACAGCGGCCATGGCATGATGTCCGCGCGCCTCAGGCGCGATGACATGGAGTCTGCGATGGCCTGGTTGTCGCTGCTGCTGTTCCTGCCCTGGTTCATCCTGCTGGGCAGCCTGTACTGGCTGTTCCCGCGCCAGCCGCGTACCGCGCGGCGGCGCCTGTTCGATGGTGCCACCCTGGTGCTGGCGCTCGCCCTGAGCATCTTGGCCATGCTGTGGGGCCACCACATCGGTCTGGTACAGCCGGGCGCCGGACCGATCTGGCCGCAGGTGCTGGCGGTGCTGTATGCCTATGGTGCGTTCCTGGCGGTGCTGGTGATGGCCCTGTTGCTGCGCCCGCGCTGGTTGCGCCTCTGATGCAGCGCCCCGCTTGTGCCCTCTGTAGAGCCGAGCCCATGCTCGGCTGATGTCTGGCAGAAGGGCAGCCGAGCGTGGGCTCGGCTCTACGGAATTGCCCCCTCCGACCAAAGCCGCATCGATCACGCCATGCCGGCGCGCCTACCATGGGCCTCTGTTCCCGATCCTGCCAGGTGCGCGTCGATGACCGCCGATCCCAGCATCCACACCATCGATACCGGTTTCCAACGGCCCAATTTCGATGCCGCCTACCTGATCATCGAAAACGGCCGTGCCGCGTTCGTCGACTGCGGTACCGGCCTGTCGGTGCCGGCGATGCTGCAGGCCTTGACCGACAACGGGCTGGGCGTGGAGGCGGTGGACTGGCTGCTGCTGACCCACGTGCATCTGGATCATGCCGGCGGCGCTGGCCTGCTGATGCAGCAGCTGCCGAATGCGCGTGCGGTGCTGCATCCGCGCGGCGCGCCGCACATGATCGATCCGACCCGGCTGATCGCCGGTGCCACCGCCGTCTATGGCGCCGAGGAAATCGCGCGCAGCTATGGCCGCATCGAGGCGATTCCCGAGCAGCGCGTGGTGGTGGCTGAAGACGGCCAGCGCATCGACCTGGCAGGCCGCGAGCTGGTGCTGCTGCATACCCCGGGCCATGCGCTGCACCACTACTGCGTGTGGGATGCGCACAGCCGCAGCTGGTTCACCGGCGATACCTTCGGTATCTCCTATCGCGAGCTGGACAGTGCGCAGGGCGCTTTCATCTTCCCCACCTCATCGCCGGTGCAGTTCGATCCGGACGCGATGAAGGCGTCGATCCAACGCATGCTCGGCTACGCACCGCAGGCGATGTACCTGACCCACTACGGTCGTGTCGAACAGGTCGAAAAGCTGGCGGAGGATCTGTTCGAACAGATCGATGCGATGGCGGCAATCGGCCGACAGTGCGACGGCCGTCCCGACCGTCATCGCTGCCTGCTGGCCGCGCTGCAGGCGTTGTACCTGGAGCGTGCACAGCAGCATGGCTGCGCACTGGACCAGGCTGCGGTAACCGAGGTGCTGGCGATGGATATCGAACTCAACGCGCAGGGCCTGGCCTGCTGGCTGGACCGCGCGTCGCGGTAGATCCACGCCACGCGTGAATGACGCCGTGCGCAACCCGCACCGTCATTGCACTGTCACGTTACACTCTGGCTATTCCCAAGCCTGCCGTGGTACTGCCGTGAACCCGATGCGCGTGTTGCTGCTGTCGTCCTGCCTGTTCGTCGGTGGCCTGGCCCACGCGGCCAATGACCTGCCCGGCGGCGGCATCGATCCGCAGGCGCTGTCGCGTCATGTGCGCGTGCTGGCATCGGACGAATTCGAGGGCCGTGCGCCGGCCACCGAAGGCGAAGAGCGCACCGTGCAGTACCTGATCGAGCAGTTCCGCAGCTACGGCCTGCAGCCGGGCGGTGTGGACGGCAGCTGGGTGCAGCCGGTGCCGCTGGTGCGCGCGCAGCTGGATGGCCCGGCCAAGGCCAGTCTTGCCCTGAAGGGCGGCAAGCGGGCGCTGGCCAATGGCGTGGACGTGACCCTGCAGAGCCTGCAGCCGCGCAAGCGTGTGCAGATCAAGGATGCGCCGCTGGTGTTCGTCGGCTACGGCATCGACGCGCCCGAGCGCCATTGGAACGACTACAAGGACGTGGACCTGCACGGCAAGATCGCCGTGATGCTGATCAACGACGCCGATTTCGAGGCCGATGCGCCGGGTGCGTTCGATGGCAAGGCGGTGACCTACTACGGCCGCTGGACCTACAAGTTCGAAGAAGCCGCGCGCCGTGGTGCCGAAGGCGTGCTGATCGTGCATGAGACCGCACCGGCCGCCTATGGCTGGGCTACGGTGAAGAGTTCGGGCACCTCGCCGCTGTTCGATATCGAGCGCGGCCAGGCCGAAGCGATGGCCCAGCACACGCCGCTGCGTGGCTGGATGCAGCGCGAGCTGGCCGAGGCGATCTTCGCCGACGCCGGTCTGGATTTTGATGCCGAGAAGCGCAAGGCGATGAGCGCGGACTTCCGTCCGGTTGCGCTGGACAACGCCAAGTTGAGCGTCGATTTCGCGCTCAAGCGCGAGCAGGTGGTGACCCGCAACGTAGTGGCCAAACTGCCCGGCGGCGAGCACGCCGATGAGGCGGTGATCTTCTCCGCGCACTGGGATGCCTTCGGCATCGGCCAGGCCGACGCCAAGGGCGACCGCATCCGCCGCGGTGCGATCGACAACGCCACCGGCGTGGCCACCGTGCTGGAACTGGGCCGGGTGTTCGCCGCCGGCCCGCAGCCGCAGCGCACCCTGTACTTCGTCGCGCTGACCGCCGAAGAGAAGGGCCTGCTGGGCGCCAGCTATTACGCCGCACACCCGCTGGCGCCGCTGGACAAGACCGCTGCGGTACTGAACATCGAGATGTTCAGCCCGGATGGGGCCACCCGTGACATCGCGTCGTGGGGCAAGGGCCGGGTGTCGCTGGAAGGCGACCTGGAACGCGTGGCCAAGGCCCGTGGCCGCAGCTACAGCCCGGACCCGAATCTGGAAGCCGGCTTCTTCTACCGTGCCGACCACTTCGCCTTCGCCCGCCTGGGCGTGCCGGCGATCACCATCGGCCCGGGCCTGGACAAGCTGGACGGCGGTGTCGAGGCTGGCCGCGCGCTGCGCGAGAAGTACTTTGCTGACTGCTATCACCAGGCCTGCGATGCGTGGACGCCGAGCTGGGATCCGGCCGGTCACGCAGCCGATACCCTGCTGGTCTACGACCTGGGCGCGGAGCTGGCCAACAGCCGTCGCTGGCCGCAGTGGGAGAAGGAATCGGAATTCCACGGCGCCCGTGAGAAGAGCGAAGCCGCCCGCCGGTAAGCGCACGGCAATGCCGGCCGCCGGCCGGCAACCTCTGAGCGCACGGTAGTGCCGGCCGCTGGCCGGCAACCTCAAGAACCTTCCGAAGGAATGTGCAGTTGCCGGCCAGCGGCCGGCATTACCACTTCTTCCGCAGCAGCTTCCAGGCGCCCCAGCCGGCAACCACAAGCGCGGCCAGATAGCAGGCCACCATCGTGCGCAGGCCGGCCACCGGAGCCGGGTTGCTACCCCGGCTCAGACGCAGATGCAGTGAGCTGGTATCGCTGCCCAGATCCGCTGCCAGCTGCAGCACCAGCGCAGCGCAGAACGCCAGCAGGGCAATGCCGAAGCCGATACGTGGCCAACTCGCCTGGGCGCCGGGCCGGCGGATCAGCCATGCCAGCAGGGTTGCTGCGCCCAGACCCAGTGCAAGCCACACCAGCGGCGTGGCAGGAGAAGCGGCGGCCACCGGCATTGCACCGGTGGCCGCGATCACTACGGCGCGCTTACTTGCGGGTGCCGTCGAGCCAGTTGGGGCCCTTGTTGGTGAGGAAGAACACATAGACCACCAACGATACCGCGATCGTTGCGGTGACGTAGATGGCGAACCAGTCCACGTGGCCGGTCTTCAATGCGCCCTGATACAGCAGCGGCGCGGTACCGCCGAACAGCGAGTTGGCCAATGCATAGCCGAAGCCCACGCCCAGTGCACGGATGTGGGTGGGGAACAGCTCTGCCTTCACCACGGCATTGATGGAGGTGTAGCCGGTGAGGATGACAAAGCCGAGTGCCAGGGTGAGGAAGGCGAGGGTGGCATCGTGCTGGTGCGGCAGCTGGGTGATCAGGTACCAGCTGTACAGCACGCCGCCCACGCCGAAGAACACCAGCAGGCTCTTGCGGCCGATGATGTCAGACAGCCAACCGCCCACCGGCTGCAACACCATCAGGAAGGCCAGCACACCCAGGTTGATCAGCGTGCCGGTCATCGGATCGTTGCCGGCGAACGCACTCTGGATCATCTTCGGGCCGTTCACCGAGTAGGTGTAGAACGCGATGGTGCCACCGGCGGTGATCAGGAAGCACAGCAGCAGCGGACGCCACTGGTGCACGAACAGTTCGTACATTGAGCCGGACTTCTTGTCCTTGCCCTCGCGCGCGGCTTCGATGGAGGATTCCGACAGCGACTCGTCCATGCCACGGCGCAGCCAGAACACCACCACGGCGGCGATGCCACCGATGCCGAAGGCAATGCGCCAGCCCCACTCGGAGATTTCCGGCTTGGCCCAGAACGTCAGCATCACGAACAGGGTCAGCTGGGCCAGCACATGGCCGCCCACCAGGGTGACGTAGTGGAACGAGGACAGGAAGCCGCGGCGGCCGGGGATGGCGGCCTCGGACATGTACGTGGCGCTGGCACCGTACTCGCCACCGGTGGCGAAGCCCTGCAGCAGGCGCGCGAACAGCAGGATGATCGCCGCCCAGATGCCGATGCTGGCAGCGGTGGGGGTGATGGCGATGATGAACGAGCAGAAGGCCATCAGCGTGACCGACACGGTCAACGCCAGGCGACGGCCATGACGGTCGGCGAAACGGCCGAAGAACCATGCGCCGATCGGGCGCATCAGGAAGGTCGCGGCGAAGATCGCCCACACGTACATGGTGGAGTTCTTGTCTTCAGGCGAGAAGAACTGCGACTCGAAGTACACGGCGAATACCGAGTACACGTAGACGTCGTACCACTCCACCAGGTTGCCGGCGGAGCCTTTGAGGGTGTTGGAGATGGAACGCCGCAGGGCGGCGCCATCGCTGGCGGGTACGGCGGGTTGGGACGTGGTGCTCATCTGGGTGGAAATCCTCGATGCGGTGCGTCCATGCGGGAAAGATCGGTGCCAGGGGCGCGCAGTGCGCTGCCGGCCAGCCTCCTGAGTACTGCATCCCACGTCAACGCCGGGTGCCGGAAGGGCGGGCGGGACATGGATGGATGACAGCGTGCCACTACACGGGCTGCCGGACCATAACCAAAACGTCCTAAAATCCGGGTTCCCCCAGCTCCCTGGTGTGTCATGTCGGCTCCCCCCGTTCCGTCTGCGGCTGCCCCACGGGGCGGCCTTGTCGTGCTGGCATTGCTGCTGGTCTACGTGGTCTGGGGCTCGACCTACCTGGGTATCGCCAAGGCCCTGCATGGCGGCGCGCTGCCGCTGACGATGGTTTCCGGCAGCCGGTTCATCATTGCCGGCGGCGTGATGTACCTGGCACTGCGCCTGTTCTGGAAGATGCCGAAGCCGAGCCTGCGGCAGTGGCGCAACCTGGCCGTCATGGGCGTGACCATGCTGGTGCTGGGCAACGGCATGGTCGTGCTGGCCGAGCGCGAGGTGTCATCCGGCCTGGCCGCCACGGCGGTGGCCTCGGTGCCGCTGTGGATGGCGTTGTTCTCGGCCCTGCGCGGCCAGCACGCCAGCAAGGGTGAATGGCTGGGCATCGCCGTTGGCTTCGTCGGCGTGGTCTGGCTCAACGCCGGCAGCAGCCTGACTGCCTCGCCGACCGGGCTGGTGCTGCTGCTGATCGCGCCGGTCGGCTGGGCGTTCGGCTCGGTGTGGGCACGCGGGCAGGACCTGCCGGGCCCGTTCATGACGGCCGCCGGGCAGATGATCTGCGGTGGTGTGCTGCTGGTGCTGATCGGCCTGGTCGTCGGCGAGCGCCCCACCACCCTGCCCGATACCGGTGGCCTGCTGGCGATGGCCTACCTGTGCGTGTTCGGTTCGATCGTGGCGTTCACCGCCTACGTCTGGCTGCTGCAGAACGTGCGCCCGGCGCTGGCCGGCAGCTATGCCTACGTCAATCCGGTGATCGCGGTGCTGCTGGGTGCGGCGTTGAACGGCGAACGTTTCGGCTGGCGCGACTTCCTGGCCATGGCAGTGATACTTCTGGGTGTGGTGGTACTGACAATGGCAAGGACACGCAAGCGATGAGCATGGACGAGAAAGAACAACGCCGCGGCCTGCTGGTTACCGCGTCCACCTTCGTGCTGTGGGGGCTGGTGCCGGTCTACTGGCACCTGCTGAACGAGGTGCCGTCGTTCCAGATCATCGCCCACCGCATCATCTGGAGCACCGTGCTGGTGGTGGCCTGGCTGCTGATCGCCTCGCGGCTGGGCTGGTGGAAGAAGATCGCCGCGCAACCGCGCGCGCTGCCGATCCTGGCGGTATCGAGCCTGACCATCGCCTTCAACTGGGGCCTGTACATCTGGGCGGTCAACGCCGGTCACGTGATCGAGACCAGCCTGGGTTACTTCATCAACCCGCTGGTGAACGTGCTGCTGGGCGTGCTGGTGCTGAAAGAGCGCCTGCGCCGCGTGCAATGGGTGGCCGTGGCCATCGCTGCGGTGGGCGTGGCCTGGTTGACCATCGATGCGGGTACGCCGCCGTGGATCGCGCTGGGCCTGGCCTGCTCGTTCGGCCTGTACGGCCTGCTGCGCAAGCTGGTGTCAGTCGATCCGGTGGCCGGGCTGGGGGTGGAAAGCCTGTATCTGTTCCTGCCGGCGCTGGGCTTCGCACTGTGGGCCGAGAACGGCCATGGCGGCGGCTTCTTCAGTGGCTGGGGCTGGGGCAACGATCTGTTGTTGATCTTCGGTGGCGTGGTCACGGCGGTGCCGCTGATCGGTTTCGCCTACGGAGTGAAGCGCATTCCGCTGTCGCTGGTCGGCATCCTGCAGTACATCGCTCCGAGCCTGCAGCTGCTGCTGGGCGTGTTCTTCTTCCACGAGGCCTTCGACACCGGCAAGGCGATTGGTTTTGCGGCGATCTGGGCCGGGTTGATCCTGTTCGTCGCAGACAACGTGCGTGCGATGCGCAAGGCCAAGCGGTAGCACTGCGGGGTCAGAGCCCTTCGCGATGCGCAGGGATCCGACCCTGCAAAAAAAGAACGGCGCCCCGAGGGGCGCCGTTCTGCTTCCATCCACGGCCAGGAGAGAGTTGGCCGGGGCGGGAACGCGGTTGCAGGCTTAGAAGCGCTGCTGGTACTTCATGTACATGAAACGACCGATGTCGAAGCCACCGTAGTAGGTGAAGCTGCTGTTCGGCTGGCTGTACATGATCGGACCCTGGTGGTCGAACACGTTGTTCAGGCCCAGCGACACGGTGCCATCCCACGGCAGGCTGTAACGCACCTGCAGGTCGTGGAAGGTGTTGGAACCCACCTTGCGGCTCGGCTGTGCATCGGTATACGGCGAAACGAAGTCGGCCATGTTGCAGTCCGGGCCACCGCCCAGATCGTACGAGCAGGCTTCCTTCATGCCCGAGTAGTAACGGGCGGTCCAGCCGATGCCCAGGTTGCCGTACTGCCAATCCAGGTTGACGGTCGAACGCACGCGGAAGTCACCCGCCCAGCCCACGCGCTGCTCCACCGGGGTGGTGGCGGCGCTGTCGTTGCGCTTCTCCAGGTAGTCGGTGTAGGTGGTGTTCCAGTTGATGGCGAACTTGCCGTACGCGGTTTCCGGCAGGCGGTAACGCACACCGATGTCATAGCCGGCGGTTTCGCGGTAGCCGGCGTTGACCAGCGAGCGATCCAGCGCCGAGACCTGGCCACGGGTGGCCGCAGCGGTGGAACGGGTGAAGCGACCACATGCCGAATCCACACCCTGCACGTAGCACTGGTTGAGGATGTCGGTGGCCGACTCGCCAACGATGGCGTTGTCGATGCGGATCTTCCACCAGTCCAGGCTGACATCCAGGCCCTGCACGAATTCCGGGCTGTAGACCAGGCCGACGGTCCAGGTCTTGGCGGTTTCCGGCTTCAGTTCCGCGTTGGAACCAGAGTTGAAATCGGAGGTGGCCTGCTGGCCCGGGCGGTTGGCAAGGTTGCCGTCCGAACCGGTCTGCTGACGGAAGTTGGCCGGCACGTTCAGCGCCTGGCAGCGTGCTGCCACGGTCGGGCTGCTGGCGGCGATGCCGAACTTCGTATCGCACGGATCGGTGAACGAATCGCGGCTGGACACTGCGCCGCCGTAGAGATCGTCCACGGTGGGGGCACGGAAGCCGGTGCCGTAGGTCGCACGCACCAGCAGGCTGTCGATCGGCTTCCACTTCAGGCCGAACTTGCTGTTGGTGGTCGAACCGAAGGTGTTGTAGTCGGTGTAGCGACCGGCCAGGTCCAGCGACAGCTCACGGGCGAAGGTCATGTCGGCCAGCAGCGGCACCTGCATTTCCAGGTAGACCTCGTTGAGCGAGTAGTCGCCACGCGTCGGCTGGCCGGTGGTACCGGCGATCTGGCCCTTCTGCACCATCAGGTCCGGGGTGTAGCTGGCTTCTTCGCTGCGGTGCTCGAAGCCCATCGCGCCCATGATGTCACCGGCCGGCAGGGTGAACAGCGAGCCGGAGATGTTGGCGCTGGCGACCTTGGTGGTGCTGCGCATCTTGTCGACGAAGCGGGTGAACAGGTAGTCCTGCACGTCCTGGTTGCTCAGCGAGCCCGGGCCGGTGTAGCCCATCGGCGCAGCCGGATTCCACGGCACGCAGCCGGCGATCACCGCACCCGGCGTACCGCAGCGGGCAACGTCGCCGTCCATGAAGGACGGGCCGACGGCCAGGTTGACGTGCGGCTGGTACATGCTGCCGGTGCCGACGCGCTCGCCTTCATTGCGGTTGTACATGTAGCTGACGTTCCAGTCCCAGTAACGCGAACCGGTTTCGAAGCTGCCTTCCAGGCCGAGGCTGGCACGCTTGGTTTCCAGCGTGTTCTCGGTACCGCGCGGCAGCTCTTCGGTGCGGTGCGAGAACAGCACGTCCTGGCCCCACTTGTTGAAGGTGCTGTCCTTGGACAGCGCAGCGCGGGTGCCGTTGCGCGACTGCGCAGCCGAGACCGAGTACGGATAGCCGGCCAGGTGCTTGGTCGACTCGCGCTTGCTGTACAGCGCGTCGGCGACGATGCGCAGATTGTCGGTGATCGAGAAGCCGCCGTTGGCGAACACCGAGGTGCGCTCCAGGCCGCTCAGCAGGCTCATGTTGGTCTTGGCGTTGGCGCCATCTGCCGGGTTCGGCGTGTGGAAGTTGCCAGCGCTGCTCGGGTCGCCACCCGGGCCGACGGTCAGCGGCTTGCCACCGACGGTGACGGTGCCCCACTGGGTGGTCGGGCTCAGCGCATCGACGTCGTTGGCGTGGCGCGGACCGCCCGGGTAGCGGCTGAACTCGCGCGCATCGCCGAGGATCTCGTCTTCCTTGGTGCGCTCGGCGCCGACGCTGAACCAGCCGCGGTCGAAGGTCTTGCCGAAGGTGGCGCTGTAAGAGCGCTTCTGGCCGTCGCCTTCACCGTACTGGCCGACATAGACGCTGGCTTCGCCACCGTCGAGGTTCTTGCGGGTGATGATGTTGACCACGCCGGCGATGGCGTCCGAGCCGTACAGTGCCGAAGCGCCGTCGGTCAGCACTTCCACGCGCTCGACGATGGCGGACGGAATCGAGGCCAGGTCGGAGTAACCGCCGGCGCTGACGCCCATGCGGCGGCCATCGATCAGCACCAGGCTGCGTTCCGGACCGAGGTTGCGCAGGCTGACATACATGCCGCCGAAATCGCGCGAGGAGCTCAGCGAGGACGAACGGCTCAGGCTCGGTGCGCCGGCTGCAGTGACGTCCTGCAGGATGTCGGCAACGTTGACGTAGCCCTTCTTCTCGATGTCGGCGCGGTTGAGTGCCACCACCGGCTGCGCGGTCTCGACACTGGCCTGGCGGATGCGCGAGCCGGTGATTTCGATGCGGTCGAGGTTGGTGGGGGTATCGCCGGCTTCCTGTGCGAAGGCGGGCGTGGTGCAGCTGGCGGCCAGCGCGATGACGATCGCGTTGCGCAGCGGGGTGGTCTTCAGGGACATCCGTGAAATCTCGTGTTTCAGAAAAAACATGCGTCCGTTCTATGGACGCGTGGGGTGCTGCAAACCAACGTGGGGGCCGGATTCTAGAGTGTTTTCATTGGTAACTGTTTGTCCGCGCGCGCTGTAACGCCGCGAAAATGAATCGCAACCAACAATCCACAGGTGCACTGTGCGCAACGTCACGCGCGTTGTGTCTGCGATGGGCAGAGGCATCGATAGCGGCGGTGTTTGCGCAATCTGTAGCGATGCGAGTGCGCATGCATCCATCCACGCATGGCGTGGATCTACTGGATCCCGCACGCGCCACATCGGTAGATCCACGCCATGCGTGGATGGCGCGCAGTAGATCCACGCCACGCGTGGATGGCGCGCAACCAAAAAAAGGGACGGAGCCTTTGCTCCGTCCCCTTCGCAATGCTCATTCAATCAATGCGTGCTGCTCAGGTCTCGCGCAACGCCGTGGTGATCGGCAGCCGTGCCGCGCGCAGCGCCGGGAACAATCCACCCACCAGGCCGATGCCCAGCGCCCACTTCAGCCCGCTCCACAGCAGTTCCGGCGATACATGGAACTTGAACACCACCGCGCTGAAGTTGCTGCCGATGGTGGACACGCTGTAGCCGTTGAACAGCAGCCACGCTACCGCGCAGCCGAGCAGGCCACCGAGCAGGGCCAGCAGCATGGTTTCCAGCATCACCGCAGTCACCACCGGCAGGCCGCGGAAGCCGATCGCACGCATGGTGGCGATCTCGCGTGCACGCGTGGCCACGGCGGCATACATGGTGTTGAGCGCGCCGAACACCGCGCCCACCGCCATGATGGTGCCGATCACCTTGCCGAGAATATCGATCAGCTTGGTCAATCCGCCACCCTGCTTGCTGTAGTAGACGCGGGTGGTTTCCACGTCCAGCTTCAGGCGCGGGTCGGCGGCGACAGCGGCCTTGAACTGCTCGAAACCGGCCTTGCCGTCGGTGCGCACGCTGATCGACTGCCAGGCACTGCGCTGATAGGTCGTAGCCAGCGTGTCGGCGTCGGTCCACAGCTCCGAATCATGCGCATCGCCGGTAGCGAACACACCTACGACCGTCCAGGTCTGATTGCCCAGGGTGAGCGTCTTGCCAACGTCCATGTCGCGGAACTGGCTTCTGGCGCCTTGGCCGACCACGATTTCGCGCAGCCCGGCGGCGAACCGGCGGCCTTCGACGATCTTGACCTTGTCATGCACGGCCCACGCCTGCGGGCCGACACCGCGGAACTGCGCGTTGACGTCGGTGCCATCGGCCTTGGACACAAGGTTGACCACCTGCGAGAGCTCCGGCGACAGCAGCGGCCGCCCCTGTGCATCGCGGGTGATACCGGGCAGGGTGGACAGCGTAGGGACCTGTTCGCGGGTGATGACCGAGTTGGTCTCGGCCTGCGAACCGCCGCGCAGCACGATCGCGGTGGTGTCATCGCCGGTGTTGTTGAGCGTGGCCTGGAAGCCTTCGCCCATCGCCAGCATCGCCACCAGCACGCCGACGACGCCGGCGATGCCGACCACGATCACCGAGGACGCACCCCAGCGCTGCGGCAGGCTGGCAATGCCGATGCGGGTGGCGGCCAGCGCCAGCCGTCCACTGCGGGTGAGCGCCAGCCACAACCCCACCAGCACCGCGATCACCAGCACGCCGATCCACGGCAGGCCGATCCACACGGCCAGGCCGACGGCCAGCAACAGCACGGTCACCGCGTTTCCCAGCCACTTCTTGAGCTTGTTCATGTCGGTGTCCTCTTCAGCGGCCGGCGAGCGCGTCGACGATCTTCAGGCGCTTGGCACGCAGTGCGGGCAGCAGCCCGACCACGATGCCGATCACCACGATCAGGACGATGCCCACCAGCCAGGTCGGCGTCGGTACGTGCGGCGGCAGCATACCCATGCTCTTCGGGCTGATGGCCGGCAGGATCAATGCCGCCAGGCCCATGCCGAGCAGTCCACCGAGGCCGATCAGCAGCACCGATTCGACCATCACCAGGGTCAGCACGGTGCTGTCCTTGAAGCCCAGCGTCTTCAGCGTGGCCAGTTCCGGAATACGCTCGCGCACCGCCTGGGCCATGGTGTTGCCGGTCAACAGCAGCAGGGTGAAGAACACCGCGCCCATGATCGAGGTGACGATCATGCCGATGTCGGCGAACTGCTTGACGAACGCCTGCTGGAACGCCGACTCGGTCTGGGTCTTGGTTTCGTGGTCGGAGTTGGCCGAGATCGCATCGATGGCCTGTGCCACCCGCGAAGACTGATCCGGGTTGTCCAGCGTCACCGTGTACCAGCTCACCTGGTTCTTGATGTAGTCGTTGGATTCATCGAAGTACTTCCAGTTCATCATCAACTGGCGTTCTTCGTTGGCCGCCAGCGCGCGATCCTTCGAGCGGTAGATGCCCTTCAGTTCCAGCGGCCAGTCGTTGCTGCCGCCGCGCGGGAAGATGGTGGCCTGCAGCGGGATGGTGTCGCCGACCTTCCAGCCGAACTGCTTGGCCAGGGTCTCGCCGACGATCGCGCCGGTGCGGGTCTGCTGCCAGTCCTGCAGCTGCGCTGGGTCGATCTGCAGCTCGCGGTAGACATCGAAGTAGTTCGGCGCCACCGAGAAGTTGGGGAAGAAGTTCTTCGGGTCCTGGTAGATGCCGCCGAACCACATGCCGTAGGTGACATCGCGCACGCCGCTGACCTGGCGGATCTGCGCTTCCAGGCGGATCGGCAGCGACTGGGTGATCGACAGGCGCGAGGCTGTCACCAGCCGGTTGGCGCCTTCCACACTGCCACCGGAAGAGAACGCCACGCGTACCGAATCGAGCATGCCGAACAGCAGGAACGCGGCCACCACCGACAGCAGGGTCAACAGGGTGCGGGTGCGGCTGCGGAACAGCTGCGCCCACACCAACGAGAAGTATTTCATCGCTGTGGCCTCCGTCAGTGGGCCAGCGGGGCGTCGGCCAGCTCGCCCTTGTCCAGGTGCACCGTGTGGGTAGCGTACTCGGCGGCCTTCGGGTCATGGGTGACCATGATGATGGTCTTGCCGTGTTCGCGGTTGAGCTGCTGCAGCAGGCCCAGGATCTCTTCGGCGGACTGGCGGTCGAGATCGCCGGTCGGTTCGTCGCAGATCAGGAAGGTCGGGTCGGAGACGATCGCGCGGGCAATCGCCACGCGCTGCTGCTGGCCGCCGGACAGTTCGTTGGGACGATGGCTGCGGCGGTCGGCCAGGCCGACCAGGGTTAGCGCGATCTCGGCATTGCGCTTGCGCTGCGCCGCGCTGAGATGGGTCAGCAGCAATGGCAGTTCCACGTTCTTCTGCGCGGTCAGCATCGGCATCAGGTTGTAGAACTGGAACACGAAGCCGACGTGATGGCTGCGCCACGTCGACAGCTGCCCGCCGCTCATCTGGTCGATGCGCTCGCCTTCGATGCTGATCTCGCCGCCCGTGGGGTTGTCCAGGCCGCCGATCAGGTTGAGCAGGGTGGTCTTGCCGGAACCGGACGGGCCCATCAGCGCGACGAAATCGCCGCTGGCGATATCCAGGTCGATGCCGTGCAGCACCTGCACTTTCTCGGGGCCACGCTGGTAGGTCTTGGTGATGTTGCGCAGTGAAACCAGGGTCGACATGGGTGGTTCTCCACGGAAGGCGGGAAACGGGGGAGCGCACCGGCGGAGGCCGCGGGCGTGCGTCGAGCGGTGCTGCCGGCGGCGCCCGTGGGCGCCAGGCCGTTACTGCGCTTGTTTCTGTTGCACCTTGGCGCCATCGCGCAGGGTGTCCGGCGGGTTGACCACCACCGACTCTCCCGCGCTCACGCCCTTGAGGATCTGGCGGTCCTTGCCCATCGCCTGGCCTGCCTCGACCGTGCGTTGCTGCACGCGGTTCTGGTCACCCAGCACGAAAGCCACCGAGGCGCCCTCGCGCTGGACCACGGCACCGCCCGGCACGCGAACGCCCTGCGGCTTGCTGGCCGCCTGCGGCTGCGCCTGTTCCAGGAAGCTGACCCGCACGCCCATCTCCGGCACGATGCGCGGGTCTTTCACTTTCAGTGCCACCCGGACCTTCACCGTGGCCTTGCCGCGGTCAGCGGTGGGAATGATGGCGATCACCTCGGCCGGGATCTTCCAGTCCGGATAGGCGTTGAGCGTGGCTTCCACCGGCATCTTCGGCTGCACGCGGCCGATGAAGGCTTCGCCGACCTCGACTTCGATCTCAAGCGATTCCATGTCGACGATGGTGCCGATGCCGGTACGGGTGAAACCGCCACCGGCCGACAGCGGCGAGACGATCTCGCCGGGCTGCGCGGCCTTGGCGGTGACCACCCCGGAGAACGGCGCGCGCACGATGTTGTTGTCCACGCCGAGATCGGCGATGGACAGCTGGTCGTTGGCCACCTTGACGTTGCGCCGTGCGGTTTCCAGCTGCGCACGCAGGCTGTCACGCTGGGCCACGGCCTGGTCGTACTGCGAACGCGAGACCAGCTGCTGGCCGACCAGCGCCTGCAGGCGGCTGGCCTCGGCGGCGGCCTGCTTCTGCTGGGCTTCCAGACCGACCACTTGGCTGCGCGCGGCCTGCAGCTGCGAGGCATACAGGCTGCGCTGCGCGTCGGCATCGATCGGGTCCAGGGTGGCCATGACCTGCCCCTGTTCCACCCGCATGCCTTCTTCGATCATCACCTCGCGCACCTTGCCGGTGATCTTGGCCGACACCGTGGCCATGCGCCGTGCGACCACGTAGCCGCTGGCATCGAGCACCGAACTGCTGGCGCTGCCCTGCTGGATGGCCACGGCCGGCGCGGTGTCCACTTCCACGGTGGGCGTGCGGCCGAACAGCGCGAATGCACCGCCGGCCAGCAACACGATGATCACGACCACGGCGACCCACAGCCAGCGGCGGCCACCACTGCCACCACTGGAGGCAGGCGGCGGCGACTTGCGGTCGATACGGAGTTCCTTCAACAGCTCGGCAGAAGCGTTCATTCGTTCCATCACAGGCGTTCGGGCGGGTGTGACCGGAAGGGCAGGCAGCGGCGGTTCCGGCGGTGGAGCGTGCGGCACAGCATGAAGGCAGGTGCATCGGTGATGGCAGTGACAGCTGTCATCCGATGTCATTGACGGCGGCAACTGCGAAATGTGACCACGGCGGCACAGGATGGCAACGTCCCCGCTACCGGTACTGCCCATGGATCCGATCGCTCCGTCGCTGGCCCGCCTGCAGCACGTGCAGGTGCGTTACCGCGACCATACCGCCCTGCACGGCATCGACCTGCAGGTCCGCGCTGGCCAGGTACTGGCCCTGCTGGGCCGCAACGGTGCCGGCAAGAGTACCGCGATCAGCGTGCTGTTGGGCCTGCGCCGCGCCGACGCCGGCCAGGTCCAGCTGCTGGGCGGTGATCCGCAGCAACGCGATCATCGGCTCGGCCTCGGCGTGATGCTGCAGAGCACCAGCCTGCCGCCGATGCTGCAGGTGGAT
The DNA here is from genome assembly GCF_030291015.1 of Stenotrophomonas sp. As-7. Lineage (NCBI taxonomy): Bacteria > Pseudomonadati > Pseudomonadota > Gammaproteobacteria > Lysobacterales > Lysobacteraceae > Stenotrophomonas > Stenotrophomonas sp. As-7. The sequence goes on from NZ_CP127405.1 coordinate 364,517, forward strand.
GAACTGGTGGCGCAGGCCAGCGCCTGCTATCCCGATCCATTGCCGCTGGGCGACGTACTGCAGCGTGTGGGCCTGCAGGACCTTGCCCGGCGTCGCTATGGCCAGCTGTCCGGCGGTCAGCAGCGCTGCGTGCAGTTCGCCATCGCCATCTGCGGCCGCCCGCGCGTGCTGTTCCTCGATGAGCCCACCACCGGCCTGGACATCCAGGCGCGGCAGGCGATGTGGCAGGCGATCCGGCAACTGGTGGCCGAAGGCTGCGGCGTGCTGCTGACCACCCACTACCTGGAAGAAGCCGAGGCGCTGGCGCAACGGGTGGTGGTGCTGGAGCAGGGCAGGATACTGGCCGATGCGCCGCTGTCCGAACTGCGCCTGGCCGACCGCCCGCGACGCATCCGCTGCCGCAGCACGCTGGCCGCCGATGAAGTGCAGCACTGGCCCGGCGTCCAGCAGGTGCAGCGGGACGGAGAACATCTGCAGGTGCTGGCCAGCCCGGCCGAGCCGGTGGTAGCCCGGCTGCTGGCCACCGATGCGCAGCTGCGAGAACTGGAAGTACAGGGCGCGGCACTGGCCGACGCCTTCCTCGACCTGACCCGGGAGGCTGCATGAACACCTTGACCCGTCCCACCGCCGCCGGTGCCGCGCCCTCGGTCTGGCGTGCCCTGCGTCCGTATCGCGCCGAACTGCTGGCCGAGCTGCGTCGCGCCTGGCGCTCGCCGTCGTTCGTGCTGCCCTCGTTGTTGTTCCCGGTGCTGTTCTACCTGTTGTTCGGCGTACTGCTGGGCCGTGGCCACGCGCCGGTCTATCTGCTGGCGACTTATTGCGTGTTCGGCGCGATGGCGCCCTCGCTGTTTGGCTTCGGCGTGCAGCTGGCGCTGGACCGCGAAGGCGGCCTGCTGACCCTCAAGCGCGCGCTGCCGCTGCCTGCCGCAGCGCCGCTGCTGGCGCGGCTGGCAATGGCCCTGCTGTTCGCGGTGCTGATCGCCGCGATGCTGATGGCGGTGGCGTGCCTCTTCGGCGGCGTGCAGCTGCAGGCGGTGCAGGTACTGCAGCTGCTGGTCGTGGCGGCGTTTGCGGCATTGCCGCTGGGGTCGATCGGCCTGCTGATCGGCAGCCATGTCGGCGCCAGCGCGGCACCGGCCATCGTCAACCTGGTCTACCTGCCGCTGGCACTGTTGTCGGGGCTGTGGCTGCCGTTGTCGGCATTGCCGACGGTGTTTTCGACGATGGCGCCGCTGTGGCCGACCTGGCACCTGGCGCAGCTGGCCCTGCCCATTCTTGGCCAGCCGGCACGTGGCGGCACCGTTGGCCATCTGCTGGTGTTGCTGGGTGTGAGTGCGGTCGCACTGCTGCTGGCGCGCCGCCGCCTGCGCCGGGTCGGCTGAACTGGCATGATCGGCAGCGATCGTCCCCGCCTGGAATCTTCCGTGCCACCGAGCTGGCTTGCGTCCCTGCTGCGCCCCGCACCGGATTCGGCGGTGGCCGAACTGCTGCGGCGGGGCAAGTCGCCCTGGAGTGGTGCGATCCATCTGCTGTGGTCGGTCTGGATCTTCCTCACCCCGGTGCTCGGCAATGGCTTCACGCTGCGCTGGTTGTTGCTGACGCTGGCCAGCTATCCGTTGTTCCTGCTGTTCTATGCCAAGGTGATGCTGGCGCCACGGCACCACGCCTGGCGCTACGCGCTGGCCATGATTGCGATGGCCCTTGTACTGCTGCCGTGGTATCCGTCGGGACTGAGCTACTTCGTGTTCGGCTGCGTGATGATCCGCATGAGCAGCCGCGGCGGTTGGTGGGTGTACCTGTTGCAGCTCACTGGCCTGAATCTGCTGTTCTGCAGCACCGCGCTCTACTTCGGTTATCCGTGGCAGGCCATGGTGTGGATGCCGGCGGTATCGTTCATTGTCGGGCTGGTGGTGAACGTGGAGGCCTTGAGCCATCAGCGCGACGTCGCCCTGCAGCTGTCCCAGGATGAGGTGCGGCGCCTGGCGACCACCGCCGAGCGCGAGCGCATCGGCCGTGATCTGCATGACCTGCTGGGGCATACGCTGTCATTGATCACGCTGAAGCTGGAACTGGCGCGCAAGCTGTACGACCGCGATGACGCGCGTGCCCGGCAGGAAATCGGCGAGGCCGAGGACATCGCGCGCGAGGCGCTGGCACAGGTACGCAGTGCGGTCACCGGCATCCGCGCCAGCGACCTGGCCGGCGAACTGGCCTCGGCTCGCTTGCTGCTGGAATGCCAACAGGTACACCTGCAGTACATGCCGCCGCCGCCGATGCCAGTGGAGGTAGAGCGTGGGCTGGCACTGGTGCTGCGCGAGGCGGCGACCAACATCGTGCGCCACGCGCAGGCGACCCGGGTGCAGGTGGATTTCATGCTTGAGGACCGACAGTTGGCAATGCAGATACGCGATGACGGCCGTGGTGGCGTGCAGGCCGAGGGCAACGGATTGTGTGGCATGCGTGAGCGGGCAGCGGCGCTGGGTGGCCATTTGACGCTGCAGTCGCCGCGCGGGGAAGGCACGCTGCTGACCGTGCGCGTACCCTTGGTGGCCGCGACTATGCCGCTGTCGCCGGCATCGCTGGCACAGGGGGGCGCGGCATGATCCGCATCCTGCTGGCCGAGGACCAGGCGATGGTGCGTGGTGCATTGTCGGCGCTGCTGAGCCTGGAACCGGATATCGAGGTACTGGGCAGTGCCGCCGACGGCGAAGCCGCCTGGCGCATGCTGCAGCAGCTGCAGCCGGACATCCTGGTCACCGACATTGAAATGCCCGGGCTGAGCGGGCTGGAGCTGGCCCAGCGCATCGCCCGCCATGAACTGCCGATCAAGGTGGTGATCGTGACCACCTTCGCCCGCGCCGGTTTCCTGCGCCGTGCGCTGGAAGCAGGCGTGCTGGGCTATCTGTTGAAGGATGCACCGGCCGAGAACCTGGCCGAGGCACTGCGCAAGGTGAAGCAGGGCATCCGCGCGATCGATCCGCAACTGGCGCTGGATGCCTGGTCGCAGGCCGATCCGCTGACCGACCGCGAGCGCCGCGTGCTGCGCCTGGCGGGCGAGGGCCGCACCGCCAGCGAGATCGCCGAGCAGCTGGGGTTGTCGCACGGCACAGTGCGCAATTACCTGTCCGAATGCATCGGCAAGCTGGGCGTGGCCAACAGGATCGAGGCGTATCGGCTGGCGCGGCAGAAGGGGTGGTTGTAGTAGCGTGCGCCGACGCACCGGTAGCGCCGGGCCATGCCCGGCGGATCATTTCCGCGACCGCGGATGGGTGTCACTTTCTTTGCTCGTGCAAAGAAAGTAACCAAAGAAACACGCCGCCGAACACGAGCGGGTGCTGCGCACCGGTGCCCTGTGCTCCTCGGTCCGTCGAGGGACGGCGCGGGAACTCGCTGCGCTCAGACACCCGCGCCTCTTCGCCCTCGCCGGACCTGCGGTGCTCGGCTCGTTCAAGGCGGACCCAACTTCAAGAGCAACAGCTGCACCCAGTAGATCCACGCCATGCGTGGATGCTTTTGCCTTTGATCTTGACGTTCCAGCCCGCCTTTCAGCGAGCCGAGAAGCGCAGGGCACCGGTGCGCAGCACCGGCTCGCGACCTGGCGGCGTGTTCTTTGGTTACTTTCTTGCACGAGCAAGAAAGTGACACCCCTGCGCGATCGCGGAAATGACACGCCGGAAACAACTGGCGAACCCCGTCAATCCTTCCCGCGTGCCATCGCCTGGAACACGCCATCGCGGCGCACCCACAGGTGGAACAGCGCCGCACCCACGTGCATCAGCACCGTGGCGAACAGCACATAGGCCAGCAGACTGTGCGCATTGCGCAACGCGGCGTACAGCGCCGGGGTGTGCGGCACGATCGGTGGCAGGTGCAGGCCACCGCCCAGCACGATCGGGTAGCCGCCGGCCGACAGCATCGCCCAGCCGATCAGCGGCATCGCCAGCATCAACGCGTACAGCATCCAGTGCGAAGCCTTCGCCGCCAGCACCTGCCATGCGGGAAGATCCGCCGGCAGCGGTGGTGGACGGTGGCGCAGGCGGTTGTACAGCCGCAGCACCGCCAGCAGCAGGATGGCGATGCCCAGCGGACGGTGCAGGTCGATCAGCATCGGCCGCAGGTGCAGCGAGGCGACCATGGTCACGCCGACGAACAGCATCGCGATGATCATCAGCGCCATGGACCAGTGCAGCACCCGGGCGAGCAGGTTGAAGTGGCCGTTGCCGGTGTTCATTGCGCAGCCTCCTTCGGTTGCTCGACGTTGCCGCTGGCGCGCTCGCGTTCGCGGCGGTTGAACGACTGCGAATACACCGCCGAGCGCGCCGCCAGGATCGGGTCATCGCTGCCGCGCACACCGCTGGGCACGATCAGCGGATCGAAGTTGAGCTGGCCGCAGGCGCCTTCTTCCTGCGACTGCATGCGGTCGAGGCTGAGCACACCGGCCACCACCTGATCGCGCGATTCCGGCCACGGCACCGAGGGGTCATCGATGGCATCGCCGGGCGCAGCCTGGCTGACCACCAGGTTCCAGCGCACCGGGCCGCTGGTCAGGCGTTGCTGCAGTTCCTGGCTGAGAAAATCGACATCGGCCTGCTTGCGTGCGTCCGCATCCATCTCCACCACCGGTGCCTGCGGCTGCCAGCGCCAGCGCACCGCGCGCTTCTGCCCCTGTGCGTTGGTGAACCAGAAGCTGTTGACGCTGTTGAAGGTGGTGTTGGCCCAGCTGCTGGTCCATGGTGCGCTCTTGGCCCACTGCTGGAACGCCTGCGCGCTGGGGTATTTCGCCAGTACGGCGGCCATCTTCTGCGGGTCGGGCTTGCCGGTGGCCGGGTCCGGAATCTGCGCGCGGGTCTGCTCGTAGAAGGCTTCGGCGGTGGGCACGGCGAAGAACGGGAAGCTGTTCATCGCCATCCGCCATTCCTGGCCATCATCGCTGACCATCTGCACCGCGATGCTGCGCACCCGTGCGGTGTTGTCGGCGCCGTAGGGGTCACCGCCGCCGATCGACAGGCGGCCCATCACCGGCACGCGCGCCTGCGAGAACACCCTCGCACTGGAAAGCGTTGGTGCCTGCGCGCTGGGTTCGAACCAACCACTCACGCACACGCCCTTGCTGTGCGCGCGGCGGAAGCCGGGATGCGCAGGGCCGGTGGCCTCGATGGTGTCGGTGAAGCGCTGCGCGGTCAGCCGGTCGCGGCCGATCCAACCGGCCAACCAGGCAAAAGCGAGGGCGACGACGCCCAGGATCAGCGCGATCAGGGCGATCCAGGGCAGCGGTGAATGCGTGCGCGGTGACTGCGGCCCTTGGCCGGCACGGGTGTAGCGGAAGAGCGACATGGTCGGAGTCCTGCCTTCACGGACGTGTGGGTGGGCGACCACCACATCCTCGCAGAACCCGGCCGGAGCCGAAATTCAATTTTTCGTCAGATTTGCCGGGTACCGACCAAGGCCGGCACCTACTGGAATTGCGGATCAGCACCCGCACCGGCATCGGTAGCGCCGGGCCATGCCCGGCGGCTGCATCAGGCGTAACGCGCTTTCAGCATCGCCCAGGCCGAACGCAGGGCCAGGGCTTCGCCACCGGCCGGGCGGCCCGGGCGCTCGCCATCGTTCCAGGCATACACGTCCAGATGTGCCCAGCGCTGGCCATCTTCCAGGAAGCGTTCCAGGTACAGCGCGGCGGTCACCGAGCCGGCCATGCGCGAACCGGCGTTGGCCAGGTCGGCGATGCCGCTGCTCAGGTAACGCAGGTACGGGCGCCACAGCGGCATGCGCCACACCGGGTCGCGGGTGGCGTCGCCAGCCTGCAGCCACTGCTGGGCGAGCGTGTCATCGTTGCTGAACAGCGCCGGCAGATCCGGGCCCAGCGCGATGCGCGCCGCGCCGGTCAGGGTGGCGAAGTCCAGCACCAGGTCCGGCTTCTGCTCACCGGCGAAGGTCAGCGCGTCGCACAGGATCACCCGGCCTTCGGCGTCGGTATTGTCGATCTCCACGCTCAGGCCCTTGCGGGTGGCGATCACTTCGCCCGGACGGAAGGCATCCGGGCCGATCGCGTTTTCCACCGCTGGCACCAGCAGGGTCAGGCGCACCGGCAACTGCTGGGCCATCACCAGCCCGGCCAGTGCCAGCGCGTGGGCGGCGCCGCCCATATCCTTTTTCATGTTGCGCATGCCATCGGCCGGCTTGATGTCCAGGCCGCCGGTATCGAAGCACACGCCCTTGCCGACCAGCGCCAGTGCCGGGTCCGTCTCCTTGCCCCAGCGCAGCACGATCAGCCGCGGCGCGCGGTGCGAGGCACGGCCCACGGCATGGATGGCCGGGAAGTTCTGCGCCAGCAGTTCGTCGCCGGTGATGGCTTCAACCTGCGCACCATGCGCTTCAGCCAGCGCACGCGCGGCGTCTTCCAGCTGCTGCGGGCCCATGTCTTCGGTCGGCGTGTTGACCCAGTCACGCACGCGCAGGCTGGCGGCGATCAGGTCGGCCACCTCGCCGGTCGGTGTGGCAACCAGCTGGGCCGGCGTGCGGTTGCGCTTGCGGTAGCGGTCGAAGCGGTAGCTGCCCAGGCCCCAGCCCAGCTGCAGCAGCGCCTGTTCGGCGGCCGGCAGTTCGCTGGCCAGCTGCCACACGCTGCCTTCCGGCAGGGCGTGCGGTGCGTGGGCGTAGCTGTAGGCATCGGCACGATCGCCGACACCGATCACCGCGCCCGCCAGGCCATCGGCGCCGGGCAGCAGCGCAACCGAATGCGCGCCCGCAGTGAAGCCCTGCGACTTCAACCACGCCTGGGTCGCAGCGGACTGGCTGTTCTTCCACGCCTCGAACTGGCTGCGGTCCAGCACGTGCAACGGCAGCGCGGCGGTGGTGTCGGCGGTGAAACCAGTGATCTCGCTCATGCGTCAGGTACTCCGGGATTCGTCAGCGTCGGCGGCGTCGAGGTTGGCGTCGAGCCAATCGGCCAGGCCGGTGAGGGTGTCGAACTGCAGGTCAGGCTGCAGCTGCGGATGGTTCCAGGTGGCCGCTTCGCGGTTGATCCAGCAGCCGCGCAGGCCGGCAGCCATCGCGCCGGCCACGTCCATCTCGACGTGGTCGCCCACGTGCAGCACCTGCGCCGGGGCGACGTCCAGGCGGTCGCAGGCGGCGTGGAAAATGCTCGCTTCGGGCTTGGCCGCGCCATGCTCGCGCGCGCCCAGCTGGAAGCTGAAGTGATGGGCCAGGCCGATCCGTTCCAGGTCGGCGTTGCCGTTGCTCAACGCGGCCACCGGCACCCGCGCGGCGATCCGCGCCAGGGCGTCGAGCGCATCGGGGTAGCACTCCACCTGGTTGCGCGCGGCATAGAACACTTCATACGCCGGTTCCAGAAGGTCCAGGCTGGCGCCACTGTTTTCCAGCGCCTCCTGGATCGTCAGCCGGCGCAGCGCGCTCAGGTCGAAATGCAGGTGGGGGTTGTCGCGGAACGAGCGCTCGCGCAGTTCTCGCATGGCCGCCACCGGATACATCGCGGCGGTGGCGGGGCTGTGTTCACGCATCCAGTCGAACAGGACCTGGTCGATGCGGGCGCCGATCGGAGCGAACGGCCACAGCGTATCGTCGAGGTCGAGGGTGATGGCAAGGACAGGGAATTTCACCCCGCCATTCTACGCCTGCCCGCGCGCGCTTTCATGCGCGCGACGGGCAGGGGGCGCTGCAGGGTGCGTCAGCGCAGGTCGTAGGAGCAGCTGATGGTGGTCTGGCCGTCGAATCGCCGCACATCCAGGTTGTGCCGGCCCACTTCCCGCGTGTAGCTGCCTGCCACCGGGTCGGACAGCTTCGCCAGTGCCGCGATCTGTTCGACGCTGGCGGTGCTGAAGTACGCGGTGAAACTGTCGACGCCATCCTCGCCGCTGTCGCCGTCGTACGCCTGCAGGCGGTTCACTGGCTGGCCAAGCACCATCAGCGGCGTGGTCAACAGGAACTCACCGCTGGACTCCCCGTTTTCCGCCTGCAGCGGCGGCGGCGCCAGCAACTGGGCGATCGTTTCGAACTGCTTGGGGCTGAGGTGGCGCTGGCAGGTGACCGCTTCGACCAGCTGGGCACGCGCCTGCTCGATTGCCGGCGGCGTCGCGGCGAAAGCAGGGGTGGCAAGGCAGGCGAGGGCGAGGCAGCGTGTGGCGAACGAGGTCATCCGAACGGATCCATCCGAAAAAAGGGGGACTATTCTGCCAGTTCTGCCCTTGTTTCCGGCCCTGCCATCGGCGCGATCATTGTCCTGGCCGGCTCACTCCAGCAAGCGCGCCCAGCCCTGCATGCCCTCCAGTCGTGCCAGCACCAGCTTGATGCAGACCAGCAGCGGCACCGCCAGCAGCAGGCCGATCATGCCCCAGGCCCAGCCGAAGACCATCAGCGCCAGGATCAGCACCAGCGGTGACAGTTTCATCTGCCGGCCAAGCACGATCGGCGTCACCATCTGCCCTTCCAGGGTATGCAGGGTCAGGTAGGCGGCCGCAGGCAGCAGCGCCTGCAGCGGGTCGCGGAACTCGACGAAGCCCATCAGCAGCATCAATGCCACGCCGAGCAGCGGGCCGACATAGGGCGCGAAGTTCAACAGCGCTGCCACGGTGCCCCACAGCAGTGCCTCCTGCAGGCCGATGCCCAGCAGCATCAGCACGCCGGCCAACAGCAGGCCGACCACGGTGTTGATCACGCTGATGGTCAACACGTAGCGCGATACCTCATGCTCGATCGAGCGCAGGATGTCGCTGGTGAAGCGCTGCTGCTGCCGGTTCGGGAACAGGGCGATCGCCGCGCGCTGCAGACTCTGGCCGTAGATCATGAAGAACAATGTCAGCAGCACCACGGCCAGCACCGAGGCGGCCAGCCGCGGCGCGCGCGTCAGCATGCGGTACGGATCGTCCAGCTGGGTGCGGATCACCTGCACCTTGCGGTTGCCGTCGCCACCGGCCACACGCGCGAAATTCTCCGCCGCCTGGTTGGCCTGCTGCACCGGCTTGGTCAGGTCCTGCACCTGGCGCGCGACCTTGCGCAGCTGCTGCGGTGCTTCCTGTGCCCAGTCCATCGCCGGGCCGATCAGCTGCACCGCCAATGCACCGGTCACGCCCAGTCCGGCGCCCAGCACCAGCAGGGCGCCGAGCGCGCGCGGAATCCACAGCTTCTGCAGCAGCCGCAGGATCGGGTTGCCGACCAGGGCGAAGAACATCGCCAGCAGGACCGGCAGGATGATGTCCTGCGCCGCCCACAGGGTGAACGCCACGGCCAGGGTCGCCAGTATCACCAGCGACATCGGGCCACGTGGGCGCGGGGCGGGGGGCAGCGGTGCGGGGGCGTCCGGCGCAGGCGACGACGGGGACAACAGGGACTCGCTCATCGACGTACCGACCGGGAAAAGAAGCCCATTATCGACCCGCCGCGATCAACGCGGCGGGTAAGGATCATCAACGTTCGGACATCTCGGTGGCCGCTTCGGCCGGACGCGGCCCACGCAGCTCGGTGTCCACCGTGGGCGCCGGCTGCGCTGCCGGCCGTGCAGCTGCGGGCGCCGGCTGCTCGGTGGCCTCATCCGCCTGGTCGGCGGCATCGTCTGCGGTTTCCGCCGCCTGCGCCGCCACCACGGTGGCAAACGCGGCCTGTGCGCTGGCGAACAGGCTGGACACCGAACCCACCATCTGCAGCCAACGCGCACCGTTGACCTTGCCTGGAACCTCCAGCTTGCCGGCGATGAAACCGCCGGCCAGGCCGACCAGCACGATGCGCAGTGGTGACCAGCCCTGTCGCCAGACCTGGCTGAGTACGCCCCAGTTGTCCTGGGTCTCGCCGATGCGCACGGCCATCACCTGTTCGCAGCGCTTTACCCGCCGCTGCAGTGCACCGAACTTCATGGCTTGCCCTCCGGAATCTGCACGCCGGCATCGGGATCATCATCGGTGGGCTCATCGAACAGGCCCAACCGGGACAACTGGCGCCGGGTGGCGTGCATGCCGGTGTGGTGGAAGAAGTACGAAACGCGCCAGATCGCATAGCCGGTGACGGCCAGGCTCAGCAACGAGGTGATCAGCAGTGCCTGCAGCCAGCTCAGGCCGAAGCTCTGCAGCAGGGCGATCAGGGTGGCGGCCAGCAACAACCAGGCCGAGGCGCCGAATACGATGGCGACGCCGGCCCAGGCCAACGCACGCCCAAACGCACTGCGTGCAAGCGCGAAGTCCGCCGACGCCAACCGGCGCAGCGAACGCAGCGAGTGCTTGGCCGAATCGGCGGTCGCCCGGCCGGCAGCGCCGACCTGGCGGATGCTCTCGTCCAACGGCGGCGTGGCCGCCGGATCGGGACGTTGCGTGGTGTCTTCGCTCACGCCGCAGCTTACTTGTCGCTGCCGCGGGCCAGCTTGGCGATGATCCAGCCGGTAGCGAAGGCCACACCGAACGAGGCCAACGGACGTTCGCGGATCAGTTCAGCGGCGCTGTCGATCAGGTCCTTGCCCTTGTCCATCAGTGCGTCGACCTGTTCCTTGGCGGCGGCACCACCGAACTCGGCGGCAGCCAGGCCCGACAGCGCGCTGTCGGACAGTTCAGCCTTGACGTTGGCCTTGCCGATGCGCAGTTCGTCAGTCGCGGCACCGGTAGCGCCCTTGATCGCACCGCCGGCAGCGCTGGCGGCCTGCTTCAGGTGGGAACCGGCTTCACCCAGGTGGTCCTTCAGGTTTTCGGTATTGGTGGGGCTCATCGAATCACTCCTGTTGCGATGGGGGAACGGGTGATCGGCTCAGCCGACCTGGGCATACAGAGATAGCATCACGCGGGTATAGGGGGCGTTACGGCCAGGCGATCACCGCATCACCAACTGGCCCTGCTGCTGGCCATTGTTGCGCAGGACACGCAGCACCAGGGTCGGCGGGCGCTGCTGGAAATTGGCGCGCCAGCTGGCCAGGTCGGCGAATTCGCCAACCGTGGCATCGGTGATGATGTCGCCCTGCTGCAGGCCATTGGTCGCCGCGCGGCTGCCGCGCTTGACCTCGCTGACCAGCACGCCGCCCACGCCGGACTGGCGCAGCGATTCGGGCAGGTCGACGAAGCTGGCACCGGTCAGGCGCGGGTCCAGGCTCTCGCCGCTGACCACGCGCGCCTGTTCCTTCAGTGTTGCCTTGATCTGCAGCGGCTTGCCCTCGCGGCGAACGTCCAGGGTCAGCACGCTGCCCACCGCCGCCAGGCCTTCCACGTTGTGCAGTGCTTCGGCACTGTCCACCCGCTGGCCGTTGGCCGAGACCACCACGTCGCCCGGCTTGAGCCCTGCGGCGGCACCGGCCGAACCGGCCAGCACGCGGGTCACCAGTGCGCCACGGGTTTCGCCCAGTCCCAGGCCTTGCGCGATCTGCGCGCTCAGGTTCTGGCTTTCGATGCCCAGCGTGCCGCGCACCACCACGCCATGCTTGACCAGCTGGTCGACCACGCTGCGGGCCAGGTTCGACGGAATCGCCAGGCCCAGGCCGATGTTGCCGGCCATGCTGCCCTGCGGGTTGAAGCTGGCGGTGTTGATGCCCACCAGCTGGCCCTGCAGGTTGACCAGTGCGCCACCGGAATTGCCCGGGTTGATCGATGCATCGGTCTGGATGAAGTTCTGGTAGCCCAGCCCGCGGATGCCACTGCGGCCCACCGCCGAGACGATGCCCGAGGTGACCGTCTGGCTGAAACCGAACGGATTGCCGATGGCGACCACGAAGTCGCCCACCCGCAACTGGTCGCTGTTGCCCAGCTTGATGTCGGTCAGGTTCTGCGCCGGAATGCGGATCAGCGCGATGTCGGTGTCGCGGTCCGAGCCGAGGAATTCGGCCTTGACCGTGCGCCCGTCGGCCAGTGTCACCTGCACGTCATCGGCGTTGTCGATGACATGGTGGTTGGTCAGCACCAGGCCTTCGGTGGCATCGATGATGACACCCGAACCGAGCGATTCGTTGATCCGCTCCTGCGGAATATCCGGGAACAGGCGGCGGAAGAACGGGTCGTTGAAGAACGGGTTGCGTACCCGCACCACCTGCTTGGTGTTGACGCTGACCACCGCCGGCATCGCTTTTTCCAGCATCGGTGCAAGCGATGGCACCGCCTGCCCGGCGACCGATGCCGGCAGCGCTGCGGTGGTGGGCAGTACCGCCGGCAGCGGAGCGGCATCGGCACGGTTGTCCAGGTGCGCGTTGAGGCCAGTGGCAACGAAGCCGCCGAAGGCAGCAGCGATTGCGAGCGTAAGCAGGGTGGGAAGCGGTCGCATGGGAGTCGGTTCGCAGGCTGGGATGGGGGCCGTTGACGCATACGGTAGAACAAGCTGAATGAGTGTGTCGCGATCTGGATAAATGCCCCATGAAAATCCGACCCGTGCCGAGGGTGCCGGAGAGGTTCCGAACGCGTCATACCGCTGTTCGCGACAGCCGCGTGCGAGCGCCGCAAGGCAGGCCGACAGCGCCGTGATACACCGCGACACTTGCGCAGTTCCGCGCATCCTGACCTTGCGATGACGCTCATTGCTGCGCGGATGCGTTGCTGCTGCCAGTGCCTGCACCGGCATGCCGGCAGCAGGCGGGCGGCGCAGCACACTGCTTAAAAAAAGGGATTTCCTGACTGCGCGGCGCGTCAGCCGCCGCCATCGCTTACACCAGATGCGTCGCACCGGATGCGATTGACCGGCCGTGCCCGTTCCACGATAGCCATTGTCGGTATAGCATCGCCCCGTTTTGACAATCCAGGCCCCTAGGAGGGCAACATGAGCAACGGTAATGGTGTGTCGGTCGTGACCGACGCCGTCGAGAACGTGAAAGAAACCGCCACCAACGTCGGCGAGACCATCGCCCACGCCGCCGAAGACGCAGTGAAGTCGGTCAAGAAGACCGTCAAGCGCGCCAGCAAGGCTGCCACCACCCGCGTCGCCAAGGCCAAGAAGGTCGTGGCCAAGGTCGAGAAGACCGTTGCCAAGAAGGCCGAGAAGGCCGCCAAGTCGGTCGGCAAGACCGTAGCCAACGCCAAGAAGAAGCTGGAAGCGGCCAAGAAGAACGCCAAGGCCGAAGCGGCTGCCCTGAAGAAGGAAGTGGCCAAGAAGAAGGCGGCTGCCGGCAAGACCGTGACCAAGAAGGCTGCTGCTGCCAAGAAGACCACCAAGGCTGCCGGCAAGAAGGTCGCCACCGTGAAGAAGGCCGCCACCAAGAAGGTTGCGACCGCCAAGAAGGCTGTTGCCAAGAAGACCGCTGCTGCCAAGAAGGTTGTCGGCAAGAAGGTCGCTACCGCCAAGAAGGCTGTAGCCAAGAAGACCGTGGCCGCCAAGAAGGTTGTCGGCAAGAAGGTCGCTACCGCCAAGAAGGCTGTGGCCAAGAAGACTGTCGCTGCCAAGAAGGTCGCCGGCAAGAAGACCGTCGCCGCCAGGAAGGTCGCCGGCAAGAAGACTGTCGCTGCCAAGAAGGTTGCCGGCAAGAAGACCGCCGCTGCCAAGAAGGTCGTCGGCAAGAAGACCGCCGTCGCCAAGAAGGTTGTCGGCAAGAAGGTCGCCGCTACCCGCAAGACCGTGGCCAAGAAGGCTGCACCGCTGAAGAAGGCTGTGGCCAAGAAGGCTCCGGCCAAGAAGGCCGTGCGCAAGGCTGCCAAGCGCAAGTAATCGCGCTTCGTTCGAAGGCCCTTCCGCTCATCGGGCGGGAGGGCCTTCTGCGTTTTCGGGGGCGCTCATCCGCGCCTGGCGTGGATCTGCGGCAGCAGGCTGGGGCAAGATGAAGGTCTTCCGCAGGAGTCCTGGCCATGCGCGGTATCGATTTCAGTTCCTGGCAGGGCGTGCTGTCGACCCTGGCCGGGTTGGTCCTGATCACCCTGCTCGGCGTGGGTATCCGCCTGCTGGTGATGCAGACCCTGCAGCAGCGTCGCGAACGCGAGAACCGCCAGATCAACGAGCGGCTGCGTACCTTGATGGCGGCCTACAAGACGCTGGGTGGTTCCTTCACCGGTGAGCTGGGGGTCGACCCGGCCCATCTGCGCGACCTGCGCCAGCGCGCCCACGAAGAAGGCATCGCCGAGCCGGGCTCGGATCGGGCCAGGCGCATCCGCGATGCGGTCGAAGCGGCCCTGTCGGACATTCTGCTGCTGGGCACCGACGAGCAGGTACGACTGGCTGCCCGCGCTGCCAGTGAACTGGCGCAGGGGCGCCCGGTGCACACACACGAACTGGTGATCTCGCTGCGCGACTTCGTCCGCGAAGCGCTGGACCTTGCGCCGGTGCCGGCCGACCTGGAGATCCCGCCGCAGGGGCCTACCCGACCCGCAGGTAGCGGTGGCGGAAGTGGCAAGGGCCGCAGCGAGGGCGAAGGCAAGGGCGGTCGCACCGGTGGTGGCGGCGGCGGTGGCATGGGCGCCGGAATGGGCGGGCTGGGTGTTGGCGCGGGTGCTGCGCTGGGGGCCGGCCATGCGGCCGGCGAGGATGAAGCGGGCGCCCGCTGAGGACGCCCGCCGGGGTCAGCGCTTGAGTTCGAAGATCGGCTCGAATCCGCCGTAGATCATCCGCGCACCGTCGAACGGCATGGGATTCTTCGTCGGGTCCAACCGCGGGTCTTCCATCATCTTCTGCATGCCTGCATCGCGGGTGGCCTTGTCCGGCCACTCGATCCAGGAAAACACCACCGTTTCCTCCGCCGTGGCTTTCACCGCGCCGAAGAAGTCGGTGGTCTTGCCGTGCGGCACGTCATCGCCCCAGCACTCGACCACGCGCAGCGCGCCGTATTCGATGAAAACGGGATCACCTGTGCGTGCATGGGCGAGGAACTTCTCCTTGTTGGCGGTCGGCACTGCCAGTACGAAACCATCGATGTAGCTCATCGCTTGCCTCCGGAATGGACCATGCCAGGTGCACGGCCTTCAATGAGTCGACGCTTCAGGGCGCGGAAAATCGACATCGATTGCTGCACCGTTGAATCGAAACGCGTGCGCGTACCGCGCGCGTATGCCTGAGCCTTGCTGAATCAATGCAAAAAATTCAGCAATGCGAAGACCGCTGTTTTCAGGGAGCGTTGTGGCGAATAACGGAGAATTTACATTCCCGATGCGATGGCGCCCTGGCGCTGCTGCACACCATAAGAAAGTAAAGGTGTACCCCCATGAAGAATTCGCTGATTGCTCTGGCTCTGGCCGCTGCCCTGCCGTTCACCGCTTCGGCCGCCGAGAACCTGTCCTACAACTACGCCGAGGCTGATTACGCCAAGACCGACGTTGACGGCATCAAGGCTGATGGCTGGGGCGTGAAGGGTTCCTACGGCTTCCTGCCGAACTTCCACGCGTTCGGCGAATACAGCCGCCAGGAAGTCGACCACACCAACATCAAGGTTGACCAGTGGAAGGTCGGTGCCGGCTACAACGTCGAAATCGCTCCGTCGACCGACTTCGTTGCCCGCGTTGCCTACCAGAAGTTCGACCGCAAGCACGGCCTGGATTTCAACGGCTACAGCGCTGAAGCCGGTATCCGTACCGCGTTCGGTGCCCACGCTGAGGTCTACGGCCTGGTCGGTTACGAAGACTATTCGAAGAAGCACGGCGTCGACATCGACAGCCAGTGGTACGGCCGTCTGGGTGGTCAGGTCAAGCTGAACCAGAACTGGGGCCTGAACGGCGAGCTGAAGATGAACCGTCACGGCGACAAGGAATACACCGTCGGCCCGCGCTTCAGCTGGTAATTGCATCTACGGCGCGCCCGCGCGCTGTTCGTGCTGCAACAGGCCCGGTATTGCCGGGCCTGTTGCGTTGTGGGGAATCAGAACAGAGCCTGACTGCGATGCGGGCGTCATGTTGCATTGCAATGAATTGGATTCCGCCACCGCCGGTGGCCGCCTACGGTGGATATCCCGTGCTGCCGGATACACCGCGATGCCGCCCGTCCTCCCACCGCTGCTCCCCGATCGGCCGCGCCGCCTGGCACTGCTGGATCCGCATCCGGTGCTGCGGCTGGGGGTGGAGGTGTTGCTGCGCCAGCACAGCGGCGTCCACGTGCGCGGCAGCTACGCCAACGAACGTGACCTGTTGGAACTGCTGGAGAGCGAACCGGGCAGCGTTGACCTGCTGCTGATCGATGCGCTGCCGCTGGGCGATCTTGGCGACGGCCTGCAGCTGCTGCGCGGGTTGTCCCGGCGCTGGCCCTGCGTGCCGATACTGGTGCTGTCGGCACACTGCAATGCCAGCACCGTGGCCACGACGATGCAGGCCGGTGCACGCGGCTTCCTGTCCAAGGCGACCACGCCGGAAATGCTGCTGCGCGCGGTGGACGTGGTTGCCCGCGGTGGGCGTTTCGTGCCCCCGGATCTGCGCACGCAGCTGAATCGATCACGCTCGCGGCGCATGTCGGCGCCCACCCTGGCGCCCTTGAGCAGGCGTGAGCGCGAAGTGCTGCGGCTGCTGCTGCAGGGCTGCAGCACCGGCGAAGTGGCGCGGCGCTTCCAGCGCTCGGCCAGCACCATCAGCACACAGAAGAAAGCCGCCTACCAGAAGCTGGGCATCCGCAGCGATGTCGAACTGTTCCGCATCCGCCACCTGCTGGAGTGCGGCTGACGGGCGTGCTTACTCGCCCTGGTACTGCTTTTCCTCGACCAGCGCCGAACCGGCGACACGGTTGATCTCGTTCTTCACCTGCACGCGTTCGCCATTGGTGCCGTACACGCCGCGCGCCAGCTGGATGAACGCCGCGTCGAACACCTGCGCCGCTTCCTTGTCGCGCAGCTGGTCCTGGATCTCCCACATGCGCTCGTTGATGGCCTTCAGCTGCGTCTTCAGCGCGGCCAGTGCCGGCTGTGCCTCAAGCTGCTGCTGCAGCAGGGGCAGCAGGCCGTCAAGTTCGGTGCGCACGTTGGCCAGCTTGGTCGCATCGTCGATGCGCTCGGCCTTGATCTCGAGAATGGTGATCTTGTCGATCAGCTCGCCGATCGATACCGGGGTCAGGATGGCGTCCACGTGGTTGGTTCCTGGAAATAGGCCTGCATGATACCGCGCTCGTTGCGGCGCGGATTTACGCTGAATTTGCGCTGGCGCGGCGGCATCGCCATCGAACCGTTACGGCCATGCCGTCGACACTGCCGTCCCGGGCGGACAGACCGCCTTCGACGAGGAAGTGAGTGCAGTGAAGAGCAAGGGGACGATCGTGGCCAGCGCGGCCGCACTGGCGGGGCTGCTGTGCGCCGGCAGCGTGCAGGCGCAGGTACAGGTGAGTGGCACGGCGGCAGTGACCAGCGACTATGTGTGGCGCGGCAGCTCGCAGAGCGACGGCGATCCGGCCGCGCAGGCAGGGGCAAAGGTGACGGTGGGGTCGGGCTGGTATGCCAGCGCATGGGGCTCGAATGTCTCGTTCACGCCGGACAATGGTGCACGCAGCGAGTTCGATCTCGTTGCCGGCTGGTCGGGCGCACTGTCGCCGGACTGGAGTCTGGATGCGAACCTCACCCGGTACGTCTATCCGGGCACCGGCCGCGCCCTGGACTGGACCGAACTCAATGTCACCACCAACTGGAAGCAACGCGCCTGGCTGCAGGTTGCCCACTCCAACGATGCCCTGGCCGGTGGCTATCGCGGCACCTACGCGCAGCTGGGCGTGCGGGTGCCGTTGAACGAGCGCGTGCGCCTGGAAGCAGCGGTGGGGCAGTACTGGCTGGCCACCGCGCAGGGGCCGGACTACCTGCATGGCCAGCTCAGTGCCATTGCCACGTTGACGCCGGCCTGGGAAGTGCGCGCCACCGTACATGACACCGACAGCGCCGCCAAGCGGCTGTTCCCGGGCAACGCCGGTGGACGTTGGGAGCTGGCGCTGCAGGGCAGCTTCTAGTCGGCCGATGCTGCCTGGCGGGTGCGCCAGGCAGAGGGCAGCCACACCAGCAGGGCCAGTACCGCCACCGCGGTACCGGCCACGCACACACCGGTCCAGCCGAAGCGCTGGTAGACCTGCGCCGACAGCAGCGAGCCCAGCGAGCCGCCGATGAAGTAGCCGGTCATGTAACCGGCATTGAGGCGGTTGCGGGCCTCCGGCTGCAGCGCGTAGATCAGGTTCTGGTTGCTGACATGCAGCAGCTGCGCGGCCAGGTCCAGCACCACCACGCCGACCAGCAGTGCCAGCAGCGAGTGCGCCGACAGCCCCAGCGGCAGCCAGGACAGCAACAACAGCACCAGCGCAATGGCCGTGGCCCGGCCGGTCTGGCCACGATCCGACATGCGCCCGGCAAGGCCGGCAGCCAGCGTACCGGCGGCCCCGACCAGCCCGAACAGGCCGATGGTGGCGTCGCTGTAGGCATAGGGCGGCTGCGCCAGCAGGAAGGCCAACGGCGTCCAGAAGATCGCGAACATCGCAAAGCTGCATGCGCCGAGCAGTGTGCGCTGGCGCAGCACCGGTTCCTGCACGAACAGCGTGCCGATCGAGCGCAGCAACGCGAAATAGCCCAGCCCGGCGGTGTGGTGGAAGCGCGGCAATCCACGCTGCAGGGCCAGTGCGGTCAGCACCAGCGTACCAGCGGCGATCGCATAGACCAGGCGCCAGTCGCCCAGGCTCGACAGCAGCCCGGCCACGGTGCGTGCCAGCAGGATGCCCAGCAGCAGTCCGCTCATCAGGGTGCCGACCACGCGGCCGCGATGCTCCGGTGCGGCCAGGGTGGCGGCGAACGGCACCAGTACCTGCGCCACCACCGAGAACAACCCGGTGATCGCGGTCCCGGCCAGCAGCCACGGCAACGACGGCGCGCACGCGCTGATCACCAGTCCGCTGGCCGACAACAACGTCATCACCACGATCAGCCGGCGGCGCTCGAACAGATCACCCAACGGCACCAGCAGGATGAGGCCGGCGGCGTAGCTCAACTGGGCAGCGGTGACCACCATGCCGACCTGGCCGAACGGCACGCCGAAGGCATCGGCGATGGTATGCAGCAATGGCTGCGCGTAGTAGTTGCTGGCTACCGCGACGCCGGTGGCGACCGCCATCAGCAGGATCTGCCAGCGCTGCAGGGGAGGAAGGGAAGGGGACACGCGATGTTCCGTTGAAGCAGGGCAGCACAGTGTCCGCCTGCTGCAGGCATGATGGAAATGAATCATCATCATCCCTGTCATCTGGAATTGAGATACAGGCGTGAACCTCAAGCAGCTCGAATTCGCCGTGGCCCTGGCTGAAGAGGGCAACTTCACCCGTGCGGCCGCGCGCTGCCACGTGGTGCAGTCCGCCTTGAGCCACCAGATCGCCCATCTGGAGCAGGAGCTGGACACCGTGTTGTTCGAGCGACTGCCGCGCCAGGTGCGCGCTACGGCCGCGGGCGAAGCGTTGCTGGTGCACGCGCGGCAGGTGCTGGCCAGCCTGCGCCACCTGCGTGCCGACGTCGCTGCCGTCAGTGGTGAGGTGCGCGGGCTGCTGGCGATCGGGCAGATATCGTCGCTGACCGGCATCGACGTGGTGGCGTTGCTGGCGGCCTTCCAGCAGCAGCACCCGCAGGTCGAATTCCAGTTGCGGGTGGACAAGAGCGAGACCCTGCTGGAGCAGGTGCAGTCACGTGCATTGGACGTGGCGCTGGTGGGGCTGGCACCGTCGGCCGATCTTGAAGGCGTCTGCCACCACATGCTGCAGGAAGAGGATCTGGTGGCCGTGCTGGCGCCGAAGCATCGGCTGGCCACGCGCCAGCGATTGCCGTTGGCGGCGCTGCAGGATGAAGCCCTGGTCGATTTTCCGCGGGGTACCGGCGCGCGCCGGCAGACCGATGATGCGTTCGCCGCAGCGGGCCTGCCGCATCAGGTGCGTTTCGAGGTCAACCTGATGGAACTGGTCGAGCGCTTCGTCCGCCACGGCCTGGCGGTGGGGATCGTGCCGGTGCTGATCGCCGACGATTTCGAAGGGGTGGTGCAGGTGCCTCTGCAACCGACCCCGACCCGGCGCGTACATCTGGTCTGGCAGCGCCTGCCGACGCCAGCCGCACGCGCCTTCGTCGATGCCGTGCTCAGCCGCGCAGGCGCAGGCTCAGGCCCTTGAGGAAGTTGCGCAGCATCTGGTCCAGGCAGCGCCGATAGTTCTTGTGGCCGGGCTGGCGGAACAGCGCGCCGAGTTCGGATTTGGAGACAGTGAAGCCGATGCTGGTGAAGATCTCCATCATGTCGACGTCGCGCAGCTGGAAGGCCACGCGCAGCTTCTTCAGCACCAGGTTGTTGTCGATGCGGGTTTCCACCGTGCGCGGCGCCTGGCCCTCATCCTGGCCGCGCAGGTGCAGGATCAGGCCATCGAGGAAGTGCGCCAGCGCACTGTCGCTCATCGGCTGGAAGCCCGGCTCGTCTTCACGCAGCAGCCAGGCCTTGGCCTGCTCGACATCCACCTCGAACGCCGGATCGGCCATCTGGCACAGGGTCACCACGTGGTGGTCGCCGAGGTCCAGGGAGTAGCGCACGCTGCGCAGCACATCGTTATTGATCATGGCCCATTGTACCGGCCCGGCGGCTGTAACCGGACTGTCACCGGATTGCAGCATCGTGAGCGCTGTTCTGCAGGGATTCCCTTCGATGCGCCGGTACCTCCTCTCCCTTCTGCTGGTCGCCAGCAGCTTTGCCGCCACCGCCCAGGACCGCTACGTACCCGTGGAGCAGCGTCTCAGCGCGGCCCAGCTGGCCGAAGTGGGCCTGGACGCGACCCAGCTGCAGACCCTGAACCGCTTGCTGCGCGAGGCAGAGGCATCTGCGCCTGTCCCCATGCGCGCACCGGTTGCCGCCAGCCCCGGCGCACCGTTGCCGGCCAACGTTCCCGCCCCGGCGGCGATGCACCTGGGCCTGGAAGAGGGCCCGGTCAGTGCCCGCGTGGTCGGCGACGTTGCGGGCTGGGAGCCGGGCACGGTGTTCACCCTCGACAACGGCCAGCAGTGGCAGGTGATGAAGGGCCAGATGAAGCTGCGCAAGACCCTGCAGGCACCGCAGATCGAGGTGATCCCGGGTATCGCCGGGCGCTGGTTCCTGCAGGTTGACGAAGACCTGCCGAAGGCACGCGTGTTCCGCCTGCGCTGACCGCGCGCACCGCAGCGGGCCGATCAGGCAACGCAGCCGTGGACCGACGGTGCCAGAATGGCGGTCTGGTTTCCCACGGAGTTGTCTGATGACCCGAACCGTCCTGATTACCGGCGCCACGTCCGGCTTCGGCGCCGCTGCCGTCCACCGCTTCGCCCAGGCGGGCTGGAAAGTGATCGCCACCGGCCGTCGCAGCGAACGCCTGCAGCCGCTGGTCGAGCGTTACGGCAAGGAGGTGGTGCACGCGGCCGTGTTCGACGTGCGTGATCCGGTCGCGATGGAAGCGGCGCTGCTGGCCCTGCCGCCGGCCTTCGGCGACATCGACCTGCTGGTCAACAATGCCGGTCTCGCCCAGGGCACCGCGCCGGCGCAGAGCGCCAGCCTGAAGGACTGGACGACGATGATCGACACCAACATCACCGCGCTGGTCACCCTGACCCATCGCCTGTTGCCGCAGCTGGTGGAGCGCAAGGGCGCCATCATCAACATTTCGTCGGTGGCCGGTGTCTATCCGTATCCGGGCGGCAATGCCTATGGCGGCACCAAGGCCTTCGTCAGCCAGTTCTCGCTGGGCCTGCGTTCGGACCTGCACGGTACCGGCGTGCGGGTGACCACCATCGAGCCGGGCATGGCCGAAACCGAGTTCACCGTGGTCCGCACCCATGGCGACCAGGTCGCGTCGGACAAGCTGTATACCGGCGCCAACCCGATGACCGCCGAGGACATCGCCGAGCAGATCTTCTGGGTAGCGAGCCTGCCGCCGCACCTGAACATCAATCGCCTGGAGCTGATGCCGGTCAGCCAGTCGTTCGCCGGCTTCCAGGTTGCCCGCGAGGGCTGATCTGCGCCCTGGATGCGTACAGGCAAAAAAAAGCCGGGCAACGCCCGGCTTTTTCATTCATGCCTGCAGACTTACTGCGCCTTGATCGCCATCGCCTGCAGGCCGGTGCCATCCAGCTTCTGCTTGGCTTCGGAAAGCTCACCGGCGCTGCCATAGGGCCCCATGCGTACGCGGTACACGGTCTTGCCGTTGATCTGCGCCGATTCCACGCGTGCAGCCAGGCCCATCATCGCCAGCTTGGCTTTGGTCGCTTCAGCATCACCGGAAGCGCCGAATGCACCTGCCTGCAGGATGTAGCGGGCATTGTCGGCCGGTGCCGGGGCTGCCGCAGCGCTGGCGGCGGCCGGCGCGGCTTCGCTGCGTGCCGCAGGAGCGGCGGCAACGGTGCTGGCCGGCGCGGTGGTGCCGGCTGCCGGCGTCGCTGCTGTCGGGCGTTCACTTACCGGGGTCGGCAGCGGACGGCTGGTGGCGGTCACCGGTGCGGTGCTGGCAACGCTCGCCGTCGCCGCAGGTGCGGCGGCCGCAACCGCCGGCACCGGCTTGCCTTCCAGTGCGGCCTGCGCGCGCTGCGCTTCGGCCTTGGCCCGGCGCTGGTCTTCGGCACGCGCGCTGGCGGCCAGTTCGGCGTCGGACATTTCAACTTCCTTGCCCGGCAGCAGGGTGTAGAAGTCGTACTGGGTGGCGGCCGGCTTTTCCGGTTCGGCCGGTTTCGGCGTGGCCGGCTGTGCGGCCGGCTGGGTGCCGACATCGCTTTCGCCATCGGCCACCGGCGCCGGCTGCGCGTTCGGGTTCGGCTGCGGACCGGCGCGCAGGAAGCCATCGCCCTCGCCCTTGAACAGGTTCGGCGCCGCCAGGAACACCACGGCGGCGATCGCCACGCCGGCAACCAGCCACACCCATCCGGGCGTGCCTTGGCTGCTGTTGCGCCGAGCCTGTGTCTTGCCGCGTCGTGCTGCCATGTCTACTGCGTCTCCTGAGACTTACATTTTTTCCGGGGCGGAAACGCCCAGGAGGTCGAGGCCGTTGGCCAGTACCTGGCGCGCTGCGCAGGCCAGGGTCAACTTGGCATTGCGATCGGTCGCGTCGTCCACCAGCACCGGCGTCCCGTGATACCACGTGTGGAAGGCGTGTGCCAATTCGCGCAGGTACTGCGCGACCAGGTGCGGCTCCAGCGCCACGCCGGCCGCTTCCACCACTTCCGGATAACGCGAGATCTCGTTCATCAGGGCCAGCGATGCGTCATCGTCCAGACGGCCCAGGTTGGACAGGCCAGTACCCTGTTCGTAGACCAGACCCTTCTCCTGCGCCTGGCGCAGCAGGCTGCACACGCGGGCATGGGCGTACTGCACGTAGAACACCGGGTTGTCGTTGCTCTGCTGGCGGGCCAGGTCGATGTCGAAGGTCAGCTGCGAATCGGGCTTGCGCGCGATCAGGAACCAGCGGGTCGCGTCGCGGCCGGCTTCTTCGATCAGGTCGCGCAGGGTGAAGTAGCTGCCGGCACGCTTGGACAGCTTCACTTCCTCGCCGCCGCGCATGACGGTCACCATCTGGTGCAGCACGTATTCCGGCCAGCCCTGCGGGATGCCCACTTCCATCGCCTGCAGGCCGGCACGCACGCGCGCCAGCGAACCGTGGTGGTCAGCGCCCAGCTCGGTGATCGCGCGCTCGTAGCCGCGCTGCCACTTCGACAGGTGGTAGGCCACGTCCGGCACGAAGTACGTGAAGGTGCCGTCGGACTTGCGCATGACGCGGTCCTTGTCGTCACCGAAGTCGGTGCTGCGCAGCCACAGCGCGCCGCCTTCTTCATAGGTATGGCCCGACGCCTGCAGCTTGGCTACCGCCTCGGCAACCTTGCCATCGGCGTACAGCGAGCTTTCCAGGAAGTAGATGTCGAAATCCACGCCGAACGCGGCCAGGTCCAGGTTCTGCTCGTTGCGCAGGTAGGCCACGGCAAAGCGACGGATCGCCTGCATGTCGTCCGGGTCCTTGGCGCCAACCACGAGGGTGCCTTCCAGGTCGACGCTGGCGCCGGACATGTAGGCGCGCGCCACGTCGGCGATGTAGTCGCCGCGATAGCCGCCTTCCGGCCAGCCTTCCTGGTCCGGAACGATGCCCTTCACCCGGGCCTGGGTCGACAGCGCCAGGTTCTCGATCTGCACGCCGGCATCGTTGTAGTAGAACTCGCGCTTGGCGTTCCAGCCGTTGGCATCGAGCACGCGTGCCACGCAGTCGCCGATGGCCGCAGCGCGGCCGTGGCCGACATGCAGGGGACCGGTCGGGTTGGCCGACACATACTCCACGCCCACCGTGCGGCCATTGCCGGACAGGTTGCGGCCGTAATCGGCGCCTTCCTTGATCACGGTGACGGCTTCACGCTGGTACGCGGCCGGTGCCAGGTGGAAATTGATGAAACCGGGGCCGGCGATCTCGACCTTGCTGACGTCTTCGCTGCGCGGCAGCGCCTCGACCAGCGCCTGCGCCACTGCGCGCGGATTGCTGCGCGCGGCTTTGGCCAGCAGCATCGCGGCGTTGGTGGCGAAGTCGCCATGGTCGCGGGTCTTCGGGCGCTCGACCACGAAGTCCGGCGGCAGGGAGTCGACGGGCAGGGTGCCATTGGCGCGCAAGGCTTCGATGCCTTGGCTGATCAGGGCGCGGAGGAGATTTTTCACGAGGCCTGCTGTGAGAATGAGCGGCGGAATCGCCCATTTTAGCGCAGATGCCGGCCCCAACGCTGACCGGGGCCTGCCTGCCAAGGCAGGCGTGGCCGCCTGCTGCCGCGGGGATCATCCGACCAGACGGGCCTGAAGCGGCGGTAGGAGACCCCGTTCAGCAAACGAAACGGGACGCCCCTCGCCCACCACGAAGTGGTCCAGCAGGCGGATGTCGACCAGGGCGAGGGCCCGATGCAGCTCTTCGGTGATCTGTGCGTCGGCGGCCGAGGGTTCCGGGTCGCCGGAGGGGTGGTTATGGCTGAGGATGACCGCGGCGGCGTTGTGCAGCAGGGCTCTGCGGACCACTTCGCGGGGGTAGACCGGGGCTGCGTTGATGGTGCCGGCGAACAGTTCCTCGCAGGCGATCAGGCGGTGGCGGTTGTCCAGGAACAGGACCACGAACAGCTCCCGGGCCTGCCCGCGCAGACGGTGCTGCAGGTAGCGGCCGACGGTCACGGGATTGTTGCCGACCGCTTCGCCCTGCTGCAGTTCAGCGGCCAGGTAGCGGTGGGCCAGTTCCAGCCCTGCGGCCAGCGTGCAGCTGCGCGCCGGCCCCAACCCAGGCAGTTTCGACAGTTCGCGGGCGGGGCGGTCCAGCAGCACCCGCAATGGACCGTGGGCGAGCAACAGGTCGCGCGCGGTCTGTACGGCGTCCCGGCCGCCAATGCCGGAACCCAGGAACAGGGCCAGCAGTTCGGCGTCGGACAGTGACGTGGGCCCCCGGGCCAGCAGCTTCTCGCGGGGGCGCTCTTCTTCGGGCCATTCATGGATGGGCATGGTGCCCATCATGGCGATCATCGCCGACCGCTCCCATAAGCGCTTGCCGTACCCGTGGGTCGGCCAAGTCCTCAGTCGCGCCGGGTCTGCAGGTAGTCGTACAGCTCCTGGTTGCTCTGCAGGCCAAGCTTGCGCATGGCTTCGGCCTTCTGCCGGCTGATCGTCTTCGGGCTGCGACCGCTGCGGTCGGCGATGGCATTGATGTTCAGGCCGTCGGTCAGCAGTTGCAGCACTTCCAGTTCGCGTGTCGATAACGCGGCCGGTGGATGCGGGAACAGCAGATCGCGGGCCTGCAGGTGGCGCCGCAGCTGATCGGAAACGAATATCTGCCCTGCCATGGCGGCATGCAGGGCCTGCGGCAACTCGGCGAAGTCGGCGCTCTTGTCGACCAGGCCGTGTACGCCATCGCGTAGCAGGCCATCGAGCAACCCCGGGTGCCGGGCCCCGGTCAGCACCACCACGGGAAGGTCGGGATGGCGTTGCCGCAGCACGGCCAGCAGTGCGGGACCGTCCGGGCCCGGGCCGGGCATGGACAGGTCGGTGAGTACGGCATGGCAGGGCTGCTGCACCAGCAGCTGCAGCAGTCCAGCACCGTCGGCAGCGGCACCGGCCACGTCCATCTGGTGACGCTCGAGCACGATTCGGATGCCGTGCAGGACGACCGGATGGTCGTCGGCAATGATGATGCGCGGTTGCACGGGAAACTCCTGGGAAATCGAACGGCGCACCAAGGTGGCCTGCGACGATTCTGCAAAGAGGGGACGCGAAGAGGTATAGGAAAGTTCCGAAACGGAGCGCCGCAAACCCGGAAAGCTCCGTGGGGGCTGTCCATGTGCTGATAGCCGCCCGCTATGTGCTGCGTGCACCGGGACGTTGCTGGCCTTCGGGTAAGCTAACGCCCTCGTTTGCACAGGAATTCCAGGTGGCTGATTCTCCCAACGCTTCCCCGACGCGGATCCGCGCGCTGGAAGGCCAGAAACTGCTCTTGTGTGTCGGCGGCGGGATCGCGGCCTACAAGGCCCTGGAACTGGTTCGACGCCTGCGTGATGCCGGTGCGCTGGTGCAGGTGGCGATGACGGCCGGCGCCCAGCAGTTCGTTACACCACTCAGCTTCCAGGCCCTTTCCGGCCAGCCGACCCGCACCACGTTGTGGGACAGCGCGGCCGAACAGGCCATGGGCCACATTGAACTGGCACGCTGGGCCGATCGCATCGTGATTGCGCCGGGCACCGCCGACCTGCTGGCACGCCTTGCCCAGGGCCACGCCGACGACCTGGTCAGCACCCTGTGCCTGGCCAGCACCGCGCCGCTGACCGTGTGCCCGGCGATGAACCATCGGATGTGGCTGCATCCGGCCACCCAGGCCAATATCGCCCTGCTGCGCCAGCGTGGCGCGCAGGTGATCGGTCCGGTCGATGGGCCGCTGGCCGAAGGCGAGTCCGGCCCTGGCCGTCTGGCCGAGCCGGGCGACATCGTCGCCGCCCTGGCCGCCAACGGCACTGCTGCCGCCGTCGCTGCAGCGCCGGAGACGCATGCGCTGCAGGGTCTGCGCCTGCTGATCAGCGCCGGCCCGACCTATGAAGACATCGATCCGGTGCGTTACGTGGGCAACCGCAGCAGCGGCAAGATGGGGTACGCGCTGGCCGCCGCTGCCGCCGGGCTCGGTGCCCAGGTGGTGCTGGTCAGTGGCCCGGTGCAGCTGCCGACGCCGTCCGGCGTGCAGCGCATCGATGTGCGCTCTGCCGCGCAGATGCGCGAGGCGGTACTGAATGCGCTGCCGGCCGACATCTACATCGGTGCTGCCGCCGTTTCCGATTACACCCCGCGCCAGGTGGCCGCGCAGAAGCTGAAGAAGACCGCCGACAGCCAGTCGCTGGTGATCGAGCTGGTGCGCACCCCGGACATCCTGGCCGAGGTTGCCGCGCAGACGCAGTCGTTGAAGCTGGTGGTCGGCTTTGCCGCCGAGACCCACGATGTGGAGAAATATGCGCGCGGCAAGCTGGTCGACAAGCGCCTGGACCTGGTGATCGCCAACCAGGTGGGCATCAGCGGCGGTGGTTTCGAAAGCGACAACAATGCCGCCACGGCCTTCTGGCAGGATGGCGAACAGGTATTCCCGGCTACTTCCAAGCGTGAGCTGGCCGAACAACTGCTGGCGCTGATCGCGCGGAGACTCCAGGCATGACCCAGGCAAGCAACACCCACGGATTCACCCCCCAACCGTTGCAGGTCAAGCTGCTCGACCCGCGCTTCGGTGACAGCTGGCCGCTGCCGGCCTATGCCACCGAAGCCAGCGCCGGCATGGATCTGCGCGCGGCGCTGGAAACCGCGCTGACCCTGCAGCCGGGCGATACCGCACTGGTCCCCAGCGGGCTGGCCATCCATATCGCCGACCCGCATCTGTGTGCGGTGATCCTGCCGCGTTCGGGCCTGGGCCACCGCCATGGCATCGTGCTCGGCAACGGCACCGGCCTGATCGACGCCGACTACCAGGGGCCGCTGCTGATCAGTGTCTGGAACCGTGGCCGCGAGGCCTTCACCATCGAGCCGGGCGATCGCATCGCGCAGCTGGTGGTCGTGCCGATTGCCCGCGTCAGCCTGCAGGTGGTGGATACTTTCACCGACAGCGTGCGGGGAACGGGTGGATTCGGCCATACCGGGGTGCGTTGACAGGGGACATCGATGAGCGGCATCGGGGAAGCACAGCGGGGAAAGTCGTTGGGACGGAGCGCGCCATTGCTGGGTGTGCTGCTGGTACTGCTGGCCGCTTGGTTCGGCTGGAGCGCGGTACAGCAGTGGCGGCAGGCAGCCAGCGGGGACGCGCTGGAACAGGCGCGCGACCAGGCCGTGCAAGGGCTGCAGCAGGCCGCCTCCGGCCAGTTGCAACAGCTGCAGCAGCAGTTGAAGGGCGACCGCGTCCAGCAGGCGCTGCAGGCGGGTGATGCCGCCGGCGCCGCGCTGGCGCTGCGGGAAAGCTGGACCGGCGTCGAGCAGGTGGAGGTGCTGGGCGCTGACCTGGCCGCGGGCTACGTCGATGCGGCCACCTTTGGATATGCACGTCTGGCCCTGCTGGAATCGGCGCTGGCCGATGGCAAGGCAACCCTGCGCGTGGTCCGCGATGGCGGCGGCAACCGTCTGGGTCTGGCCGCGCCGGTACAGCTGGCCGGTGTCGGACCGGCGGTGGTGTATGTGCGCCAGCCGCTGCTGCGGTTGACCGCACCGCTGGACCAGGTGCGCGCCCCCGGCAACGGTTTCCTGGCGCTGCGCCAAGGAACGCACAACATCGTGGTGCAGGGCGATACCGGCCTGTCCGAGAGCGCCGAGGCAATGGCGCGCCCGGTGGCCGGAACCCCGCTGCGACTGGCCGCCGGGGTGCCCAATGTGGAACCCGGCCCACTGGGACTGGGAGCCCTGGCCAGCGCGATTGTCGCCCTGCTGCTGGCCTTCATCGCGGTACTGCTGGTGGTAGGCCGTGGCCGACTGCCGAAGTCACTGCCGCTGCCCAGCCGGCGCAGCGCGGTGGCCGACGCCGATCACGGCCCGACCCTGCGTGAAAGCCTGCAGATGGCGCCGCCGACGGTACCCGGCGAGGCAGTGGCCGAGGCTGCGCCGCCTCCGCCGCCGCCGGTTCCCGCTGAGGAACTGGCTGCGGGCATCTTCCGCGCCTACGACATCCGCGGCGTGGTCGGCAGCGAACTGACGGCGCGCACCGCCGCGCTGATCGGCCAGGCCATTGGCACCGTCGCCCTCGAGCAGGGCCTGCGCGAGGTGGTGATCGGCCGCGACGGGCGCCTGTCCGGTCCGGAACTGTCGGCGGGGCTGGCCGAAGGCCTGCGGCGTGCCGGCTGTGCGGTCATCGATATCGGCCTGGCGCCGACCCCGGTGGTGTATTTCGCCGCCTTCCACCTGCGCACCGGTACCTGTGTAGCGGTCACCGGCAGCCACAATCCGCCGGACTACAACGGTTTCAAGATCGTCATCGGTGGTGAGACCCTGTCCGGCGATGCGATCACCGACCTTTACCAGCGCATTGTCGAAGGCCGTCTGGTCCAGGCTGCGGAGCCGGGTGATTACCAGCAGCGCGAGGTCGCCGCCGATTACATCCAGCGTATTGCCGATGACGTGCAGCTGGACCGCCCGCTGAAGGTGGTCGCCGACGCGGGCAACGGCGTGGCCGGTGCCCTCGCGCCGCAGCTGCTGGAAGCGATCGGCGCCGAAGTCATTCCGTTGTACTGCGATGTCGACGGCACCTTCCCCAACCACCACCCCGATCCCAGCGAACCGGCCAACCTGGAAGACCTGGTGCAGACGGTCAAGCGCTTCGGCGCCGACCTCGGCGTGGCGTTCGATGGGGATGGCGATCGCCTCGGCGTGGTCACCGCTGAAGGCAAGATCATCTACGCCGACCGTCTGCTGATGCTGTTCGCCGCCGATGTGCTGATGCGCAACCCGGGCGCGATGGTGATCTACGACGTGAAGTGCACGGGTAAGTTGTCCGATCACGTGCTGCGCAATGGCGGCAGCCCGTTGATGTGGAAGACCGGGCACTCGCTGATGAAGGCGAAGATGCGCGAGACCGACGCCGAACTGGCGGGCGAGATGAGCGGCCACTTCTTCTTCAAGGAGCGCTGGTTCGGCTTCGACGATGGCCTGTACGCCGCTGCACGCCTGCTGGAGATCCTGGCCCAGCGCGAAGAAGCGCCGGACGAAGTGCTGGCCGAACTACCGGAAATGGTGGCGACGCCGGAGCTGAAGGTGCCGGTGGCCGAGGGAACCCCGCATGCGTTGGTGGCGATGCTGGTGGCTGCTGCGCAGTCGCCGGACAACCCGTATGTCGGCGGTCGCCTGTCGACCATCGACGGCCTGCGGGTGGACTTCGCCGACGGCTGGGGCTTGGTGCGCGCGTCCAACACCACGCCGGTGCTGGTGCTGCGCTTCGAAGGCAACGACGAAGCGGCACTGGAGCGCATCCAGGCGCTGTTCCGCAGCCAGCTGCAGCCGGTGCTGGGCGACACCCCGCTGGGATTCTGAGGTGCCGCCGGGCTGCGCCCGGCACCCGCCGAATCCACGTCAACGTCTTGAACCGCTGGCTTCCTGCGGGATGGCGGGGTGGGTCCGGTCGCGGGGGCGCTGCAAGTACGTCCATGTAAGCTCGGTCGCCGCATCCATGCGGCTCACGCCCCCGCAACCGGACCCACCCCGCCTTCGACAGATTTCCGGCTGCTCTTGGTAGGTGTCGACCTTGGTCGACACGGTAGATCCACGCCATGCGTGGATGCGCTTCGATGGATGTCCATCCACGCATGGCGTGGATCTACTTGTCTGGTGGGTGCCGACCGTTGGTCGGCACACCTCACCCCTTGAACCGCAACCCCACACCGGGCTCGGTGAACAGGTAGCGTGAATCCAGCGCCGAGTCGCCCAGCTTGTGCCGCAGCTTGCCGACCAGGATGCGCAGGTAGTGGGTGTCGTGCTGGTGGGTGGGTCCCCAGATTTCCTGCAGGATCTGCGGTTGGGTCACCACGCGCCCGGCATTGCGCAGCAGCAGCGACAGCAACGCGTACTCCTTGCGGGTCAACGCCACCAGTTCGCCATCGATCGCCACTTCGCGGCGCACCAGGTCCACATGCAGGTGGCCGTCGTCGAACACCGGCGGCGTGCCATCGGTCGGCACGCTGCGTGTGCGCAGCAGCGCCCGCACCCGTGCCATCAGCTCCTGGGTACCGAAGGGTTTGGTCACGTAGTCGTTGGCGCCGTTGTCCAGTGCACGCACCTTCTCGGTTTCGCCGGCACGCACGGTCAGCATGATCACCGGCACCTGGCTCCACTGCCGCAGCTGTTCCAGCACCTCGTGGCCTTCCATGTCCGGTAGGCCGATGTCCAGGATCACCAGGTCCATGTCCTCGCTGGCGGCCATCTGCAGGCCTTCCTGGCCGGTCGCAGCCTGGCGCACCTGGTAGCCCTGCGCGCGCAGGCTGATGTCCAGGAACCGGCGGATCTGGGTTTCATCGTCGATCACCAGCACGCGTGGGGCCGGCGCGCTGGCGTCAGTCGGGGTCGGACTCATCGTGGGAGGCTGGCTTGAGCAGGGGCAGGGTGATGCGGATCAGGGTACCGCGACCGTCGCGCCCGGGCAGCGCCTGCACGCTGCCGCCATGCGCGCCGATCATGCCCTGGCAGATGGTCAGGCCGAGGCCGGTGCCGTGGCGGCCGCGGTCGCCGCGTTCGACGCTGTAGAACATATCGAAGATCCGCGCGCGCTCGTCGTCGGGAATGCCGGGGCCGGCATCGATCACGTCGATACGCAGCTGACCATCCAGTTCGCGCGCCAGCACCTGCACGGCGGCATCGGCCGGCGAGAACTTGCCAGCGTTCTCCATCACATTGAACACTGCCTGCTCGACCAGTGCCGGATGCACCCAGATCGGTGCCAGCGTCGCCGGAATATCCAGCTCCAGCCGCACCTTCGGCTGGTAACGCTGCAGGCGGCGGGCGGCCGAACCAATCAGCTCATCCACGCCTATCCAGTCGCGGTTGATCTTCAGGCCCTCGTGGCCCAACCGGGTCATGTCCAGCAGGTTCTGGATGTAGCGGTCCAAGCGCTCGCCTTCTACCAGGATGGTGTCCAGCAAGGCGCGGCGGTCGGCCAGATCCATCGCCGCGCCGTAGCTGGCCAGGCTGTCGGCCGAGCCGATCATCGCCGCCAGTGGCGAGCGCAGGTCGTGCGACACCGAGGAGAGCAGGGCAGAGCGCAGCCGTTCGGTCTCGTTGCTGACGTGCGCCTGTTCCAGCTCGGCCACCAGGCGCGTGCGCAAGGCGGCCTGGGCGATGTCATCAACCATCGCTTCGGCCAGTTGGCGCTGTTCGGGCAGCAGCCGCGCCTGCGCACCCGGCAGGTACAGGCCGGCCACGCCGATCGCACGGTCCTCGCCGTCCAACAGCGGCAGGAACCACCATTGCGCGCCAGCGAGGGTATCGGTGAAGCGGCCACTGGGCTGGCCATGGCGCAGGGCCCAGTCGGCCGCTGCCAGGTCGGTATCACCGGGCAGGTGACGGCCACCGGCGGCGATATCGGCGCCGATCCGCAGCCATGCCGGAACATCCATGGCCTGTTCCAGCGCATGCCGGCCGGCCTGTGCCACTTCACCGTTGCCGGCTGCGCTGGCCAGCTGCCGGCCCAGTTGCTGGCGCGCACGCGCATGGCGGTTGGCCGCGCGCAGGGCGATCACCTGCATGCGCAGGCGCGACGCCAGGCGTCCGGCAACCAATGCCGCCGCCAGGAACAGGAACACGGTGATCACGCCCTGTCGCGCGCCGATGGCGAAGGTGAAGCGCGGCGCGATGAACAGGAAGTTGTAGGCGAGGAAACACAGGATCGCCGCCATCACCGCGACGCTGGCGCGGGTACGCGCGGCTACCACCACAACGGCCACGATGAACACCATCGACAGATCGGCCATGCCCACCCAGCGTTCGGCCAGCCACGCCACCAGGCAGGCCAGCGCAGTAGCCAACAGCGCCTGCAACGGCTCGTGGCTGATCCCACGCATCGGTGGCAGCAGGCCTTCACGACGGGAGCGCGCCCGCGCCTGCGGCGTGCTGATGATGGTGATCTCGTAATGCGCGCCGCGCTGGATCAGCTGCTGGGTCAGGGTGCGGTTGAACATCCGCGCCAGTGGTCGCTCGCGGGTGCGGCCCAGTACCAGGGTCGATACGCCGTTGTGCGCGGCGTGGTCGAGCAATGCATCGGCGATGCTTGAGCCGTGCAGCAGCTCGGCTTCGCCACCCAGGCGGCGGGCCAGCGCGAACGCCGCATCGATCTCGCGCCGCGTTGCTTCGTCCTGGCGGCGTCCCTGCACCGTCACCACCGTCCACGGTGCATCGCGGCGTTCGGCGATGCGGCGCGCCACCCGCACTAGGTATTCACTCTGGCCGCCGCCATCGATCGCCACCAGCACACCACGTCGCAGCGGCAGATTGCTCTCACCGCGCGCGGCGCGCGCTTCGCGCAGGCTGCTGTCGACGCGGTCGGCCGCTTCCTGCATGGCCAGTTCGCGCAACGCGGTCAGGTTGGCCGGCGAGAAAAACGCCTGCAGTGCATGCGCGGCCTGCTCGGGCACGTACACCTTGCCCTGCTGCAGGCGCGCGATCAGTTCGCGCGGCGGCAGATCGACCAGCACGATGTCGTGCAGGCGGTCGAGCACGCCGTCCGGGACCGTCTCGCTGACGCGTACGCCGGTGATGCGCATCACCACATCGTTGAGGCTTTCCAGATGCTGGATGTTGACCGTGGTCCAGACGTCGATGCCGGCGTCCAGCAGTTCCATCACGTCCTGCCAGCGCCGTTCATGGCGGCTGCCCGGCGCATTGCGGTGGGCCAGCTCGTCCACCAGCACCAGCGCCGGCCTGCGCGCCAGCACGGCGTCCAGGTCCATCTCCTGCAGGTCGTGGCCATGGTAGGCCACGTCCTTCAGCGGCAACCGCGGCAACCCTTCCAGCAGGGCCTGGGTATCGGCACGGCCGTGGGTCTCCACCAGCCCCACTACCAGGTCCACGCCACGTCGCAGCTGTTCCTGCGCGCGGGTCAGCATCGCGTAGGTCTTGCCTACGCCGGGCGCAGCGCCGAGGAACACGGTGAGCTTGCCACCGGCTTCGCGTTGCAGGCCTTCCACCAGGGCATTGGCCTGGCGGGTCCGCAGATCAGTCATGGGAGCCGCTGTCATGGCCGCCATTGTGCGCGCAGCGGGTGCAGCCCTGCATCACGGCGCGCGTGCCGCGTGGTCCAGGGCGAAGTTCAGTGTCACCACGTTCACCCGTGGCTGGCCGAACACGCCCCATTGCCGGCCCTGCGTGTTGGCCTTCACCAGCGCCTGCACGCGCTCCACCGGCAGGCCTCGTGCACGCGCCACGCGTGCCACCTGCAGCTGTGCTGCTGCCGGCGACAGCTGGGGATCGAGGCCGCCGCCGGACTGGGTGACCAGATCGGCAGGTACCTGCGCAGGCGTTACGCCTTCGCGCGCGGCCACTGCCGCAGTGCTCGCCGCCACGCGTTCGGCCAGCGCCGGGTTGCTGCGAGCCAGGTTGGAACCGGCCGCTGCCATCGGGTCGTAGTTGGCCGCCGATGGTCGTGCCTGGAAGTAGCCATCGCCGGTGAATGGCTGCGACAGCCATGCCGAAGCACGCACCTGGCCGCTGCCATCACGCAGCAGGCTGCCTTCGGCCTGCGCCGGGAAGGACAGGCCGGCGAAACCGGTGGCGATGCCGGCGTAGACCGCACCGGCCAGCAGCAGGGTGGCCACGCCCAGGCCGATGGCCGGGCGCCAGCTGGCGCCATCCTGCAGCGTCGCCACGCGCGCCTCGCTCTTCAGCTCGCGGGAAAGGGAAGGGGAGTCAGAACGGTTCATGCGCCGAATACCAGAACAAGAAGAAGGTCGATCAACTTGATTGCCGCGAACGGCAGCAGCACGCCACCCAGGCCGTACACCAGCATGTTCCGGCGCAGCAGCGCCGTTGCGGTGGCCGGGCGGAAGCGCACACCGCGCAGCGCCAGCGGAATCAGGGCGGGAATCACCAGGGCATTGAAGATCAGCGCCGCCAGCACCGCATTGCGCGGGCTCGACAGCTGCATCACGTTCAACGCGGCCATCGCAGGCACGGTGGCGGCAAACAACGCCGGCAGGATCGCGAAGTACTTGGATACATCGTTGGCCAGCGAGAACGTGGTCAGCGCGCCGCGGGTGATCAGCTGCTGCTTGCCCACCTCCACCACCGCCAGCAGCTTGGCCGGATCCGAATCCAGGTCGACCATGTTGCCGGCCTCCTTGGCCGCCTGCGTGCCTGAATTCATCGCCAGGCCAATGTCTGCCTGGGCCAGCGCCGGCGCATCGTTGGTACCGTCGCCGACCATCGCCACCAGGCGGCCACCGGCCTGCTCGGCACGGATGCGTGCAAGCTTGTCCTCCGGCCGCGCCTCGGCGATGTAGTCGTCCACACCGGCTTCGGCAGCGATCGCGGCGGCCGTCAGCGGGTTGTCGCCGGTGATCATCACCGTGCGGATGCCCATCGCCCGCAGCTGTGCGAACTTCTCGCGCATGCCGTGCTTGACCACGTCCGACAGCTCGATCACGCCCAGCACATGGCGACCCTCGGCCACCACCAGCGGCGTGGCACCATTGCGTGCGACCTGGTCCACGCGCCCGGCCAGTTCGGCCGGCACGGTGCCGCCGAGCGCCTGCACATGGGCGCGGATCGCATCGGCAGCGCCCTTGCGGATCTGCCGGCCGTGCATCAGGTCGACACCGGACATGCGGGTCTGCGCGCTGAAGGCCAGGTAGTCGGCCTGGTCCGGCTCGGCGGTGGTGCAGCCCTGCTCACGGGCCAGGCGCACGATCGACTTGCCTTCCGGCGTCGGGTCGGCCAGCGAAGAGAGCAGCGCCGCCTCACGCAGCTGGTCGGCGTCGATCCCGGCCAGTGCATGGAAGTGGCTCGCCTGGCGGTCGCCGTAGGTGATGGTGCCGGTCTTGTCGAGCAGCAGCACGTCGACGTCACCGGCCACTTCCACCGCCTTGCCCGACTTGGCCAGTACGTTGGCGGCCAGCGCACGGTTCATGCCGGCGATGCCGATGGCCGGCAGCAGGCCACCGATGGTGGTCGGGATCAGGCATACCAGCAGCGCGATCAGCAGCAGCGGATCAACCTTGACGCCCACCGAGGCACCGATCGCCGGCAGCGTTGCCACCACCACTAGGAACGTCAGCGTCATCGCCGCCAGCAGCAGGGTCAGCGCGATTTCATTCGGTGTCTTCTGCCGGTTGGCGCCTTCCACCAGCGCGATCATCCGGTCCAGGAAGCTGTGCCCCGGCTCGGCGGTGATGCGTACGACGATCTGGTCGGACAGCACCTTGGTGCCGCCGATCACGCCGGAGCGATCCGTACCCGCCTCGCGCAGCACCGGTGCCGACTCGCCGGTCACCGCCGCTTCGTTGATGGTGGCCAGGCCCTGCACGATCTCGCCGTCGGCCGGTACCAGCTCGCCGGCACTGACGATCACGTGGTCACCGGGGCGCAGCTCGGCGGCCGGCACCTGGGTTTCGCTGGCACCGGCCTGCGCCGACGCCAGACGGCGCGCCACCAAGTCCTGGCGGGCGCGGCGCAGCGAGGCGGCCTGACCACGGCCACGTGCTTCGGCCACGGCCTCGGCGAAATTGCCGAACAGCACGGTGACCAGCAGGATCGCCGTCACCGCCAGGCCGAAGCCCAGTGGCGCATTGCCGGTGAGGGTGATGATCGCGGCGACGATCGTGCCGGCCATCACCACCGCCATCACCGGGCTGCGCACCAGGTGCATCGGCGAAAGCTTGCGTACGGCCTCGATGAGCGCGCGGCGCAGGCCGGCGGCATCGAGCAGGGCCGGGCGGGACGCCACGGAGGAGGAACGGTTTGCGGTTGCGTGACTACTCATGGGGGTGTCCTCAGTGCAGTCCCAGGCTCAGGTGGTCGGCGATCGGGCCGAGTACCAGCGCCGGCATGAACTGCAGCACGGTCAGGATGACGATCACCGAGACCAGGGTCAGGGCGAACGTCGGCGTTTCGATCTGCAGGCTGCCAGCCGATTCAGGGGCCTGCCGCTTGGCGGCCAGCTGCGCGGCCACCACCAGCGGGATGATCAGCAGCGGGAAGCGGCCCAGCAGCAGCACCAGCGAGCAGCTCAGGTTCCACCACGGCGTGGCGTCGCCCAGGCCCTCGAAGCCCGAGCCGTTGTTGGCGTAGGCCGAGACATACTCGTAGAACACCTGGCTGATGCCGTGGAAACCGGGATTGGAGGTACCGGCCAGACCGGGCACGGCCAGCGTGATCGCGGTGAACAGCAGCAGGGTGATCGGCTGCAGCAGCACCAGCAGGGCCAGCAGGCGCACCTGTGGCGTTTCCAGCTTGCGACCGAACAGCTCCGGCGTACGGCCGGTCATCAGCCCTGCCAGGAACACACCCAGCAGCAGGTACACGATGAATTGCTGCAGGCCGCAGCCGATGCCGCCCCAGATCGCGCTGACCAGCATGTTGACCATCGCCAGGCCGCCAGACAGCGGGCTCAGCGAATCGTGCATGCCGTTGACCGAACCGTTGGAGACCTGGGTGGTCACCGCCGCCCACAGCGCGGTGCCATCGGCGCCGAAGCGCACTTCCTTGCCTTCCATCAGCAGCGGCGTGGCCGCGCTGCCGCTATGGCCCTCGCTCCACACCATCGCGCCGGTGGACAGCAGCGACATGCCGAGCATGCAGCTGAACACCAGCGCGCCGAAACGACGGCGCCCGGTGAACGCACCGATCATGAAGATCACCGCCATCGGCACCAGCAGGATGCCGATCACCTCCAGCATGTTCGACACCGGGGTCGGGTTCTCCAGCGGGAAGCTGCTGTTCGGGCCATACCAGCCGCCACCATTGGCGCCCAGCTGCTTGGCCGCGACCATCGCCGCAACCGGACCCAGCGGCAGCTTCTGCTGCGCCATGCCGGCGCTGGCATCGATCGGCGTGGCCTGCGGGCCACCAGCCATCGTGGAGGGCACGCCCTGGCTGGTCAGCAGCAGCGTCCATACCAGGCACAGCGGCAACAGGAAGCGCACGCACAAGCGCACGACGTCCGTGTAGTAATTGCCCACCGCCACCTGGCGGTCATCGCCCGCGACGGGCGCGGTGACCGATTTCGGCGCACGCGAGAACAACGCCCGCAGCGTCGCCACGGCCAGCGCCAGGCCCATCATCGGCGTCACCACCTGCAGGCCGGTGATGCCGGTCATCTGCGAGAAGTAGGACAGCTGCGCCTGGCCGGAGTAGTGCTGCTGGTTGGTGTTGGTCAGGAACGAGATCATCGTGTGCAGCGCCGTGTCCCAGCGCATGTTCGGGATCTGGTCCGGATTCAACGGCAACCACGCCTGGGTCATGAACACGGCCTGGGTCAGCACCGCGATCACCACGTTGCTGAGCACGAACGCCAGCACGTAGCCCCGCCAGGACATCGAACGTGAAGGATCGACGCCGAGCACCTTGTACAGCGGCTTTTCGATCCAGTGGAACAGCACGTCGACCTTCATCGGCGTGCCGCGCATCACCCGGGCAAGATAGAGGCCCAGGGGCCAGGCCAGCAGCAGGCTGGCGGCAAGAATGGCAAGAATTTCAGTCATGGCAGGCTCCGCTCAGAACGACTCGGGCCGCAGCACGACATAAAGAAGATAGGCGGCGGCAACCAGCACCAGCACGCCACACAGCAACGACAGCCAGGGGGACATGGAATTGAGACCTGGTGGAACCCCTCCACCTCAGGCCGTCATCGTCGTCCCCACCCCCATAAACGCACTACGCGCCGGACCGGGCCGACGCGTAAAGAGTGCATAAATTTCAGGGTCCAGGCCGTAACCCGGCATCCGCCAGCGCCGGGCCATGGCGGGCGAGCCGCGCGGTGCTCAACCCGTCGGGGTCTGTGCCGGAGCCGCCTCCGGCGCCAATCCCTTCAGCTGCCGATAGCGCTGCAGGCTGCTTTCGATCTCGACCTTCAATGCCTGCTGCTGCTGTTCGAAGCTGGCCAGCAGCCGCTGCTGCGACTTCAGCTGCGCATGGCGCTGGG
Organism: Stenotrophomonas sp. As-7; assembly: GCF_030291015.1. Taxonomy (NCBI): domain Bacteria; kingdom Pseudomonadati; phylum Pseudomonadota; class Gammaproteobacteria; order Lysobacterales; family Lysobacteraceae; genus Stenotrophomonas; species Stenotrophomonas sp. As-7. The sequence goes on from NZ_CP127405.1 coordinate 403,460, forward strand.
CGATCGCCTGGGCCTGCTTGTCGGCCACCTTGCCGCCGGCCAGTTCGCGGTCACCGGCGGCAGCAAGCAGGGCCACCAGCGAATCGCGCAGGCTGGCCACGTTGTACTGGGCGGTCTTGAGGTTGTTGTCGAGCACCTCCTGGCGCTCGGCGAACACGCGCCGCAGCGCGTTCTCATCACCGTAGGTGGTCAGCATCGCCTGTTCGGTGCGCTGGCGGGTCTGTTCGGCCATCTGGTCCAGCTGGGCCTGCGCCGCCGCCGTGCTGGCGGCAGCGCGTTCCTCATCGCTCAACGCGCGCTGCACCTGCGCATTACGCAGGCCGCTGTTGGCGCTGAACTCATCGCGGGCGTGGTTGACCGCATCGGCTGGCAGCGCATCGCTGCAGATCCGCTCCTTGCCCTCGTTCCAGCAGTACAGCTTCTTGTCTGCGGCCTTGCCGCCGGACTGTGCCAGCAGTGTCTGCGGCATCACCAGCAGCAGGCTGGCAGCAACGATGGCAGGAACTCGGAACATGCGACCTTCCCCTGATGGTCAGCGCGTGGAACGGACGCCGTACTGGGCGCGATAGGCCTCCAGCGGCTGCCGGTAGCCTACAAGTTCCGGATTTCCGGACGCGAAATCAAGCAGGTCGGCCAGTGTCGCCACGGCGATCACCGGGATGCCGGCTTCTTCGGCCACGGCCTGTGCGGCCGAGCGATGGTCGCTGTCCGAGGCGATCTCCTGGCGGTCCAGGGCCACCACGATGCCGGCCGGAATGCCGCCCGCAGCGCGGATGATCGCCAGCGCCTCGCGGATGGCGGTGCCGGCGGTGATCACGTCGTCGACGATCAGCACGCGCTTGCCGGTCATGTCGGCGCCGATCAACTGGCCGCCTTCACCATGGTCCTTCACTTCCTTGCGGTTGAACGACAGCGGCAGGTCGCGGCCACGCTGGGCCAGCTCGCAGGCCATTGCGGTGGCCAGCGGAATGCCCTTGTAGGCCGGGCCGAACACCACGTCGTACTTGATCCCGGTGGCGTCGATGGCGTCGGAATAGCACGCGCCCAGCTGCGACAGCAGGGAACCGGAGTCGAAACGGCCGGCGTTGAAGAAATAGGGGCTCAGCCGGCCGGACTTGAGGGTGAACTGGCCGAAGCGCAGGGCATCGGCGGTCAGGGCCAGCTGCAGGAAACGGTGACGGTGGTCGCTCATCAAAACTCGATTCATCTTCATTTGGAGCGCAAATCCTAATCCAGCTGGGCCTTCTGCGCTCGTCCGGCCCCTTCACGCGGGTATCCGGGACGGCCCCCGCGGGCTGCTCAGCCCGGCAGGCAACCGGTATGCTTGCCCGGTTTCCCGCCGTAGGTTCTTCCGCATGCGCATCATCAGTTTCAATGCCAATGGCATCCGTTCGGCCGCCACCAAGGGCTTCCTCGACTGGTTCCGTGGCCAGGACGCCGACGTCCTCTGCATCCAGGAGACCAAGGCCCAGGAAGACCAGCTGACCGACCCGATGTTCCGCCCGGACGGCCACCATTGCTTCTACCGCGATGCCATCACCAAGAAGGGCTACAGCGGCGTGGCGATCTACAGCAAGCGCGAACCGGACCAGGTCATCACCTCGCTGGGCTGGGCCCCGTTCGACGACGAAGGCCGCTACATCGAGGCACGCTTCGGCAACCTCAGCGTGGTCTCCTTCTATATCCCGTCCGGCAGTTCGGGCGACCTGCGCCAGGGCTTCAAGTTCGAAGTGATGGAGTGGCTGCGGCCGATCCTCGAAGAATGGGCGCGCAGCGGCCGCGACTACGTGCTGTGTGGCGACTGGAACATCGTCCGCTCGGCGCTGGACATCAAGAACTGGAAGTCCAACCAGAAGAACTCCGGCTGCCTGCCCGAAGAACGCGACTGGCTCAATGCCCTGTGCGCCGACCACGGCCAGGCCACCGATGTGGCCAGCGGTCGCGGCTGGGCCGATGCCTATCGCCTGCTCAATCCGACCGGCGAGGACTACACCTGGTGGAGCAACCGTGGCGCCGCCCGCGCCAACAACGTGGGTTGGCGAATCGACTACCAGTTCATCACCCCAGGCCTGCGTGACCGCCTGCGCAGCTGCTCGATCTACCGCGACCAGCGCTTCTCCGACCACGCACCGTTCATCGTGGACTACGACCTGTGACCGAGGCTGCCAAGCCGGCCGGCTACAAGGGCTGGGCCGGCATCAAGCGTGCGTTCGGCACGCCCTCGGCGCTCACCATGGCCCTGCTGGGCTTCGGCAGCGGCCTGCCGTTCCTGCTGATCGCCTCGCAGACCCTGTCCACCCGCCTGCGCGATGTCGGCCTCGATCTGGGCAGCATCGGCCTGATCAGCCTGGCCAGCTTCTTCTACCTGCTCAAATTCGTCTGGGCGCCCCTGCTGGATCGCTACGCGTTTCCGTTGCTGGGTTTCCTCGGCCGCCGCCGCTCGTGGCTGCTGGTCTCGCAGATCCTGGTGCTGGTGGGCCTGGTTGCACTGGCGTTCGTGCGGCCGGAGCAGGGCGTGTGGCCGCTGGTGGCCTGGGTACTGGTGGCGTCGTTTGCAGGCGCCACCCAGGATTCGGTGGTCGACGCCTACCGCATCGAGATCGCGCCGCAGACCGCGCAGGCCGCCCTGGCCGCCACGTACACGCTGGGCTATCGCATCGGCCTGATCCTGGCCGGCGCCGGCGCCTTGTACCTCGCACAGTTCGAAGGCTGGATCATTGCCTACCTGGCCATGGCCGCCCTGATGATCGTGCCGATCATCACCACCCTGTTCTGCCGCGAGCCCGAGCGTCCGGCCAACGCCGTGCAGCGCCGCATCGACATTGCCGAAGCGTTCGTACAGCCGATCACCAGCTTCTTCAGCCGCAACGGCATGGCACTGGCATTGGCATTGCTCGCGTTCGTCGGGTTCTTCAAGTTTCCCGACCAGGTCATCGGCGTGATGGCCGGACCTTTCTATCTCGACTCGGGCTTCGACAAGGCCGACATCGCCACCGTATCGAAGCTGTTCGGCGTGTGGATGGGTATTGGTGGCGCGTTCATTGGCGGTATCGCCGTCGCCGCCTTCGGTTTCCGCCGGATGCTGCTTGTCGCGGCGCTGGGCGTAGCCCTGTCCAACCTGGCCTTCCTGCTGATGGCGCACAATCCGGGGCAGTTGTGGGCGTTCTACGCTGCGCTCAGTGCCGACAACCTGTTCCAGGGCTTCGCCGGCACGGTGCTGGTGGCATTCATGTCTTCGCTGACCGATCGCAACTTCACCGCGACCCAGTACGCCCTGCTGGTATCGCTGGCCAACCTGCCGGGCAAGTTCGTCGGCGGCGTCTCCGGCTACATCGTGGAAGCGACGTCCTACAGCACCTTCTTCATGCTCAGCGCCGTCACGGTGGTGCCGACCATGCTGCTGCTGGCCTGGCTGTGGCCACGCATCCTTGATCGTGGACCGTCACCCGCCGCCTGATTGCCTGTCCGCGCTTACTGCGGGATGATCGCCCCGACGCGCCGAGGGGGCGGTGCCTTGCGAACGGGGAAGTGAGCATGGCCGACGTAGTGCTGCGGGACCTGGACCCGCTGCTGCTGGAACGCATCAAACGGGTCTCGGTTGCCCGAGGCTGGACCCATGAACAAACCTGCGCGGTCCTGCTGGAGCAGGGCCTGTTCAGCAGTGAACTGGAGGTCCGCTCCGGTTTCGGCGATCCTGAAGTCGACGCCCTGTCCGACGCGATCGCCGCACTGCAGGCCCTCCCTGCCGGCCAAGGCTTCGATTGATCTGATGTCGGGTCGCCGGGCCATGCCCGGCGGATGGCGTCACTTCATGCCAAATGGATCGCCCCGAGAATCCGCGGCCCCTTCGCCCCGGTCACGCTCGGCAGGTTGCCCGCCAGCCCGTCCATCGTCCGCTGCGCCAGCCACGCAAACCCCATTGCCTCCACATACTCCGGGTCCAGCCCGTGCAATGCCGTGGATTCGACCACCACGCCCGGCAGTCGCGCCGCCAGCCGCCGCATCAACTGCGCGTTGCGCACACCGCCGCCGCATACCAGTACCCGGCGGGTGTCCGGCTGCTGGGCCAGCAGCGCATCCACCACCGTCGCCGCGGTCAGCTCCAGCAGCGTCGCCTGTACATCGGCGGCGGCAAACTGGCCTTCCTCCATGTGCGCTTCGGCCCACGGCAGGTGGAACTGCTCGCGCCCGGTGCTCTTGGGCGGCGGCAGCGCGAACCACGGGGCCGCGCGCCAGCCGGCCAGCAGGCTGTCATCCACCGCACCACTGGCCGCGTAGGCACCGTCAGCGTCGAAGCTGCGCCCGGTATGGCGCTGGCACCAGGCATCCATCAGCGCATTGGCGGGGCCGGTATCGAAGCCACGCACGACGCCTTCGCGCGGAATCAGGGTCAGGTTGGCGATCCCGCCCAGATTCAGCACCGCACGGTCTTCATCGGCCGCACCCAGCATGCCCAGGTGGAAGGCCGGCATCAGCGGCGCGCCATGGCCGCCTGCTGCAACGTCGCGGCGGCGGAAATCGCACACGGTGGTGATGCCGGTCAGTTCGGCGATGCGGTTGCCGTCGCCCAGCTGCAGGGTGAACGCCGGATCGGCCAGCGGTCGATGGCGCACCGTCTGCCCGTGCGAGCCGATGGCCCGCACCTGCGAACGCTCGACACCGGCTTCGTCCAGCAGCTGGTTGGCGGCGGCGGCGAAGCTGATCGCAATCCGCGCGTCCAGCTCGCCCAGCTCTTCCAGCGACTGCAGCGGACCGCCTTCACCGAGCGCTACCAGCCGCGCCCGCAGCACCGGCTCCCAGCGGGCGGTCAGCCCATGCACGAAGCGGCAACCTCCGTCGGCCGGGAACTGCACCAGCGCGGCATCGATGCCGTCAGCGCTGGTGCCTGACATGAGGCCCAGGTAGAGGGGGAGGGACGGATCGGCAGTGGTGTTCATGGCGGGCATAAAAAAAGGACACGGCAAGCTTGTGCTGCCGTGTCCTCCTTCGTCAACGCAGGGCTCAGCCGCGCTTGCGGCCTGCCGGCGCCTTGTCCTTGGCGCTGGCCACCTCGGTGGTCGCGCTTTCGGCGGCCGGGGCGGGGCTGGCGTCGGCGTAGATCAGCTTCTCCATGCCCTGGATGCGGGCCATCGCCGGCGCGGTCTGCGCCCGGAAGGCCACCAGCTCGGCGCCCTTCAGCGGCTCCGGCGGCGGCATGGTCACCGTCAGGGGGTTGCGGTGCTCGCCGTTGACCCGGAATTCGTAGTGCAGGTGCGGGCCGGTCGCCAGGCCGGTCGAGCCGACGTAGCCGATCACCGTGCCCTGGGCCACGCGCTGGCCGTTCTTGATCCCGGCAAAGCGCGACATGTGGCCGTACAGGGTGGTGTGGCCGCGGCCATGGTCGAGGATCACCACGTTGCCGTAGCCGCGCTGCACGCCGACAAACTGCACCCGCGCGTCGCCGGCGGCCATGATCGGGGTACCGGTGCGCGCGGCATAGTCCACGCCCTTGTGCATGCGCATCTTGCCCAGCACCGGGTGCTTGCGCGCGCCGAAGGTCGAGCTCAGCCGCGCAAACGGGATCGGCATGCGGATGAAGCTCTTCTTCAGCGAACGGCCACTGATGTCGTAGTACTCGGACTTGCCGTTGCGGTCGAAGCGGAAGCCGGAATAGGTCTTGCCGCCAGTAGTGAAGGTCGCGGCCAGGATCTTGCTGGTATCGACCTTCTCGCCCTCGCGCCAGGTCTCGTCCATCACCACGCTGAAGCGGTCGCCCGGCTGCAGGTCCTTGGAGAAGTCGATGTCGTACTTGAAGATGTCGTCGGTCATCGTCGCGATTGCCGATGGCGACAGTCCTGCGCGACGCGCAGCCGCATACAGCGAACTGGTGATCTCGCCACTGGTAACCACCGTCCGCGTGGACGTCTCGCGCTTGGTCACCGTTTCCTTGATGTCATCGCCGCTCAGGCTCAGCTCGACCCGGTTGTCGGCATCGCGGTCGAAGCGGATGCTGCGCAGGTCACCGGACAGCGGCATGTCGAAGGCGATCTCGGCGCCCGGGCGCAGCTTGGTCAGCGATTCGCGCGCACCTGGATGGTCCAGCACCCGGTGCAGGGTGGTCGCGGAGATACCGGCCTTGTCGAACAGGTCGCTCAGGGTCTGCCCGCGCTGTACCCGCAGCACCTGCCAGCTGTCACCGGGGATCTGCTGCTGGCGGGCCATTGCCAGCGGGGGCAACGGCAGGGCCAGGCTGGTGTGGCTGTCGGCGTAGGGGGCATCGATGGTGTGCGAGAAGCCCGGCACGATGGTGGCTACCAGTGCGCCGATGGTCACAAACAGGCTGGCGTGCATCCAATGACGGCGCGTCCAGCGCTCATTGAACGCAGCGGGGAGGTGTTGCCTCAGCTTCCGGTGCAGGGCGTTGTCGTGCAGGACGTGGAGTCGTTCCTGGAAGCGCTGCTTGCGTGCGCGGCCTTGATCGGAATTGAGCATCAGATGTCGGTCTCTGGCTGACCCGGGAACGCGGGCCCAAACGCCGGTAACATAGACACCTAACAAATTC
>NZ_CP127405.1:415000-417500 GCF_030291015.1 Stenotrophomonas sp. As-7
ACGGGGCTAAGCACAGAACCGAAGCTTGGGGTGTGCATATTTATATGTACGCGGTAGAGGAGCGTTCCGTAAGCCGTTGAAGGTGGATTGAGAAGTCTGCTGGAGGTATCGGAAGTGCGAATGCTGACATGAGTAACGATAATGCGGGTGAAAAACCCGCACGCCGAAAGCCCAAGGTTTCCTTGCGCAACGTTAATCGGCGCAGGGTGAGTCGGCCCCTAAGGCGAGGACGAAAGTCGTAGTCGATGGGAAGCAGGTTAATATTCCTGCACCTCGCGTAAGTGCGATGGAGGGACGGAGAAGGTTAGGCATACCGGGCGTTGGTTGTCCCGGGGAAAGGCGGTAGGTTTGGATCTTTGGCAAATCCGGGATCCTTCAAGACCGAGCACCGAGACGAGCCTTTATGGCGAAGTTGCTGATACCACGCTTCCAGGAAAAGCTCCTAAGCTTCAGCTTACGCAGACCGTACCGTAAACCGACACAGGTGGGTAGGATGAGAATTCTCAGGCGCTTGAGAGAACTCGGGTGAAGGAACTAGGCAACATGGCACCGTAACTTCGGGAGAAGGTGCACCCTTTTTGGTGGCTCGTGCGAGCTATAGCTGAAGAGGGTCGCAGTAACCAGGCCGCTGCGACTGTTTATCAAAAACACAGCACTCTGCAAACACGAAAGTGGACGTATAGGGTGTGACGCCTGCCCGGTGCTGGAAGGTTAATTGATGGGGTCAGCCGCAAGGCGAAGCTCTTGATCGAAGCCCCAGTAAACGGCGGCCGTAACTATAACGGTCCTAAGGTAGCGAAATTCCTTGTCGGGTAAGTTCCGACCTGCACGAATGGCGTAACGACAGCGGCGCTGTCTCCACCCGAGACTCAGTGAAATTGAAATCGCTGTGAAGATGCAGCGTTCCCGTGGCAAGACGGAAAGACCCCGTGAACCTTTACTATAGCTTTACACTGAACGTTGAGTTCGTCTGTGTAGGATAGGTGGGAGGCTATGAAACCATGGCGCTAGCTGTGGCGGAGCCATCCTTGAAATACCACCCTGTCGTGCTTGACGTTCTAACCTGGGTCCATTATCTGGATCGGGGACCGTGTATGGTGGGTAGTTTGACTGGGGCGGTCTCCTCCTAAAGAGTAACGGAGGAGCTCGAAGGTACGCTCAGCGCGGTCGGACATCGCGCACTGTGTGCAAAGGCATAAGCGTGCTTGACTGCAAGATCGACGGATCAAGCAGGTAGGAAACTAGGACTTAGTGATCCGGTGGTTCTGTATGGAAGGGCCATCGCTCAACGGATAAAAGGTACTCCGGGGATAACAGGCTGATACCGCCCAAGAGTTCATATCGACGGCGGTGTTTGGCACCTCGATGTCGGCTCATCACATCCTGGGGCTGTAGTCGGTCCCAAGGGTATGGCTGTTCGCCATTTAAAGTGGTACGCGAGCTGGGTTCAGAACGTCGTGAGACAGTTCGGTCCCTATCTGCCATGGGCGTTGGAGATTTGAGAGGGGCTGCTCCTAGTACGAGAGGACCGGAGTGGACGAACCTCTGGTGTTCCGGTTGTCACGCCAGTGGCATTGCCGGGTAGCTATGTTCGGAAGCGATAACCGCTGAAAGCATCTAAGCGGGAAGCGCGCCTCAAGATGAGATCTCCCGGGGCACAAGCCCCCTGAAGGAACCATGTAGACTACGTGGTTGATAGGTCAGGTGTGTAAGTACAGCAATGTATTGAGCTAACTGATACTAATGATCCGAGAGGCTTGACCATATAACCTCAAGTTGCCTTGGCCGACATGACATGTCGATAGATCCAAGTGCACGCTACGTCACAAGACCAAACGAGAGGCAGGCGCTCAGGCGCGTCTCTTTGCAACGCTGGCATCACCATGCCCGCCCCCTGCAAAGACACGGCGTCCAAGCGACACTCCAACCGCCTCCCTGGTGAAATTAGCGCTATGGAACCACCCGATCCCATCCCGAACTCGGAAGTGAAACGTAGCTGCGCCGATGGTAGTGTGGCCTAAGCCATGCGAGAGTAGGTCATCGCCAGGGTTTATACCCCGAAAACCCCGCTGCTCATGCAGCGGGGTTTTCCTTTTTTTGCAAGCCTCAGGTTTCGACCTGGACTTACGGCAACAACTTCGCGAAGAGCTTCAAGTTCCTCTCACAAGTTGTTGACAAAGCTGAAAAGCCTGCCATAATAGGCGGCTCGCAACGACGAAAGGCCCTCGGGTCCAACGACGAAGCAGCATCGGCAACAACGTCAACTTCGGTGAGACGGCCTTGAAAAAAGGTGTTGACGAAGCGGAAAAGCCGGCTATAATGGGCGGCTCGCTACGAAGGAAACTTCGCAGCACACGGGAACGGCGCTGAGGCCACTTCCCAAGATCTTTGAAAGTATGCGCAGGTATCTTGTGAAGGCGCCTGCAGGAAGGATGATTGTCCATCTTGCAGACGTTTGATCAAGCAACTATTAATTGTTTTAAAGCAAGCGATACGTTGC